>DASVJU010000128.1:0-8648 GCA_036385755.1 Thermoanaerobaculia bacterium
GACGTCCACGCGCTCGTTCGTGAAGAGGCAGTTGATTCTCTCGGTGGCGGTCCGAAAGCCGAATCCCACCTTTCGCGCCGCCGGAGTGGCGGCTGTGATCAGCGCCGACTTGAACAGTCCTTGCGCATCGACCACGAGATCAGCTCCGAGCCCTCTTCCCCTTCTAAGAAAATCTGAAATCCCTTCCCGGGTTTTCTTTCCGAGCAGGTCTTTTCTCCACATTCTCGTATTCGCGACGAGGATCTCGTCGACGTAAGGAGCGCCTTCGAGAAGGGGAGCGAGCGGTCCCTCGACCGCCCACGCGAGACGCGCGCCGGGAAGCGCGGACTTCAGCGCCTTCGCCGCCGGCAGCGCGAAGACGACGTCGCCGAAAGACGAGAGGCGTACGAAGAGGACTCGCATCGGACCCGCGCCACCTTAGCAGCCGTTGGGCTATGCTTGGATATGCTCGATTCCTCGGTGCTGGTACTGAACCGCGGCTTCGCGGCCCTGACGCTGACGGACGTCAAGCGGTGCTTCACGCTCCTCTACAAGGGCCACGTCCGTGCGGTCCTGCCCGATTACACGACCTACGCCTGGGACGAATGGCAGGACATTCCGGTTCAGCCGGACGACGACGTCGTGACGACGCCGAACCTCGTCGTGAAGGTGCCCCGTGTGATCCAGCTCCTGTCCTGCGACCGGTCGCCCCGCAACGAGGTCAAGTTCTCGCGCCACAACATCTACATGCGGGACGGGAACCGCTGCCAGTATTGCGGCAAGCGCTTCTCCACGTCGGAGCTCTCCCTCGATCACGTGACGCCTCTCTCGCGAGGAGGGCCGTCGAATTGGGTGAACATCGTCTGCGCCTGCCTGCCCTGCAACGTGAAAAAGGGGAACCGCCTGCCCGACGAGGCAGGCATGAAGCTGCGGCGCGTCCCGGCGAAGCCGAGGGGGACTCCGCTCGGCCTGATGTCGCCGAACCGGATCCACCCGACGTGGAAGAACTTCCTCGACATGGCGTACTGGAATGTCGAGCTGAAATAGGGCTCAAGAGGGAATTTCTTAGAAAGTGAAGAGGGGAACCGCGCCGCGCGGCTTTACGGTTACCGTCTTTGCGATGCACGTAAAGGTGCACCTGCCTCTTTTTCGCGCGTCGGCGTCCCCCGACGCCCCACCCCTCTAAACCATTCTAAGAAATGCTACTTATCGTCCTGTAACTACGTCTTTCGTGTGGGTGGCAGCAGGGTTGCGCTGTCCGGCCTGTCGGTCGCCCCCGAGCCGGCCACAGAAACAGGGGACTGGAGAACAAAATGAAGAAGACCCTTTCCGCTCTCGTCGCTGTCGCCGTTCTGTCGCTCGGGGTTGCTTTCGCCCAGGAGGCGAAGACCTCCACCACGAAGACCGAGGCCAAGACCACTACCAGCCCGATCACGGGCAACACGACCGAGAAGGCCTCGACGACGACCGAGACCAAGACTCCCGCTGGCAAGAAGGTGACGAAGAAGTCGCACAAGAAGGTCACGAAGAAGAGCGGCGCCACGAAGACCGACACGACGAAGACCGAGGCGTCCACCACCGCCGCGCCCGCCACGGCCACTCCCTCCACGAAGTAACGCCAAAAAAACAAGCTTCGAGCTTCGACGCCCGGGCCTCGTGCCCGGGCGTTTTTTTCTTTGGGCCCGGAAGTGCGGCCGCCCGGCGCGGGGACGTCTGGAGCTAGTCGAGCCGCCACCGGTTGTGAAGCCACAGCCATTGCTCGGGATGCCGGCGAATCATCGACTCCAGGATTCCGTTGAGGCGGGCGGTGAGACTCTCGACGCCACGCTCCTCCCGGGAAAGCGTGCGGACGTCCAATGGAGCCTCGAAGGTCAGGCGCCAGCGCGCGGGCGCGACGCGGATCGCGTACGCGGGGACGATGAGCGCCTCGGTGCGGTCCGCGAGCTTTGCGAGGGCCGAGGAGGTGGCGGCCGGGCGACCGAAGAACGGCGCCGTGACGGCGTCCGGAGGGTGGGCATGCTGGTCGTTGAGGATCCCGATGGCGCCGCCGCGGCGGATGGCGCGCAACATGCCCCGGGCGGCGTCGCGCTTCTCGATCACGGTGTTTCCCGTGGACATCCTGAGGCGCGTGAACGTCGCGTCGAGCAGGGGATTGTCGAGCGGGCGCGCGACGACGCCAGTCGGGATGCCAAGCGCGCCCGTGCCGAGCGCCGCCCACTCCCAGTTTCCGAGATGGGCGGTCAGGAAGAAGACGCCGCGCCCTGTCGCGAAGGCGTCCTTCGCGATCGCGGCGCCTTCCGTCTCGACGCGCGCAAGCGCGTCGGCAGGGTCGTGGGCGAGAGCGTGGACCAGTTCGGCCGCCACGCCCCCGAAGTGCTCGAAGCAGCGGACGGAAAGGGCCTCGACCTCGACGGCCGTGAGCTCCTGGAACGCGCGCGCGAGATTCTTTCTCGAGAGAGCACGGCGTCGCCCGTCCAACCTCCGGAAGAGCCGCCCGAGCGCGCGCCCCGTCGACTCGGCGGCCTCGGGCGTCTTCCGCGCGAGAAAGGCGCCGAAGGCGCCGGCGAGGAAGGCCTCGAAACGGTTGCGGAGCGCGGTGCGATGTTTCGCCACGAGGTTCTCAGGACGGCGGACGCGCGAGGCGCCGGAGCGCGTCCTCGACAAAGTCATCTTCCGTAACGACCATGTCCACGGCGACGCGAAAGAGAGGGAGGCGGAGGCGTCCCTCGAGTTTGACCGCGTCCTTCTCGGTCGTGACGACCGCCGTCGCCCCCGACTCTTCGGCCGCCTTCTCGATCCGGCCCATCGCGAACGGCCCGTATGGGTGGTGGTCGCGAAACGTGACGGCGCGGGCCGGCGCGATCCCGAGACCCCTGAGCGTCGCGAAGAAGGCCTCCGGGTGGGCCAGCGCGGCCACGGCGACGAGCGTCTGCCCGGGCAGGTCTTCGGCCCGGACCTCCTCCCCCGAGTCGTCCCGGATGCCGAGGACCCGCGTGCGGGCGTGGTAGACGGGCGCCCCGGGGGCCCAACGGTTCGCGAGGGCGCGCGCGGCAGCGGGGTCGGCCTGTTCGCACTTCGTCACGACGATGAGGTCGGCCCGTGCGAGCGAGGAGAGGGGCTCGCGCAGGCGCCCCTCGGGCAGCAGCGCACCCCCCGCGTCAGGAGCCGTCGCGTCGAGGAGCACGACGTCGAGGTCGCGGGCGAGGGCGACATGCGAGAAACCGTCGTCGAGAAGGTGAACACCCACGTCGGGGACGAGCTCTTCGACGCGGCGGGCGGCGGCGAGGCGATCCGCATCGGCCACGATCGGGACGCGGGGAAGCGCACGGGCGAGGACGGCGGCTTCATCTCCGGAAGCCCGCACGGAGGCGACGGCCCCGGCGCCGTTCGAGACGACCACCGACCCGCGGCTCGCGCGGCCGTAGCCGCGCGTGAGAATGGACGGACGCATTCCGCGTGCGAGGAGCTCACGGGCGAGCCAGCGCACGAAAGGAGTCTTGCCCGTGCCGCCCACGGCGAGGTTTCCGACCGAGAGGACGGGACGTCCAGCCCGGCGCACGCTCAGAAAACCGCGGCGATACGCGCCGAGCCGGGCCGAGACGGTGCCTCCGTAGAGGGCCGCAAGCGGCGCGAGGGCCCTCACGCGCGCGCCGCTCCCGCGGGGGCGAGCGCGAGGATCGCGTCGGCGGCGACGCGCGCCGCCCCCGCGTGCTTCGCGAAAAGGCCGCGGGCCGCCTCGGATGCGAGAGCCCGTGTCGCGGGCTCGGCGAGGAGCGGCCGCAGCGCTTCCGCGGCGGCGTGAGCGTCGGCCGCCGCGAAGACGGCACCTGTCGCGGAGGCGAGCGCAGAGCGGATGTTGAAGGTGGACGGCCCGTGGACGACCGGTGCGCCGGCGCGCAGCGGCTCGAGGACGTTGTGCCCGCCTCTCGGGGCGAACGTTCCGCCGAGGAGGGCGGCGCCGCCGAGCGCGTACGTGCCCGCGAGCTCGCCGACGGAGTCGAGGAGGAGCACGTCGACGTGCTCGGGCGCGCGAGGCGCGTTCTCGAGCCTCGATCGCCGCGCGACGACGAGACCGTCGGCCTCGGCCGCTCTGGCCGCGGCGTCGAACGACTCGGGCTGCCTCGGGGCGAGCACGAGGAACACCCCCGGAGCGGCGGCCGCGAGCCGGCGTCTCACGTCGAGAACGAGGGGGATCTCGGTTTCGGCGATCGAGCCGGCCACGAGGACGGGCCGCCCGTCCGCGAGGCGCCGCAGGGCCTCCGCGAACGGCGGTTCCGAGGCGGGAGCGCGGTCGAACTTGAGATCGCCGCCGACCGCGATGCGCGACGGCGGGACGCCGATCTCGAGGAACCGGGCGGCGTCCTCGGGCGTGCGCGCCAGAACGCGCGTGAGTGCGTCCCAGGAACCCGCGAGGAGGCGCACCGCTCGCCGATAGCGCCGCGCGGAACGCTCCGAAAGGCGCGCGTTCACGATGAGCACGGGGACGGCGCGTCGGTGCGCCTCGCGAAGAACCGAGGGCCAGAGCTCGGTCTCGACGAGGACGAGGAGGCGCGGGGCGGTCGCGTCGAAGAACCGCCGAACCGAGAAGGGGACGTCGAGCGGAAACGGCCGCCACCCGCCGGGACGCCGACGCGAGAGGAGGCCCACGCCGGCGGGCGTCGTCGAGGTGAGGAGGAGCGGCAGGTCCGGACGCCGGGCGGCGAGCTCGTCGGCGAGCGTGAGGGCGACCTCCACTTCACCGAGTGACACGCCCTGAATCCAGACACCGTCCCTTGCGTGAGGCCCGTCGTCCGCCGGGAAGGTCCGCGAAACGACGAGCGGAAAGAGGGGTGCCTCGGAGGGCAGAGGCGCCATCAAATCGAGTCCTGACAAGAATTTATCGCCCCACTCCACGCGCGCCGGAGATTATACTTCGGCGGGCGGAGAGGGGGCCTCTTCCTGGTAGACGAAAACGACTCCGGAAACGTAAAAGATGCCGAAGCGATGCATCTTGTCTCGTCTGCCGCCCGTCCCGCGTCTCCGGAGCCGCCCGCCGAGGCGCCCGGGTCACGGCCACGCTCGATCGAATCCCCCGGCGCCCCGGCGGAGGAACGCGCCCTCGCGCGCCGCGCCGCGGGGGGCGATCCCGACGCGTTCGCCGAGCTGGTCGCGCGCCGGACGCCCGGCGTTCTCGCGTTCCTGAGGCGGCTCCTCGGCGACGCCGAGGACGCGCGTGACGTCGCCCAGCTCACGTTCGTGAGAGTCTGGGAAAATCTCGACCGGTACGATCCGGCCTGGGCGTTCTCCACGTGGCTGTTTCGCATCGCGGGCAACCTCGCGATCGACGCCCTGCGCGCGCGCGGGACGCGGCAGCGCACCGAGGCCGAGAGCTTCCGCCTCGTCAAAGGGGCCCGGACGAGCGCGGAGCCCGACGGGCCGGCTCTTCTCGCCGAGGGCGAGGTGCGGCGCGTCTTCGACAACTGCGCGGCCGTGCTCTCGGAAAAGCAGAGGCTCGTCTTCGTCCTTCGGGAATTCGAGGACAAGGAAAGCCGCGAGATCGCGCAGATTCTCGGGTGCCGGGAATCCACGGTGCGCAACCACCTTTTCCAGGCGCGGCGACTGCTGCGCGACGAGATCCGCAAGCGGTTCCCGGAATTCGTGGCGGGACGATGAGCATTTCGAACCGGTTTCTCCGGATGAGGTTTTTCTGATGAACCCTGCCGTTTGTCCGGAGCTCGCACGGACCCGCGGGGCCGTGGGTCAGCGCCTTTCAGGGGAAATCTCCTCCTCCTCCGAACGCGAGCTGAAATCCCACCTCGCAACGTGCGGGATCTGCGCGGCTGAAGCGCGCTCTCTCGACCCGACGCTTCTCTTCGTGCCGCTCGGAATTCTCGGTGCTTCCGCCGCGGCCGCGCCGTCCGCGGCGGACGTGCGCCGGGTCGCGGACGACGTCCTCGCCGAGGTGCGGCGGCGGATGCGCGTTTCGACTCCCGCCCCTGCCCGCACCATCTTCTCGCGCCGCTTCTTGCAGGCGGCAGCGCTCGTGGCACTCGCCGCGGGTGTCTTCGGCGTCTCCGGAGTCCGCCGCGCCTGGGAGCGGGCGACGCTTTCGGCGGGCCTTTCGACGGGGCTCTCGGCGGGGACGACACCGACAGCCGCTCCCGACGCCGAAACCGCCTCCGCGAGCGAGATCGGCAGCGAGAGCCTCCGCCCCTCGGCCCGCCCCCTGATCCAGGACCTGAAGAACCCTGCCGCGCGTGTCTACGAGTTCGCCGCCGTTTCCGCGAAGGAACCGAGCGTCGTGTTCATCGCGGACCCGCACGCGGATATCTGAGCATGCGTCTCGGCTTTCACCGGCTGCGGGCCGCCTCCCGGGCCTCCGCTCTCGCGTTCTGCATGGGCCTCGCCGGCTCCGCCGTCCTCTCGGCCGCCGGCCCGCCTCCGCCGACGGTCGTGAAGGTCTTCACCCTCAAGTACCGGAAGGTCGAGGACGCGCTGGCACGCCTGCGCCCTCTTCTCTCGGACTCGGGAGCCGTCTCCGCGGTCCTCGAGACGAACCTCAACTCACTCACCGTTCGCGGCACGCCGGCGCGCGTCGAGCAGATCTCCCGGGAGGTCGCGGCCTTCGACGTGCCGTTGCGCCCGATCGACATCGTCGTGACGCTCCTGAAGTCCTCGGAGGAGAAGACGCGCGGCGGCGTGAAGTCCGACGTCTCGGAAGACATCCGCGGGATCGGCGAGAGGCTCAAAAAGCTCTTCAACGTGACCGACTTCACCCGTCTCGACTCGGTCGTCGTCCAGGGGGTCGAAGGCCAGCGCGTCGCGTACGCCATGGAGAGCGGCTATCGACTCGAGTTCCTCGTGGAGCCGGCGCGGGACGGCGCCCAGGTCCAGCTCCGCAACCTCTCCCTCGAGCGCGTGCACCACGAGGCGGGCAGAGAGGTCCGCCGCGAGATCGTGCGCACGTCGATCAACGTGAACCTCGGGCAGCCCTACATCCTCGGGGTGGGCCGCGACGAGTCCAAAGGCGACAAGCTCTTCGTCGTCTTCTTCGCGAACTGGCGCCGGCCCGGGCCGGGAATCTCCCGAAACTGATGCCGACCTACGTCTGCAGGTTGGGAGCTGCCATTTTCGGGAGTGAGGCCTGATGCCGACTTACATCTGCCGACTCGGGATGGGCGACGGGGCGGTCACGACGCGCGCGATCGAGGCGGCCGACGAGGGCGCCCTGAAGGCCGAGCTCGCGCGTCTCGGAGCGCGGCTGTTTTCCGCGAGGCTCGAGTCCGGCGGGACGCCGGATTCGGCCGGGCGGGCACGCTTCTCCCTGAGCGACTCCCTCGCGGCGCTCATCCCGCGCCGCCGCCACCCGGTGAAGATCGGGGAGTTCCTCGTGTTCAATCAGGAGCTCGTCGCGCTCCTGAAGGCCGGCCTTCCCATCGTGAACGGCCTCGACATCCTCCTCGAGCGCCAGGAGAACGCGCGTTTCAAGGCGATCCTCAAGGACGTCCACGATCAGCTCGTTTCGGGCGTCGCCCTTTCGGACGCCTTCCTCGCGCACGGGGACGTCTTCCCCCGGCTCTACTCGACGTCGCTGAAGGCCGGCGAGCGCTCGGGCGAGATCGAGAAGGTCCTCCGCCGGTACCTCGTCTACCAGAAGATCCTCGGCGCGATCCGGCGCAAGGTGACAGGAGCCCTCGTGTATCCGGCGGTTCTCGTCGGCCTGTCGATCGGGCTCGTCGCGATCCTCATGACGTACGTCATCCCGAAGTTCCGGGAGTTCTTCGCGGGCTTCGAAGCGGGCAGGCTGCCGTTCATCACGCGGATGGTCATCGGGACGGCGGACTTCCTGCGTGCGCACCTCCTCATCGTGCTCGCCGCGATCGTCCTCGGCAGCGTTCTTTTCTCCCGTTGGAAGGCGAGCGACGCCGGGAGGGTCTCGTTCGACGGCCTCGTGCTGCGCCTTCCGCTCATCGGGCCGATCCTCCGGCAGTTCGCGCTCTCGCAGTTCTCCCGTTCGCTCGCGACGCTCGTCGGGGCCGGCACGCCACTCGTGCCCGCGCTCGACATCGCGGCGGGCGCCGTCGCGAACCGCCGGGTCTCGGGCGCCATCGCCGCCGTCGTGCCCCGTGTCCGCGAGGGCGCCGAGCTGTGGCGCAGCCTCGAGGCCACCGGGGTGTTCACGTCGCTGGCGGTCGAGATGATCAAGGTCGGGGAGGCGACGGGAGCCCTCGAGGAGATGCTCACGAACACATCGGACTTCTACGACGAGGCGATCGAGGCCCAGCTCCAGCGCATCGTGAGCCTCATCGAGCCGATCATCCTGGTCGTGATGGGCGCCGTCATCGCGACGCTTCTCCTGTCGATCTATCTGCCGATGTTCACGATCCTGTCCAACATCAAGGCCTGACGGGCCGTAAAAGCGCAAGACGAAATGAGTACCACGACCCGTTCGACCTCCCCCGACGCCGCGATTCCGCGTTTCCTCGACGCCGCCTCCGAGGAGACGCGCGCCCGGCAGCTCGCCGAGCGCCTCGGTCTGCCTTACGTGGACCTCTGGACGTTCCGGATCGACGCCGAGGTCTTCCGCTCGATCCCTCTCGAGTGGATGCTCCGGTTCGAGTTCGTGCCCGAAAAGGCCGAGAACGGCTCTCTCGCCGTGATCATGGCCGACCCGGCCGACGTCGTGAAGC
>DASVJU010000129.1:0-9599 GCA_036385755.1 Thermoanaerobaculia bacterium
GCGAAGGCGTTCGACACGCAAGTGGCCCGCATCAAGGCGGCCGAGCCCGACGCCGTTGTCCTCTGGGGAGAGCCGGAGGATGCCGGGCGCGCCGCCGCGGCCCTCCGCAAGGCCGGCGTCACGGCGCCGCTCTACGGTCCCGAGCGGGTGTACGGCCCCGCGTTCCTCGCGGCGGCGGGCGGCGCCGCCGAGGGAATGACGATCACGTACCCGTTCGACCCCACGCGGACGGACGAGGCCTGGACCGGCTTCGTCGAGAGGTTCCAGAAGCGCTACGCGACCGCGCCCGAGGCGTTCGCAGCGTACGCCTACGACGGGACGCGCATCCTCCTCGACGCCATCCGGACCGCGGGGCCGAACCGCTTCCGGATCCGCGACGCGATCGCGGCCGTCAGGCGATACGAAGGTGTCACCGGCACGATGTTGTTCGATCCGACTTTCAACAACCTGGCTCCCCTGAGGATCGTGCGCGTGAAAGGGACCACCTTCCATTTCGAGAAGGACCCCGCGGGAGGGAAGTAGCGTCTTGATCCGCCTCTTCGTCTCCGTCCTGGCGGCTGCCGCCCTCCTGTGCGGCACGCCCGCGGCGTGCGCAGCCGACGGCCCGCCCCTTGTCGTGGGCCTCCTGCTTCCGCCTGACGAGCCGGAAGCCGTCGGCATCCGGCAGGGGACCCTCGTTGCGGCCGAGGAGGCGAACGAAGGCCCCGGCCCGCGCGTCAGCGTGGCCGTGAGAGGAAAGACGGGGGCCTGGGGAAGCGACGCCTCCGAGGCGGCGCTCCTCGTCATGGACGACGGCGCGGAGGCGCTCATCGCCCCGCCTTCGGGGGCGGCTTCCCACCTCGTGCTCCAGGTTTCCGGGAGAACGGCGGTCCCGGTCGTCTCCCTCTGCCCCGACACCTCGGTGACACGTGCCTCCATCCCCTCGATGGTCCGGGTGGTTCCGTCGACCTTTGACGAGGCTCGGGCTCTTTTCGAGGGGGCGGCGGCGTCCCGCTGGCTCGTTTTCCTTTCGACAGGACGCGCCGGGCGCGAGGCTTCTCGCGACGTCTCGGCGGCTGCCGCAGCGACGGCCGTCGCGGCGGGGAAGGGATCGATCGAGCGATCGGTCGAGACGGACGGCCGCGTGAACGGCGCGGCCCTTCGGGACCTCCTCTCCGCGGTCCATCCCGATGCCGTCCTCGTCTGGCTCGACCCGGTCCCGGCCGGCCGCCTCGCCCGTTCGCTTCGCGCGGCAGGATTCGCGGGTCCGCTCGGCGGCCCGATGCGGCTCGCCTCGCCGGCCTTCGTGGCCGAGGCGGGCTCTTCTGCCGAGGGGTTCGTGGTCCCCGTCATCGCGTCCGAAGGGAACGGAGTGATGGCCGCGTTCGAATCGCGCTACCGGCGGCGCTTCGGGGCCGCCCCCGGCCCGGCCGCCGCCGTCGCGCACGACGCAGCGGCGCTCCTGTTCGACGCGATGAGGAGGAAGGGTGCGGAGGGAGCCCGTCGCGCCTTCCCGCCTGCGGAGCGGATCCGGGGAGCGACGGGAATCCTCGCCTTCGACAGAAACGGCAATCGGCTCGTTACTCTTCAGGTCCGGCGCTATCGTGACGGACATCTGGTTCGCGGTTGAGGAGATCACGGTCATGATCCCCGTTCTTCCTCCCCTTCGGGTCACCCGCTCCTCGCATCCTGAGCACGCCGCGCCGTCCAGCACGCGACCCGTGATGGCGGGCGGCGTCACACTGGGAGGGGAGCGTCCCGTCGTGATCGCGGGTCCCTGCACGGTCGAGAGCCGTGAACAGACGATCTCGATCGCCCGCGCGTGCAAGGCAGCCGGTGCTCGCATGCTTCGGGGCGGCGCCTTCAAGCCGAGAACGAGTCCCTATTCTTTCCAGGGGATGGGGAAAGAAGGCCTCGAGATTCTCGCCGAGGCCCGCGCCGAGACGGGGCTCCCGATCGTCACGGAGGTTCTCGACCCGCGCCTCGTCGAGCTCGTCGGCTCGTATGCGGACGTGATTCAGGTCGGCTCGCGCAGCATGCAGAACTTCCCGCTCCTCACCGAGGTGGGCCGATACGGCAAGCCCGTTCTCCTGAAGAGAGGTTTCGGCGCCACGCTCGAGGAGTGGCTGTACGCCGCCGAGTACGTGGCCCTCGCCGGCAACCTCGCGATCATCTTCTGCGAGCGCGGCATCAGGACCTTCGCGAACGGCGCCTACGACCGCGCGACCCTCGACCTTGCCGCCGTCCACGCGCTCCGCCAGCTCACTCCGTTCCCGGTGATCGTCGACCCGTCGCACGCCGCCGGGCACGCCGACCTCGTCCCCGGCCTCGCGGCCGCGGCGCTGTCGCAAGGCGTCGATGGGCTCCTCATCGAGGTGGTCGAGGCGGGAGCCGACCGGACCCGGGTGAAGTGCGACGGCGAGCAAGGGATCGAACCTCTCGAGCTGGCGTCGATCGTCGCCCGGGCCGAATCGGAGGTCGCCCTCCGGCGCGGGCCACTCAGTCTGGTCCTGGCCGGGTCGGAGCTTTCCGGGACGGAGTAGATCCGGGGCCGGGCGGTTCCGTCAGCGTGACGTATCGGTCCGCCGGGACGTCCCTCACGGTCTGAACGGCGCCGCTCGGCCAACGGACTTCCAGCACATCGACCGTCGTCGAATTCCCGAGGCCGAAGTGGAGCCTCGGGTCGTTCTGGGAAAGGTACGACTGCGCCCGCTGGAATACGCGAACCTGCGTCTTCCCTCCGGCGGTAGCCCGAACGAGCGCGCCCACCGGCTCCGCCGGGCTCCGCGTCGGCTTCAGTGCCACCCCGAGCCAGTGGTTTCCGTTCTCCGTGATGTTTCTGAGGAGCGCCGGGGTCGCCTTCAGGTCGACGTGCGAGACCACGATGTCGATGCGCCCGTCGTTGTCGAAATCGCCGAACGCGACCCCGCGACCCGAGCGCTTCCCCTGGAAATACTCCCCGGCGCCGGCCGAGGCGTCGGTGAAATGACCCTTGCCGTCGTTCACGAGGAGCGTGGGCCTCTTCTCCACGAGCGTGTCGGCGCCGCCGTTTGCGGCGAAGATGTCCACGTCGCCGTCGTTGTCGAAGTCGCAGAGGCCGCCGCCCCACGACTCGGCCCCGTCCATCAGCCTGCGGATGCCGCTCTTCTCGGTGACGTCCTCGTAATGGCCCGGACCTATTGCGCGATAGAGGCTCTGGTAGCTCAGATCGGTCACGAAGAGATCGAGGAGACCGTCGCCGTCGACGTCGCCGAGCGAGCCGTGCATGTGGCCCGTCCCGACGCCGTCGAGATTCACGGCGACCCCGGCCTCCGCGCCGATCTCCTCGAAGATCCCCTTGCCGAGATTTCGGAAGAGGAAGTTCGGCTGGTGGTCGTTCGCCTGAAAGACGTCGAGGCGTCCGTCCCCATCGCAGTCGTAGACCGTCAGTCCCATCGCCCTGCTCTCGGGGTAGTGCAGCTTCGACTGCTTCGTGATGTCGACGAACCGCCCGTCGGGTCCCCTCTTGTAGAGGATCGACGCCTGGCCCCTGTATTCCGCGGGCGCGGGCATCCTTTCCGGCGAACCGGGACTCAGGTAGGACGGGTCGAACGCAAGGAAGTTCCCGACGAGGAGCTCCAGCGTTCCGTCGCCGTCCGCGTCGAACGCGGCCGCACCGACGCTCCACTTCACGAATCCGTTCAGCGTCGCGGGCCCCCCGAGGCCGACCTTCTCGGTGAGATCCGAGTACGTCCCGTCCCCGTTGTTATGGAGGAACGTGTTTGGCCCGTAATTCGACAGGAAGATGTCCTCGAGGCCGTCTCCGTCCAGGTCGGCGATCGTGGCCGCCATTGCCCAGTGGTTCCCTCCCACCCCGGCCTTCCCGGTGACGTCGGTGAACGTGCCGTCGCCGTTGTTCCGGTAGAGGGCGTTCCGGGCGCTTGCGAAGACACGCCCCTTCGGGTCGCTCACTCCCTCGATGTACCGTCCATTCAGGAAGAGGATGTCCATCCTCCCGTCGCCGTCGTAGTCGAAGACGGCCACGCCCGATCCGCTCGACTCCAGGATGTTGTCGTAGGAGAAGTCGCCAAACGTGTACCGGAAGTCGATCCCCGCCTTCGCCGTCACGTCTTCGAAGCGAGGGCCGGACGAAGGCGCGACAGGCGCGGTGGTCCGCGCGAAAGTCTCCGATTGCGCCGTCGTCCTGCCGCGGCATCCAGGGCCCGTGGACAGAAGCGCGAGAACGACAGCGGCCACCGCTGCGGAGGACAGGGCCCGCGTGCAAGCTCGCGACATGTCAGATTCCTTCCACGGGCCGGAAGGCTCCGCGAGACGCTGCTGCATTCCCGCGAGGCCCTCCATCAATCTCGCATGATAGGACCGGGGGTGGCATGCATCCAGTCGGCCTCCGGTCCTGAGCTGCCTCGTGGTCGATAATTCAAAGGCCTTGGGTGAACGAGCCGCAACCGAGAAAGTGACCCCGGGCCGGACGACCCGCGCGCTCTTTTTTGCGGGGGCGCTTTCGGTGCTCGTCGTCGGCCTTTCGTCCTCGCTGCCCCAGATCCCGAGAAAGCTCGCCGAGGCCGCGCGGCGTTCCGGCGAGGGTCTGGTCGAGGCGGAACGCCGGATATACGGGGAGCACACGATGGGCGCGATCACCGAGGCCCGCCGCCTCATCCCGCGCGAGGGCGCGTACTACCTCGCCGATGCCGGGGCCGAGCCGGGCATGACGACCTGGGTACGATATCTCCTCGCTCCCCGGCGCTGCGAACTCCTGGGCACCCTGAAACGTCCCGGCACGCTGACCGAGCGCGAGGGCCGGCCCGCGCGCCTGCTGCCCTTCGTGGTGATCACGTCACATGGCGACACGCCCGTCGAAATCGTCGCGTCGCAGCGCTTTTTCGAGGGCAAGGTGCCGTTCGATCCAGGGCTGGAGGACACCCGGATCCCCGCGTCCATCGACGGGCCGCCGGACGGAGCCGTCGTGTCGGGGCCTCTCGAAGTGAGAGGCTGGTGTCAGGAGTCCGGCGGCCGGCCGTGCGCACAGGTGCGGATCTGGCTCGACGGAGTCGAGACGGAAGCCGCGGTCGAGCGCTTCCCACGACCGGATGTCGAGCACGCCGTCCGAGGCATCGGGAACGCCGATCGCGCCGGCTATCGCGCCACGCTGCGCCCCGACCCGGCGAGGACGCGTCATCGTCTGAACGTCTACTTCCTGACGGCGGACGGCCGATATCGAAGGCTCGGGCCGCTCCGTTTCGAGTCCCGGCCTTGAGCTCTTTGGCGGCATTCCTCGTCCGCGCCCTCGCCGGAGGTATGCTCTTCACGGCGACCGGGGCCGGCGTCGCGACCGTGCTGAGGCTGCCGCGCCGCGCCCTGCCGATCCGCCTCGGCTGGTCGTATCTCCTCGGCGTCGCGTACCTCGGTGGCGCGCTCTATGCAACCTCGCACCTCTTCCTTTTTCCGCTGCGCCGCAGTGTGGTCCTCGCGATCGCTGCCCTTCCGGTCGCTGCCGCAGCCGTGCGACGCCGCCCGTCCCCCGCCGCGCCCTCGGGGCGAACCACGTGGCGCGCGGGAGAACTGGCTCTCGTCGTGGCGGCGGGCTTCGTCGGGTCCCTGATGTCGCTCGCGGTTCTGGCAGAGGCCGCTTCCAGCCCTCCGACCGATTGGGACGGCCGGATGACCTGGTGCGCGCAGGCTCGATTCATCCGGGGCGCGCGCACGGTGGATGCCCCGGTCCTGCGTGAGGCGCGTTGGTACGTTACGCATCCGCGCTACCCCGTCCTCCTCCCTCTCGCGCAGGTCGCGGTGGAGGAAGTGCTCGATGCAGCGGAGGACGACCGCGTGGTGCGCCCGCTCTACGCTCTTTTCCTGCCCGCGCTCCTCCTCGTCGTGTACGACTCTGCCTCCAGGCTGGCGGGCCGGCGCATTGCGGCGCTCTGGACGCTCGTGGCGGCGATGACGCCCTTCCTGGCGTGGAAAAACGGCGGCGCCGGCGGGTGCTACAGCGATCTGCCGCTCGGCTGCTTCTTCGGAGGCGGGCTCGCCATCCTCTGCCTCGGCCCCCGGCGACTCTCGACCGGGTTGTCGGGCGGCCTCTTGCTCGGGGCCGGCGTCCTGACGAAGAACGAGGGCCTGCCTTTCGCGATCCTCGCACTCGGCGCTCTCGCTCTCGCGAGTACGCGCCATGCCCGCCTCCGGCCGTGGCGTGACCCGAGGCTGCTCGGGGCACTTTGCGTGGTCGCCGCGACCGCGGCGCTCCTTTTCTCCTGGCGCTCGGCAATCCCGAATCGGTACGACGATTTCTTCTTCGAAACGGCGTCGCCGGGTGCGCTCGCGTCCGGGCTCGCGAGAAACGGCAAGGAGATCCTCGGCTGCGTGACCGCCCTGATGGCCTCTCGGGCGTCGTGGGGCTTCCTCTGGTTCGCGCTCCCGATGCTGGCTGCGCTCGGGTGGCGCGGTCTCCTGCGGCGCCGGGCACTCCCCCTCTGGATCGCGCCCGCGTGCGCCGCCCTCGTGATTCTTGCTGCGTACACGCTCGTCACGGGAGACGTCGTCGCCTTCGTTGTCGGCAGCTGGAACCGCTTCCTCGTGGAGGTCTCGATCCCGGTCTTCCTCGTCGGCGCCGTCGCGACGCGAGGTCTCCTGTGTCCGCGCCAGGGTTCGTCAGAGCGGTCAGGGCGCGTCACATCAGGGGCCGAAGGTTAAAAGGTACGCGGCGTACGCCTGGTCGCAATCGCAGCCGTGGATTGCCCTTCCGGCAGAGAGGAGGATGTGGTGGCTCTTTCCGACGTCGAGAATCAAGCCGACGTTCAGGTGGATTTCGGCGGATCGTCCTTCCTGCGACGGAGTCTGATAGAAGACCTCGATTCCGGGTGAAGCGAACGATGTCACCTGTACCTGAGCCTGCCAGCCCGCGTACCACCAGTTCCGGTTCCCGTCGCCCGGGTTGATCCAGTATCCGCCTCCGCCGTAGGTCGTCCACTTCCCGAAGCTCTTCTGGAGCCATATCGGAACGAACGCTCGGACATGACCCGCGCCCAGCCCGCGGCGGGCGTCGCCCGCCGGCAGCTCGACGAGCGGGAACGTGCCGACTTGCGGGCTGCTGCCGGTCTCCTCGACGAATCGGTACTTCGCGCCAACCTCGATGTCCCCGAGACCGAAGGTCGTGGTGCCGCCTTGCGGTCGTGAGAAAGCGAGCGGGACGATGAGATGCACCTGGACCCCTTCCGCGGCTCCGTAGTTGGCCTCGAAGTGGGGTGCGTCACCCGAGCGGTTGCGCCCGTCGGCCGTGCGCGTCCCCGCGAGGTAGAGCTCCCAGTTTCGAAAATGCACGGGCTCGGGGTCGTCAGTCACATACGGCGGGCCGGCGGTCGCCGCTGGAGCAAAGAGCAGGAGGCTTGCGAAAAGGACCGAAGCGTAGACGTGACGCGACAACGGGGAAGCGGTCACGTTCACGTTCTTGCCGCGACTACTATACGAGATCTCCATGGGCCGCGGCTCCTGCGAAGCGCATAACCTTCCGTCCGCTTCGCCCCCGCGCGGCACGTTTTTTGCGCCGAAACCGTGAGCCTGATTGTCTCGAAGGAGGCCCAAGGCGAAGTAACCGCTCACGCGGCACTCTTCGGGGCAGTTCCTTCAAACGGCCAGGTAGATCTTTCCGCATCGGTGCGGTGGTAGCGAACGTGGGAGGTGTCGTCATGAAAGGTTTCGTCCAGAACATCGAGAGCATCGCCGTCAAGAATGAAGAGTTTCGCCGGGTGCTCTACACGGCGAAGAACTGCCAGCTCGTCGTCATGGCGCTAAAACCCAGGGGAGAGATCGGGATGGAAGTCCACAAGCTCGACCAGTTCCTGCGCGTGGAGGAAGGGACGGGTGAGGCGGTTCTCGATGGGGTTCGTACGCCGATCAGCGCGGGCTTTGCGGTGCTCGTCCCGGCCGGGACGAATCACAACATCGTCAACACCGGCAGTGTTCCGATGAAGCTCTATACGCTCTATGCGCCGCCGAACCATCGAGACGGCGTCGTCCACCATACCCGCAAGGATGCGGAGGCGGACACCGAACACTTCGATGGCAAAACGACGGAGTGAGAGATTCGACCGGGCCCGGGCTCGATCTCCACAGGAGGGAAGCAACCGATGAGCGCGATCACGACAAAGGACGGCACGCGGATCTACTACAAGGACTGGGGCAGTGGACAGCCCGTGGTCTTCAGCCACGGCTGGCCGTTGAGCGGGGACGCCTGGGAAGACCAGATGATGTTTCTGGGTTCTCGCGGATACCGCTGCATCGCTCACGACCGCCGTGGCCACGGCCGATCGAGCCAGCCTTGGAGCGGCAACGAAATGGACACCTTCGCCGACGACCTCGCGGCGCTCGTGGAAACGCTCGACCTGAAGAAGGCGATCCATGTCGGGCACTCCATGGGCGGCGGCGAAGTCTCCCGCTATATCGGCCGCCACGGTACGAAACGTGTGGCCAAGGCCGTGCTGATCGGCGCGGTCGTGCCGCTGATGCTGAAGACAGTCGCCAATCCCGACGGCCTGCCGATCGACGCGTTCGACAAGATCCGCGCCGATGTGCTCGCCGACCGCTCGCAATTCTTCAAGGACCTCACCACGCCGTTCTACGGCGCCAACAGGCCGGGGGCCAAGGTCTCGCAAGGCCTGCGGGACTCGTTCTGGCTGCAGGGGATGCAGGCAGGTCTCAAATGCGTCGTCGACTGCATCAGGGCGTTTTCCGAGACGGACTTCACGGAAGATCTCGGGAAGTTCGACGTGCCGACGCTGATCATCCACGGCGACGACGACCAGATCGTGCCGATCGGCGCCTCCGCAATGCTCTCGTCCAGGCTCGTGAAGGGCTCCAAGCTGAAAATCTATCCGGGCGCGCCGCACGGCCTGTGCTCGACCCATAAGGACCAGATCAACGCCGACCTGCTTGCATTCCTCAAGACCTGACGATCGATTTCGTGCGGCGCCCGCTCTCTCAGGATCGGCCTGCTAGATGTAAAGGCTCAGGACGTTGTTCACCCGGGTATCCGGGGGAAACGGGTGGTGCGAAACATCAGTTGAGCCCTCGGAGGAACCCGGGATGAACGCCCATAGCAGAGCAAAGACGACCCCCCGAAGTCGAGAGCTATTAGTCGGGAGAGTGCAGGCCGAAGGCTGGAGCCGCCGAGAGGCGGCGACAGCCTTTGGCCTGAGCCTGCGCACTACGGCTAAGTGGCTTCGGCGATTTCGGGAGGAGGGCCTGGCGGGCCTGCAGAACCGCACGAGCCGGCCGCGCAGCTCGCCCAAGCGCACGGCAGAGATTCTTCGAATGAGGGTGCTCGAGCTGCGCCGCAAACGCCTGACGGGCCGTGAAATCTCCGAAACCATCGGCTTGCCGCGGGCCACGGTGAGCCGCGTCCTGCGTCAGAGCGGAATGGGTCGCCTGCGCTCGCTCGAGCCGGCGGAGCCGCCGAATCGCTACGAGCACAAGCACCCCGGAGACCTGCTGCACATCGACATCAAGAAGCTGGGCCGCATCGTCGGCGGGCCCGGCCACCGGATTCATGGCGACCGCACGACGAGAAAGCGAGGGGCTGGCTGGGAGCACGTCTACGTATGTGTCGACGATCATTCTCGGTTGAGCTA
>DASVJU010000130.1:0-3712 GCA_036385755.1 Thermoanaerobaculia bacterium
GCTCCCCCGGTCGTCGTGCGGGGAGGGCGGGTCGTCGATCCGGCGGCGGCGTCGGGAGTTGCGGGCGCGTGGGAGAGACTCATCGCGATCAGGACGCTGCAGGAATTCCAGGATGAAACAGAGAAGCTCTTCCTCGTGGCCAAGCTCGCCGAGAACGCCGGGAACGTGACGCGCACGGCCGAGGCCATGGACACGCCGCGTTCCAACCTCTACAAGAAGATCGACCGCTACGGCCTGCGCCGGGACCGCGAGAACGCGGAAGGACGGGAGCCCCATGACGCCGGATGAGGTCCGCCGCCATTTCACGGAGGCGGGAGCGCTCCTGTCTGGCCACTTCAGGCTCTCGTCGGGCCTTCACTCCGAGGCGTATCTCCAGTGCGCGAAGGTGCTCCAGTGGCCCGGACGCGCGGGGGCGCTCGGCGGTGCTCTCGCCTCTCTCCTCGCCCCGTTCGGGGCCTCCGTCGTCGTCGCACCCGCGATGGGTGGAATCATCATCGGCCACGAAGTGGGGCGCGGCCTCTCGGTGCGGGCGATCTTCACGGAGCGCGTCGACGGAGAGTTCACGCTGCGGCGCGGTTTCGCGCTCGAACCCCTCGAGCGCGTCGCCGTCGTCGAAGACGTCGTAACGACCGGGAAATCCACCCGCGAGGTCCTCGACGTGCTGCGGTCCGCGGGCGCCGTGCCTGTCGTGTGCGCGTCGATCGTCGACCGGCGGCTGCGGGCGACGGGAGGAGGCCCGGAGGTGGACGGCGTGCCGTTTCGCTCTCTGCTCGCGCTCGACGTGCCGGCGTTCGAGGCGGCGGCGTGCCCCCGATGCGCGGCCGGCGATCCGATCGTCTCGCCGGGCTCGCGCCACCTGGCGGCGAAGGCGTGAGGGCCGGCGCGTGACGATCGCGCCGACGTGATGGACGACGCCGACCTCGTTCGGGCGGTCCGCGAGCGCTCGGGGGCCAACGACTCGCTCTTCTACGCGCACCGCGTGTTCGCCGAGACCGCGGCTCTCGCGCGCCGCCACGGCCTCCCGTTTCCGCGATCCGTTCTCGAGATCGGGCCCGGCGTGAACCTTGGGGCGCTTTTCACGTTCGCGGCCTCGGGCGCGCGCGCCGCGGGAGTCGACGTGGCGCCCCTTCCGCGTACGCCGGACGGCTTTTACGAGGCCCTGCGCGACTACCTTCTGGCGGCGGAGGGATTCGCCTGGTGGCGATCGTTCGCCGAGGCGCAGCCGGGGCGGGTGGACTTTCCCTCCGTATCGTCGTTTCCCTCCGCACCCGCGCTGCTTTCGACGATCGACTACCGGAGCTCCGTCTCGTCCGACCAGCTGCCGTTTCCGAACGGAGCGTTCGATCTCGTCTACTCGATCGCCGCTCTGGAGCACGTGTCCGAACCGGAGCGGACGGTGGCCGAAATCGCACGAGTCCTCGAACCGGGCGGACTCGCGATCCATGAGATCGACCTGAAGCACCACGGCTGCGAGGATCCGCTGCGATTTCTCGAGTTTTCGGACGAGGAGTGGCGGCGCCGCTCGACGGCCTACGAAAGCGGTCTGGCTCTTCGGACGATCCTCGACGGCGCTTTTTCAGGCGAGGTCTTCTGCAACCGGCTGAGGAGTGCGGAATGGAAGGATCTCTTTACGCGCGCCGGTTTCGCGGTCGAGCGCGCCGAGCCCGTGATCGTCCTCGACGCCTCGGCCGTCCGGCGCGAGCGCTTCGCGGCTCCCTTCCGGAGCCTGCCCGTCGAGGAGCTGGCGGTCCTGACGATCCGCGTCGTCGGAAGGAAAGCGGCGTGAAGCTCGTCCGCGCCCTCGTGTCGAACGTCCTCGTCCCGCTCGCGCTTGCTGCCGGACTGTTTCTCGCGCTCGAGGGCGGTTGCCGGGCGGCGCTTCGCCTGAAAACCGGCGAGTGGCCCGAGACGCAGGTCACCGCGTACACGAAATTCGTCGAGAAGATCGGAAGAGCGTACCGGCCACATCCCGTGCTCATCGTGGCGGGACGTCCCGACGCCGTTCTCGAGGCGGCGGGACACGTCGTGCATTTCAACGCGCGGGGCCAGCGCGTCACGAATGTGCGCGACGTCCCCGTTCCGAAGCCCGCGGGCACGTATCGCGTCCTCTGCGAGGGCGGGTCGACGACATTCGACCTGCTCGCGGCGGACGACGCGGGCACCTGGCCCGCGCGGCTCGGCACCCTGCTGCGCCCGGGCGCGGACGTCGCGAACGGGGGCTTTCCCGGCTGGACGAGCCTCGAGAGCCTCGTGTCGCTCGCGACGCGGGACCTCGACCTCGAGCCGGACCTCGTCGTCGTCTTCTCGGGGGTGAACGACCTGCAGCCCGCCGGGCACGTCCCCTTCACGCCCGACTACAGTCTCGGGCACGCGGACATCCTGCCGAGGGTCCTGGGTGTCGCGCCCGTGCCGGTCCGTTTCGTTTCCCGGCTCGTGTTCGTGGAATGGCTGCGCGGCCGCCTCAAAACCGGAGCCGAGGAGGCCGCCGCCGAAGGGTACGCGCCGTCCTACGAGTGGAACGGCGGTCCGAAGCGCGACGACATTCCCGCGGAAGCGGTGGCCGTCTACGAGCGCAACCTGCGTTCCACGATCGCCGTTGCGGCCTCGTGCGGCGCCCGGACGCTGCTCGTGGCCCAGATGGCGCGCGTGCGCGTGGGGCACGAGGCCTCGGATCGCGTGTGGCTCGAAGGGTGGACGCCCGGCCTCACGCCGAAGGGATATCTCGCGGGGCTCGCGCGGTACAACGCCGTCGCGCGAAAGCTCGGAGAAGAAGGGATCGCTCTCTTCTTCGACCCTTTCGCGGGCGGAGCGTTCGGCGACGAGCATTTCCTCGATCCCGTCCACTTCTCGGCGGCGGGCTCGGCGCTCTTCGCGAAGGCTCTCGCGGGCTACGTGGACGCGCCGGGCGGTCCGCGCGGTTCGCGCTGAGCGCGATTCCGCGTCCCGCTAGAATCCGGGCCGGGAGAACCCGCCCATGAGCCCGTCGCCCCGTCCCACGCCCCTCCTCGACAAGGTGAACTGGCCGCGCGACCTGCGCACGCTCCCGCCGGAGCAGTTGCCGCTCCTGGCCGACGAGCTCCGCACGTTCGTCATCGACACGGTCGCCAAGACGGGGGGCCACTTCGCGTCGGGCCTCGGCGCGGTGGAGCTGACGATCGCGCTCCACTACGTGTTCGACACGCCGAAAGACCTCCTCGTCTGGGACGTGGGCCACCAGACGTATCCGCACAAGGTCCTCACGGGCCGGCGCGACCGGCTCAAGACGATTCGCCAGGCGGGCGGCCTTTCGGGCTTCACGAACCGCACGGAATCGGAGTACGACGTGTTCGGCGCCGCGCACGCGTCGACCGCGATCTCCGCGGCCCTCGGGATGGCGATCGCCCGGGATCTCCGGGGAGAGAAGAACGAAGTCGTCGCGATCGTGGGCGACGGCGGCCTCACGGGCGGCGTGGCGATGGAGGGCCTGAACCAGGCCGGGTACCTCAAGAGCAAGCTCCTCGTGATCCTGAACGACAACGACATGTCGATCTCGCCGAACGTCGGCGCCATGTCGGGCTACCTCCTCCGGATTGCGCGCGGGCAGATCTACCAGCGCGTGCGCGAGGACGTCGCGCACATTCTCAAGAAGCTGCCGGCGGGTCAGAAGCTCGCGGGCCTGGCCGAGGCGCTGGAAGACGGCGTGAAGAAGGTGCTCGTCCCCGGCACGCTCTTC
>DASVJU010000131.1:0-5716 GCA_036385755.1 Thermoanaerobaculia bacterium
CGGAGGATCGTGACCTGGACGTCGGAGAAGAAACCCCGGACGCGGGAGTACACGATGAAGATGCTCTGCGTCGCCTCGTCGAATTCGATCGACGACTCGAGCTTGAAGAACTCGTTCGCGGTCCCGCCCACGATCTCGACCGCCGGGTTGCCTCCCGGAGGCGTCGTGCGCAGCGCGAGGACGCGCAGCGCCGCGTCGGACGCGCTTGCGCCGGAAATGACCGCGCCGTAGGTCGTCGGGAACACCTCGAAGAGCGTTCCGTCCTTCGCGAGCACCGCGGACGCCGCCTCCGCCCGGTTCGCGCCCGCGGTCACGGCTACGCACACGAAGGCGACGAGGCCGACGAGTGCGGAGGCGAGACGGGCGATGGAGTGCGAGGCGCAGCGTTTCACGGTCAGCTCCTGAGATTGATGACGTTGCGGAAGTCGAACACCTCGAGGTACGCGCGGAGGTTCCGGAACTCCGGGTAGAGGCTCGCGAGACGGTCGAAGTAGCCGCGCGCGGCGCCGTCGTCGCCGGCGAGGTGGCAGGTCTCGCCGAGGAGGTAGAACAGGTTCTTCTCGGCCGGGAGGTCGCTCGCGGCGGCCACGCGTGCGAGGCCCTCCTCGCCGAACCAGCGCGCCTCGGCGAAGCGGTTCGACTTGAGGTACCCGAAGCAGAGGTCCATGAGCGGATAGACGGTGAATCCACGCGCATCCTCGCGCTCGAGTGTGTCGAGCGCGTCATGGACGAGCGCGAGGCCCTCGGGGACACGGTCCAGCGAGAGGAGACAGTAGCCGAGGTTGTCCGTCCACTGCGCGCGCGCGATCGAGAAGAGTGGGGCTTCGGCCTTGGTGCGGCTGAGCGCGCCCCGGTAGGCCTCGGCGGCCTCCTCGAAGCGGCTGTCGGCGGCGAGAATGTCTCCGAGCTGGTTTTCGCAGGACGAGACGAGGCGCACGTCACCGATCGCCGCCGCGTGCCGCTGCGCGAGGCGCGCGTAGAACATCGCCTTCGCGCGGTCCTTCTTTTGCTCGTAGACCCAAGCCGTCGAGTACGCCGCGCGGAACGCCGTCTGCTCGTCGCGCGTCCTGAGGAGGATTCGCTTGAGCTCGACGAGCTCCTTGTCGGCCGGGCCCACCTCCGCCGCGGCGGCGGCGCGGCACACGAACATCCAGTCGACGAACGCCGGGTCGTTCGTCGCGTTCGCGGCCTCGAGGGCCCGGTCGTACGCGGCGAGCGCGGGCGAGAACTCACCCTTCTCGAGCAGCGCGAGCGCCTCTCGGCGCGCGGCCTCGGCGGCAGATCTCAAGGCCTCAGTCATCGCCGTCGTCCGTCCATGATTTCTCGTCCTGCATCTTCTTGAAGGCGATGAACTCGCGGACCTCGCGGCGCGACACGTCGGAGAGCGCCGCCCAGTCTTCGAACGGCACGTCCGTAACGGCCTTGACGTCTTCGGCCGGCACCGCACCCGCGGAATCCGCCGACTCTGCCGCCTGTTCTTCGAAGAAGTTGCTCATGGACAGCTCGAACACCTGAAGGATCCGGAAAAGAGTGTCGAGACCGACCTTGTACTCACCGTTTTCCATGCGCGACAGGTCGGATTGCGTCACCCCGATGCGCGAGGCGAGATCCGCCTGGGTCAGATGCCGGCTCTTCCGGATCTGACGGATCTTCTGCCCCACGAGGAGGATCTGGGACGCACGCGGCACAGCGCTCATGACGGTTCGTCGTCTAAGATAGACCCTCCCGCCCCGGTGTCAAGCGGTTTCGGGGGGTTGGAGAACGGCTACCTCATTGAAGAACAAGCTCTTTCTGCTCTCGGAGCTGCTCCGCAGGGATCTCTCGGCCCGGTACGCCGGGAGCTTCGGAGGTCCCCTCTGGGCCGTTCTCAACCCGGCAGTCGTGTGCGCCGTTTATGCCTTCGTTTTCGCCGGCATCCTGAAGTTGCCGCCGCCAGCCGGGTTCCGGGGCGGCTACGTGGAGTTCCTCCTTGCGGGCCTGCTGCCCTGGCTCGGCGTGCAGGAGGCGATCATGCGGGCGACGACCGTGGTCAGCGATCAGGCCCATCTCGTCAAGAAGCTGCGCTTTCCGATCGAGCTGCTCGTGGCCTCGAGTGTGGGTGCGGCCCTCGTCATTCAGATGGTGGGCCTCGCGATCCTGACGGTTTTCCTTCTCGCCTCGGGGCGCGGGGCCGTGCACCCGGGACTCCTCCTTTTCGCGTTCGCATTCGAGCTCCTGCTCCTCGCGGGCCCCGTGCTGGTTCTCGCGTCGCTCAACGTCTTTTTCCGCGACATCGCGCAGCTCCTGCCGCCGGTTCTCATGATCGCGTTCTGGCTGACGCCGATCTTCTACTCGGAGTCCGCCATGCCGGGCTTTGCCGCGCCTCTTCTCGTGTTCAACCCCGTGCGCGACCTCGCCGCCCTCTTTCGCTCCGCGCTGTTCGCGTCGCCCCCGCCCCCGATCGGTCGCGTCGCCGCGTGGTCCGCCGTCCTCGTCGTGGTAGGCTTGTTCGGAGTGCGGCTGTTCCGGCGGTGCCGCCCGTCGTTCGCCGACCTTCTCTGATTTGATTTTTCATCACCCGAAGGCCGAAGGCCCGACGGTTCAGTGCGCTGCTAGGAGTTTTCCGTGAAAGTGTCCCTCTCCGCTCTATCGGCGGCCGTTCTCGCTGGAGCCATCGGCTGCTCGTCCTCGGGGCCGTCGGCTCCCGCCCCCAAGACCGCGGCAGAAACGAAGGCTGCCGAGGACGCGAAACGGAGTGAGCGCGTGAAAGCGCTCCTCGGCCTGCAGGCTCCGGCGGACGTGCCGGAAGAAGAGACCGGCGATGCCGAGACCATGACGGTCGTGGACCCGGAGACCGGAAAGAAGCTCCTCCGGATCAAGAAGCAGATCTATTACTACGAGAAGGAGGGGCGTCTCTTCAACACGGTCGTGGTCGGGCCGGGACTCCCCATCGTGCGCCAGGACAAGAAGGCGTACTTCGTCCTCGCTCCGCCGGACGCGCCGAAGCCCGAGCCGAGGAAGGCCGGCGCGCCGGAGCCCGACGATCTCAAGCCGATCGTCGAGCTTCCGGCGAGCGAAGCCGCCGTCGTGACGCCGAAGATCTGGAAGGGCACGTTTCATTTCGAAGAGATCTCCGAGGGCCTGCCGCGGGCGGGCATGTGGCGCGAGAACTTCGACGTGGGCGACGTCCTGGGGCAGGGCCGTCCTCAGATCGTCGCGCCGCCCGCCCGGCTCACGGGAAACTTCATCCGCGTGTACCGGCTCGACCTGGGTGACGCCGAGGACAGGAAGTGGCGCTGGCGCCTCGCCGACCTCACCTTCGAGAATCCCGACAAGATCGAGGCGGCCTACGGCGCCGCCACCCTCGCGGATCTGGACGGCGACGGAAAGCTCGACATCGTCTTCGGGGGGCACGGCTCCGGGCCGGCCATCGCGTTCAACAGGGGCGGCGGCGCGTTCAAGGTCGAGACCCGGGGTCTGCCCCGGCAGATGTCGACGCGCGCGATCGCCGCGGGAGACCTGAACGGCGACGGCCGGCAGGACCTTCTCGTCATCTCCGACGATCCCGAGCAGATGCTGACGTACGGACATCCGAAGGCCGACAAGGGCAGCGACTACGTGAAGGGCTACGACGTCCGGGCGTTCCTCAATGAAGGCACCTATTTCCGTGAAGTGCACAAGGGCCTCGAGGCATCCTGTTTCGGGTACGCGATCACGCTCGTCGTGCCGAAGGACGCGAAGGACGGACTCCCGTTCTACTCGTCGGCCTGCCGGTACACCGCGAACGCGTCGCATCTCTACGAGTTCGACCCGAAGCTCGAGGAGTTTCACTACGCGGGCACGGACGTCGTGGAACTTTACTCCCAGCACATGGGGTCGGCGACAGGCACTTACCGCGGCCGGCCCGCGGCGTTCGCGACCTGGTTCAAGCGTTCGCCCTACGGCGCCTTGCCGAAGATCGACGGGCAGGGTGTCACGGTCTATTACCGGGCCGCCGACGGGAAGATGGCGGGCAAGCGCGTCGTGAAAACGCTTCAGTTCGACGCCGGCTCTCCCGCCATCGCCGTCGGGGACCTGGACGGAGACGGCCTCGACGACGTCGTGTGGTGCGACGAGAGCACGCAGCGCATGCGGGTCTTCTTCCAGACGCCCGCCGGCGAATTCGAGGAGCTGCCGGCCGACAGGGAGCCGACGTTCGTCAACCACCCGACGGGGCTCCGGATCGCCGACTTCGACGGGGACGGGCACAGGGACGTCGCCCTCATGTACCAATACCTCACCGGGGACGAGACGCGGGCGGGCGGATTCCGTGTCTTTCGAGGCCTTTCGAAGTGAGGTTTCCGGCCAGAGTGACACTCTCCTAGCAGATATGCCCCTCCACCATATTTCTGAGGAAAGATCTTGACACGGCGGAATTTTGTTCCTATCGTCTGTCCAATGTTTCAGAGACTTCCGTCTCTCAATCTGCTTATTTGCGCCGAAACGGCGACTCGATCTGGTTTTCAGGGCTTCTAAATTTATTTCGGGAGGTGATTCACTATCGCGCGCGGCAGGAGCCGAACATCCCTTTCGAAAAGATTCTGCAAGAGAACTCACTCGAATCTAACTGAACCATCTCAATTGTCGGTAGGAGTAAAAATGAAAAAGTTTTCCGTCCTCATCGCCTTGGTGCTCCTCGCGGTTGCGGGCACGGGCTATGCGGTCACCTGCGCGTATGACAACGTGCCGGCGGCCACGCTGCTCGTTCCGTACTGGAAGGTCTCGCTGAACGGGGCCACAGGGTTCCCGATCGGCACCGGCGGCACGGACACCCTCGTGTCCGTCGTCAACGTGTCGGTCCCGGGCGTCATCGCGCACGTCACGGTCTGGAACAAGTATTCCAAGGCCGTCATCGACTTCAATGTTCCGCTCACCGGGAAGGACACCGTCTCCTTCTCGATGCGCGACATCATGAACGGCAAGCTGAGCCCCAACTACCCGCAGTGCGGCCCTGACCTGCCTGCGGCGGACCTGGCGGCCTGCCTGAATGTCAAGGGCTCCCCCCCGAAGTCCTACCCCGTCGATCCGTGCGGCCTCGTTGATCCGGGCCTGCCGACCGCGGTTTACCAGCCGAGCGTCGGCTTCGGCCAGACCCAGTTCATCCGCTTCTCGCACCCCGATGCGCCTTCCGGCATCGACGTCCTCACGTCGATCTCGCAGTACAACCTCACCTCGGTCGACGCGATCGGAGCGGGCTTCCGCGGCACCGTCTGGAACTCGCTCGACGAGTCCGGCGACGTCACGTCCTTCACGAGCTCCGGCGGCTCGAACATCCTCGACAAGGACAACCCGGCTTGCGGCTGGGCTGCCACGAACCCCCTGTCGGGCGCTCTCTCCGGCTACCTCACGATCGACGTCGTGAACTACTGCACGAACTTCTTCCCCGACCAGGCCGACTTCTACAACAAGGACGCGATCGCGACCGCGGGCTGGACCCAGCCTAGGTACCCTGACTTCCCGTGTGACGGAGCGTGCGCCGTCACGTACTCGCCGAACGTCCTGATCGGCGACGTGTTCTACGTCGACACCGCCACGGTCGGCGGCAACGTCTCGGGCGACCCGACTGTCGCCGTCGAGTTCGACTCGCGTCTCTCCTACCCGGCAAAGACCTTCTTCGGCAAGTTCGTCGCGAACCTCACGTTCGCCTCGTGCCCCGCGGAGACCACGTCGGCGACGGGTTGCCAGAGCTTCATCAACA
>DASVJU010000132.1:0-6268 GCA_036385755.1 Thermoanaerobaculia bacterium
ACGAAAGGACGCGCACGGCCGGCCTCTTCGACGCGGAGATCTCGCTCGGCGACTTCGTCCTGTCGGGCGGCGAGGTCGCGGCGCTCGCGATCCTGGAGGCCGTCTCGCGGTATCTGCCAGGCGTGGTCCAGACGCCGGGAAGCGTGGAGGCGGACAGCTTCGAAGACGGGCTTCTCGACTATCCGCATTTCAGCCGCCCGCGCTCGTTCCGGGGCCTCGAGGTTCCCGTCGTGCTGTTCTCGGGCCACCACGAAAACATCCGGCGCTGGCGGAGGGAGCAGCAGCTTCGAGCCACTCTCGAGCGGCGCCCCGACCTGCTCGAAGAAGCCCGGCTCGCCGAAGAGGAAAGGGCACTCCTGGAGAGACTTGCGGGGGAACGGCGTTCCCCTTAGAATCGCCGCTTACGGGCGAACGGTCTTCGGGGTGCCAGTCGTCGTGTCCCCGCCTGATTCCTCCCGTCACCATGATTTTGGAGGTTCCGCGATGACGGACAAGCTGCTGATGGCCGAGAAGGCCGCCCTGAGACTCGACGTTCCGCCGTTCTCGCCGGGAGACACGGTCAAGGTTCACGTGAAAGTGAAGGAAGGCGAGAAGGAACGCATTCAGGTGTTCCAGGGCCTCGTGATCGCGCGCAAAGGCGGTGGCGTGCGCGAGACATTCACCGTTCGCAAGATCTCGCAGGGTGTCGGCGTCGAGCGCACGTTCCCGGTGCACTCGCCCGTGCTCGAGAGGATCGAGGTCGAGAGGCACGGTCAGGTGCGGCGCGCGAAGCTGTATTACCTGCGGGATCGTCGCGGCAAGGCCGCCCGCATCGCGGAGAAGCGCGACAACTGATCTCGGAACTAAGCGAGGCACGATGGGATCTGGCGCGACGCGGAACGCATGCGACCTCGCGGCGGAGCGGGAACGGGTGGCGGGCCTCTTCGCCATCGAGAATGAAGCGCGGGCCGGAGGCCACGCGTTGATCGCCGGCGTGGACGAGGGCGGCAGGGGCTGTGTCGCCGGCCCCGTTTATGCGGGCGCCGTCGTGTTCGAAGGCCCGTCGACGCTGCCCGGGCTCGACGACTCGAAGGCCCTTCTTCCCGAGGTCCGGGAAGCGCTTGCGGTTCGGATTCGCGGAGCGGCGCCCGGCGTCGCGGTCGGAGCGGCGACGGCGGCCGAGATCGACGCGATCGGAATCGTCGCGGCCACGTTCCTCGCGATGCGGCGCGCCCTCGATCTCCTGCGCGCCTCCGGGCGCATTCCTTCGCTCGTCCTCGTCGATGCGTTCCTGATTCCGGGGCTCGACCTTCCGCAGCGGGCGTACATTCGGGGCGACCAGCGCGTGGCGGCCATCGCGGCGGCCTCCATCGTCGCGAAAGTGGCCCGCGACGCGCGGATGGACGAACTCGAGCGGCGTTTCCCCGTGTACGGGTTCGGCTCGCACCGCGGGTATGCCACGCCCGAGCACCTCTCCGCGCTCCGGCGGCATGGTCCCTGCCCGGAACACCGGCTGACGTTCGATCGCGTCGTCGTGCGTCGCGGCGCGGCGAAGGCGGCGTGACGGAGCCATGGCGAGCAAACGCGACGCGCTCGTAGCTTCGGCCGAGAAGTCCCTGGCGAAGGGAAAGGTCGATTCCGCCCTCAAGGACTACCAGAAGGTCCTCGAGGAGATGCCGGGCGACGTCAGCATCCTGAACAAGGTAGGCGACCTCCTCACGCGCCTGAACCGGAACGAGGAGGCGATTCCGTATTTCACGAAGATCGCCGAGCACTTCGCGCGAGACGGATTCTTCCTGCGCGGGATCGCGATCTACAAGAAGATCAACCGCCTGGATCCGTCGCGCCTCGACGTGTACGAACGGCTCGCCGAGCTGTACGCAAAGCAGGGCCTGACCACCGAAGCGAAGAGCCAGTACCAGGTTCTCGCGGATTACCACGCGAAGAACGACAACGCCGTCGGCGCGGTCGGGATCTACCAGAAGATGGTCCAGACGGATCCATCGAACATCCAGCTGCACGTGAAGCTGGCGGACCTCTACACGCAGGCCCGACGCAAGGTCGACGCCCTGAAGGAATACGCCGTCGTCGCGGCTCTTCTGCGCGAACGGGGCGCCATCGACGAATCGATCCAGGTCTACGAGAAGGCGCTCCAGATGGCGCCGGACAACGCCGAGATCCTGCGGTCGTTCGTCCCGATCCTCCTGACGTCCGGCCGCGCGAAGGACGCGCGGACGGTCTTGCGCCGCGCGCTCGAAACCACGCCGCGCTCGGTTCCGCTGTTCCTCCTGTCGGTCGAGGCCGCGCTCGCCGACAGCGACACGGCGGACGCCCAGGAATGGCTCGGCAAGGCCCAGTCGATCGAGCCGTCCGGGGCCGAGGTGCTCGCGCTCGCGCTCAAGGTCCAGCAGGCCGGGGGCACGACGACGCTGTCGTTCGAGTCCGCCGCGGTCCTCGCGGATCAGGCGATGCGGCGGGGCGAGGCGAAGAAGGCACTCGCGATCCTCTTGCCGCTCGCGGAGGCGAACCCGGGCCGGGAAGACGTGCTCCAGCGTGTCATCCAGGTCGCGGAGGCGGCCGGCGATGCGCCCACGGTGATCCGCTGGCGGTCGGCGCTCGTCGATCTCCAAAAGGCCCAGGGCCGCGTCGGGGACGCCGCGACCGGCTTGCGCGCCCTCATGCAGCTCGTGCCCGACTCCGCGGAGTTCCGGACGCGACTTTCCCAGCTGGAGGTGCCGGCCGCGAAGGTGGACGGGGATCGAACCGGGGGTCGGGGCGCTCCGACGATGCCCGTGATTCCCTCGCTCGAGACGAGCGGAAAGAGGCCGCGGCCCGCCGTCGAGACGTCCGGACAAAGGCGGCTCCCCGTCGAGCCCACGCCGCCGATTCCGCCGCCTCCGTCTTTCGCCCCTGCGTCACCGGCCGCGGGCGCCACGGAAGGGGAGTTCATTCTCGACTTCGAGGACGACCAACTCATCCACGACCCGGGCTCGACGGGGCCGGTTCCGAACGCCGTCCGCCGCCTTTCGCAACCCGGGATGGCCTCGTTCGCTCCGGCTCCTTCGCTCCCCGCGGTCGTGCCGCCCCGGTTGCCGCTTCCTCCCGCCCTGGAACGTCTCGAGAGCGCGGTCGAGGCGGAGCCGGTCGAGAGCGCGGTCGAAGCGGAGCCGGTCGAGAGCGCGGTCGAGGCGGAGTCGGGTCCGGAGCCGCCGTCCCTCGAGGAGCCCGGTTTCAACTGGTCTTCTGCGCCTCGTCCCGCTCCGCGCGAGACCGACCTCGAAGTCGCGGTGGAGATGCCCGGCGAGGCTTTTCGGCCGCCGGCCGGATTCGTTCCCCTTCCGGACGAGGGCGATGGAGTTGAATTCTCCGGCGAGCCTCTCCCGCCACTCGAGGTCGCGCAGCCTTCTGCCCCGGAGCCCGAAGCGCCCGCCGAGCCACTCGCCGCGGACGCGGTCGAGTCCGCGCTCGCCGAGGCCGATGTCTTCCGCAAGTACGGCCTCTACGACAAGGCCGTCGACCATCTCCGGGGAATCCTGAAGCGGGCGCCGGACACGCTTGCGCTCAGGGAGAAGCTCTTCGAGCTCGCCCTCGAGGGCGGGAGAAAGAAAGTCGCGCTCGCCGAGGCCGAACGACTGAAGACTCATTACCGGGCCGCCGGGCGGGACGATCGCGTCTCGGCGATCGACGCGCTCCTCGTCGAGCGCACGAGCGCCGAGATGGGGGAGGGAACGGACTCTTCGCCGGCACGTGGCTCGACTCCGCGGCAGGCGCTGGCGCCGCCGACTCTCCCCGCCCCGGGTCCGGGAGCATCGGTGGCGGGAGCGCCGGCGGAGCCGGCCGGGTCGGCGGAGACGGAACCGCCGGCGGACGAGCTCCTGGAAATCGACTTCTGCCTCGAACAGGGCATGGTCGTGGACGCTTCCGAGAGACTGCAAACACTCGAACGCAAGTTCGGGGGACACCCCCAGCTCGCGAGGCGCCGCACGCGACTCGACGGCGGGGGAGGCGAGGATTCACGCCCCGCCCTCCGCGACATCCTCTCGGAGGATTTCGAGTCGGTCCTGGATGCCGAGCTGGGGCGCGCGCTCACCGACGAGATGGCGCGCGGCGCAGAGAGTGCGCCCCCTCAGGCGCCGCCGCCCGCGCCGTCGCCGCCGCTCGACGAGTCGGCGCTCTTCTCGGACGAACAGGAGTTCTTCAACTTCGCGGGCGAGCTGCAGACGGAGATGAAGCAGGAGTCCGGCGCTCCGGAGCCTCCCGAGGTTGGAGGAGGAGACGTCCCGCTCGAGGAGATCTTCCGGGAGTTCAAGAAAGGCGTCGAGCAGCAGCTTTCGCCGGAGGACTACGAGACGCACTACAACCTCGGCATCGCATACAAGGAAATGGCTCTCACGGACGAGGCGATCAGCGAGTTCCAGCGTGCCGCGAAGAGCCCTCAGTACGCGGTGGAATGCTGCTCGATGCTCGGTTTGTGCTTCCTCGAGAAGGGCCTCCCGCAGCTCGCGATCAAGTGGTACCGCAAGGGGCTCGAGGCCCCGAACATCCGCGAGGACGATCGCCTGGGCCTGCAGTACGACCTCGCGAACATCTATGCCGATACGGGCGATCGCGAGAACGCCTACCGGACGTTCCTGGAGATCTACGGATCGAACGCCTCGTTCCGGGACGTCGGCGAACGGCTGAAGGAACTCGCGCCCGCTTGAGACGCGGCGGGCTCTCCTGAGATCCGCCATGTCCGGCGCCGCCGCTCCGCTCCTTTCCGTCCGCGCTCTCACGATCGCTGTGCCGGGCCCACACGGAGGGGAAGTCGCCGCGGTCGACGGCATTTCGTTCGACGTCGGCGCGGGGGAGATCGTCGCGCTCGTGGGCGAGTCCGGGTGCGGCAAGACGCTGACGTCGCTCGCGCTCGTCGACCTCGTGCCTCCCCCGCTTCGTGTGGTCTCGGGAGACGTGTTCTTCGAGGGCCGGGACGTCCAGGCGCTCTCGGCCCGCGAAAAGGAACGCCTCCGCGGCGGCGGCATCGGACTCGTCTTCCAGGAACCAGCTTCCGCGCTCGACCCGGTGCGAACGATCGGCAGCGAGCTCGCGGCGGTCGTCGTGCGGCATCGCGGGCTGTCGCGCGCGGCCGCCGGGGCAGAGGCCGAGCGCTGGTTGGAGCGCGTGGCGCTGCCCGATGCAGCCCGACAGATGGCCGCCTACCCGTACCAGCTCTCGGGCGGGATGAGGCAGCGCGCGCTCCTCGCGCTGGCCCTCGCGGGTGGCCCGCGGCTGCTCGTCGCCGACGAGCCGACGGCCGCCCTGGACGTCACGGTACAGGCACAAATCCTGGACCTCCTCCTCGCGCTTCGGCAGGAGCTCGCGCTCGCCATTCTCCTCGTCACACACGATCTGGCCGTCGTCGCGGAAGCCGCCGACCGGGTACTCGTGATGTACGCGGGCGAGATCGTCGAGAGTGCGCCCGTAGAGGAGCTCTTCTCCCGCCCCCGCCATCCATACACGCGCGCTCTTCTGGCGGCGAGGCCGGGACTCGCATCGGTGGGAGGAGGCCGCCTCGCGGCTCTCGAAGGCTCGGTTCCCGAGCCGGGCAAGCGGCCTCCGGGATGCGCGTTCGAGCCTCGATGCGCAGAGGCTTTCGGGCGTTGCACCGCGGCGCGCCCGACGCTCGTCCCCTCGGGAGCGGCCTCCTCGGCCGCCTGTTTTCTTCTCGACGGATCGCCGGTGTCTCCCATCCGATGAGCGTGAGCATGGAAGCGCCGCTCCTTTCGGTCCGCGATCTGCACAAGACGTTCGCGTCGCGGCACGGCCGCGTGACGGTCCTGAACGGCGTCGCCTTCGACCTCGCGGCGGGATCCACGCTCGCCCTCGTGGGGGAGTCGGGCTCCGGAAAGACGACGACGGCGCGCCTCATTCTCCGGCTGGCGGCGGCGGACCGGGGCTCGGTGCAGTTCGACGGGACCGACTGGCTCCTTCTCCCGCGCCGGGAGCTCGATCGCCGGCGCCGGGAGGTTGGCGTCGTGTTGCAGGATCCCGCCACGTCTCTCGATCCGCGGCTCACGATCGGCGAGATCGTGGCGGAGCCTCTCGTGATTCACGCGATCGGCTCGAGGGCCAGGCGGGTGGACAAGGTGGCGGCTCTCGTCGCGGCGGTGGGCCTGCCCGCCTCGGTCCTCGCCCGCCATCCGAGCGAGCTCTCAGGCGGCCAGAGGCAGCGCGTGGCAATCGCGCGCGCCCTCGCGACCGAGCCGCGCCTCGTCGTCCTCGACGAGCCGGTCTCGGCGCTCGACGTCTC
>DASVJU010000133.1:0-2643 GCA_036385755.1 Thermoanaerobaculia bacterium
AGAAGAAGCACCCGGAAGGCGAGGACCGCAATGAGAAGCAGGAAAGCGAAACGCTGAATCCGCTCCGCGCGCGACGGCGCGGGGCCGGGCGGCGTCACCGTGGCCATGAGGGAGACGATAGACGAAACGGGCGGTCCGGGCGCCGTTCGTCGGCCGGAAGGAACAGGATGCCCTCGGACGCGTGCCGAGCCGGCGTCGGGCCTCCCCCGATTCGCCGCACCGGCACGTATCGTCGCGAGACTTCCATGAAGAACCGGTCGAGGATCCCGTTCCCCCAGGCCGCTCCTCCAAACTCCGGGAAAGGGCGGTTCGTGACGAGAAGGGCGTCGGGTGGCCGCTCTCTGAGGCGGCGGATCATCAGGTCCTCCGCCACAGCGTCCTGGAAGCCGGGCAGGTAGTACTCGTGCGCGAAGGGGTTCCTGCGGCCCGTCACGAAAAGAAGGAATCCGGGCTCCGGAAAGATGCCGATGGTTCCGCCTTCCGGCACGGTTTCGCGAATGGCGCGCGCCGCCTCGGTCACGAAGCGCGCCTCGGAAGGAAGAAGGAAGAGCGATGCGCCGGGAAGCTTCACGAAGGTCATGGGCGCCATGCCGATCCCCTCGACACGCGCTCCGATCTGGGCGACACAGAGGCCGAGGACGAGAGCCGTGAATGCGGGCCGCGCCGAAACCCGGCCCGCCAGCCACGCCAGGGCGACGACGAGCGCGAGCGGAGCCGAGAATGCCCCAAAGACGGGATTTCTGAGGAAGAAGGGCTGGCGGAGGAGCGCCGGAAGCATGACGAGCGCGACTCCGAGAGGCGCGGCGCAAAGTGAAAGAGCCGGACTCCCTCGCCTCCACTCGATCGCCGCGCGCACGAGCGCGCCGGCCGAGACGCACGCCGCGAGGGGCAGAAGCGCATGCAGCCAGCCGTTGCCGGGCGAGAAAAACGTGAGTCCGCCCGCCAGGAAGAGGAGCGGAGTCAGGAGTCGGCCGAGCCCCTCGCCGGCGGCTGAGAGGCAGAGCGCGAGACCGACTCCGAGCGCCGACGGAAAGAGAACCTCGAGGAACCCTCCTCCCGCGAAGGCACGCGCGCTCATCCCGCCAAAGAACAGCGTCTCGTAAAGGCGTCGCCAGGGTGCGGGAATGTCGAGCCCGATCAGAAACCCCTGGCGCCTCATGAGGTCGGCGCCGAACGCCAGCACCGGAATGCCGAGGGCGATTCCGGCCCCGCTCGCCGCCACGACCCCCGCGAAGGCCGCCTCTTTGCGTGAACGCCTCAGCCCGAGGACGAGAAGGGGGCCGAGAGCGACCGGCAGAAACTCGAGCTTCGTCCCGGCCGCGAGACCCGCGACGGCTCCGGCCAGGAGCGACGAGAGCAGCGACTCCGACGCGAGTGCGAGCTCGAGCGCCCACCACCCGCCGACCGTCCCCATCAGGGCCGCCACGCTGTACGGAAAGGGCCACGAGCCTCCGATACCGAACGCGCACGCGGAGACGGCGAAAGCGCAGATGGCGGCCGCCGACGCCTCGTCCCGAATGAGCCGTCGGGTGAGGCGGCGGAGCGCCTCGACCCCCAGGAGGGCGAGCAGCGTGCGCCAGGCGACGAGAGCGCCCAGGCTTCGGCCAAACGCGCCGAGAAGAACACCGTCGAGCCAGGCAGGAATCGGCCCGTACAAGTACCCGACGTCGCGATAGAGCACGTCGCCCTCGGCGAGCCGAAGTGCCGTGTTCATTTCGCGGCCCGAGTCCTGGAACGGCAGAACCCATCGCTGGAAGGTCGTCAGGTACAGGACGAAAAAGACACCGTAAGGAAGCAACGCCCAGGCGGCTCGCGCCCGGCCCTCCGTCGTCCGCAGGCTCGCGTGCATCGGTGAAGCTCAGGGTATCGCGGTTGACGACGCATCCGGAGCCCAGAGCTCGGTTTCTTCCCCTTCTAAGAAAATCCGAGTCTCTTCTCCGAATCCAAGCAAAAGAGAAAAAGGCCCGGCGTTTCCGCCGGGCCAAAGAAAATTCAAAGACAGCTGGGGGAGGGTTAGTACATGCCGCCCATGCCGCCGCCGCCACCCATGCCGCCGCCGGCTGGAGCCTTGTCCTTCTCCTTGATCTCGGAGACGAGGGCTTCCGTCGTGAGCATGAGGCCGGCGATGGACGCCGCGTTCTGGAGAGCCGACTTCGTGACCTTGGCCGGGTCGACGATGCCCGCCTTGAGCATGTCTTCCGTCTTCTCGGTCTGGGCGTTGAAGCCGATGAAGCCGCCCTTTTCCTTGAGCTCCTTCACGATGACCGAGCCCTCGAGCCCGGCGTTCGCGATGATCTGACGAGCGGGCTCTTCGAGAGCGCGCTTGACGATGTTGATGCCGATCTGGATGTCGCCGTGCTCCTTGAGCTTGTCGACGTCCGCAATCGCGCGCAGAAGCGCGACGCCGCCGCCCGGGACGATGCCGTCTTCCACGGCAGCCTTCGTCGCGTGCATGGCGTCCTCGACGCGGGCCTTCTTCTCCTTCATCTCGGTCTCGGTCGCCGCGCCGACCTTGATGATGGCGACGCCGCCGACGAGCTTGGCGAGGCGCTCCTGGAGCTTCTCGCGGTCGTAGTCGGAAGTCGTCTCTTCGATCTGGGCGCGAATCTGCTTCACGCGGCCCGTGATGGCTTCACGGCGCTT
>DASVJU010000134.1:0-15890 GCA_036385755.1 Thermoanaerobaculia bacterium
CCCGCTTCGGGTCAGCGCGGTTCGACGCGGAGGTGTCCGGTAAGGACTTCGCGGCCGGGTACGAGGCGGATCTCGACGCGGAAGTCCTCGCCAGAAGAAGAGAGCCCGGGCAGGTTGAAGAAGAGGGGGAGGTTGAATCCCCGCCCGGGCTCCAGGCGGGTGGGATAAGCGAGCATCCGGCACTGGCGCGTCTGCCGTGAGCGCTCGTGACCCTCGGCGTCGAGGAGAATCAGTTCCAGAAGGGGCCCCGTTTCCGTGGTCCCCTCCCATGCTTGAAGCGTTTTGTTGCGGATTTCGAGGTGGAGGAGGACTTTTCCCGGCTCGCTCGCGCTCGCGACGACGACCGGATGCGGCGCATGGAGCATCAACGACAGCGTGACGTCGCCGGCCGGGTCTTCCTTCGGCAGGTGACTTCTCAGCACGGCGAAGCTCCTTTCAAGATGTAGTAATTCCCTAGACGCCGCGTGCGGCGCGGTCGCTATTCGTTGTCAGTGACGGATCAGGAGATGGGTCCGGCGCCCATCGAAATGGGCCCGGCGCCCATCGCAGAAGCGGAATCCCGGCCGCGGCCGGAGAAGGTTTCCGATGATGCGAGAAACCCGAAGATGTCGAAAAGCGCGAAAAGAAAGTGCATACGTCCTCCTCCTCCGAAGCCGGACAGGTGAGCATTCCTCCTGCCCTTCATCTACTAAGACAGTGGAGACAGGCCGTTTTGACCCCCGACGCCTGAAAAAACTCCGGCCGCCAGAAGGCGGCCGGTTCAAATCGGATCAGATCGAGGGTTTTGTTTAGCCGACGAGCCTCAGGGGGCGATAGCTACGCCTCACGCCGTTCTCCTCGTCCTGCAGGTACTCGCGTACGTGGGCGATGAGGTCGGCGTCGATCGTGCCCTGGTCGACCGACATGAAGAGCTCACCGAGCGCGGGCGACGGCGCGAAGGCGTGTTCACGGCGTTCCCGGCGGAGAGCCTCGATCTCAGCAGCCATCGGACCGTAGCTCCCGACCCTCGCCTGGCACTCAGCTGCATAGAGGCGCGAGAAGAGGAGTTCCGCTTTCGAAGCGAGAGGGCTTGCTTCACGGATGATTTCTGTAAAGGCTCGGAGCGCGCGGTGGTATTCGCCGCGCCGGAAATCCAGCTCGGCGAGGCCGGTGCGGATGTAGAAGAGATGCGATGCGTGGTTGTGCCGGCGGCCGAAGTTCAGAGCTTTCGCGAACGTCGCGCGCGCTTCGTCAAAACGCCCGAGCCGCATGAGAGCGGTCGCCCGGTTATTCAAGAGCATCGTCGTCCGCTGACTTCCGCTATCCGATTCAGACTCGAAGGCGCGCAGGGAGGCGTCAAAGTACTCGAGCGCCCGTTCAAACTGACCCTTCTGAAGAAATAGGGTCCCGAGCCCAGCGTGCGCGCGCCCCGCCAGGTGTTCCTGCCCGAACTCCGCGAATACAGCGAGCGAACGCTTCAAGAGTCGTTGCGCTCCTGGGTAATCCTTCTCGAACGTCGCGGCCGTACCCTCGTGGTAGTCGCAGAGCGCGGCGCCAAAGCCCAAGTCTCCCGATTCATGGAAGAAACTCCGGGCCGGCCTGACGGCTTCTCGCGCAGCTTTCGCCTCGCCCTTCTGAAGCAGGGCCTGAGATTCGAGCAATGCGGCTTCGGCCTGCACGGCCTGCCGCGGCGCCGGAGCCGAGATGCGCTCGTTAGGCTTCGCGGGAGGAAGAGACGCGGCCTCCTCGAACAGCAGCCTCGCGAGCGCGAGTGCCTTGTTCGGATCTTCGGCGACGACCTTGTCGGCCTTCTGCGCCGCGTACAGCAGCGCGAAGCCGCGGTAGGGCTTCCCGTCCAGCGCGCGCATTGCAGCGGCGAGTTCGTCCGCACCCGCGCGTGCGGCGTCGACGATGAGCTCGGCGGGCTTCTCGGCGTCCTGGGACAGGCGGTAGATGTCGTCCACCGAGGCGCGCGCCCTGGCATTCACGAAGGTAAGCGTGCGACCCATCGCCTGCCGCGGCAGCTCTGGTTCGGACTCGCTCTCGAGGATCGCGTCGAACGCGCGCTCTTCTTTCACGGCCGAGACGAGCTGTGCGAGTTCCGTGAGGCGCCGCTCGCAGAGACGGCAGCCCGCGTCGACGTGCTTCTTTGCGGCGGCCGCGGCGTCGCCCGGCTCGCGGCCCGTCGCGAGATTCAGGAGATCGGTCTCGGAGGGGTGCTCCGCCGTGACGATCACGAGAGGCATGCACGCATCCGTTTCAGGCACTCCTGGATCCGCTTCCACACGGTCTTCGGCGAGTAACCGCTCCGGTCGGCGGTCTCGGCGAGCGTTACGTCTTCGACGCAGTACGACGTGATGACTTCGCGGCACTTCGGGTCGACCTGACGGTACGCGCTCGTCACGTCCGAGACCGTCTGTATCCGCGCGGCTACGGGATCGGCGAGCGTCGCGGCGAGCTGATCGGTCATCTCGATTTCACGTCCGCGGCGGCGCTCGCGCGCCTCGATGACGTTCGCGCACTGATTCAGGAACCCCGCCCTCAAGTACGCCTTCGGGTCGCGCACGCGCGGGTTCATCGCGAGCACCTTGAGGAAGACCGTCTGCGCCGCGTCCTCGCACTCGTCCTGCGAGAGGCCGAAACGGATGACGCCGGCCGCGATGAGACGCGGGCGGAACTTCGCATTGAGCTCTTCCCAGTTCCAGACGGGGCGCGCGGGGGCGGGCAGCGGGGCCGGCGCGAACCGGGAGCGCTGTCTTTGCCGCTCGTCGTCGGAAGCGATCTCGTCGAAGTTCCGGGACATGGCTCCTCTTCGGCTACAGAAGGTAGACCCCCTATATGCTACGCCCGCTCTTTTGCAGGGGTCAACCGAAACCATCTCGGCGGAGGTCCGCACTCTTCTCATGACAACAAGCGCAGCTTTCCCAATGGGTTGCGTGAGGAGCTCCGGAGATAGGTCCTAGCCCCCGAGCCGCTCGAGGTCCTTCTTCGTGCCCTCGAGCGCAGGGTCGAGGCGCAGGGCCTCCCGGTAGGAAGCCCGCGCCTCGTCCTTTCTGCCCGCGCGCTCCAGGAAGTGCCCGAACCGCACGTGGAAACCGGCGTCGCCCGGACTGAGGGCCACGGCGTGCCGGTACTCGGCTTCGGCCTCGGCCGTCCTTTTCTCTTTTGCGAGGACGTAGCCGTTCATGAGCGCACCGCGCGCCGCGTCGAGGCCGTTCAGGATCCTGACCTGCTCTCTGGCCTTGTCCAGGCTGCCTCCGAGGAACCCCGGCGCATTCGTGTAGTAGGTGACCAGGTCGACGCGCGCCTCGGGGTCCCCCGGGTCGAGCGCGACAGCCCTCTCGAACTCGGCGCGACACTTCTTCGCGAGGCCGATCTGCGAGAAGAGCGACGCCCGGATCGCCTTCTGTCCGAAGGCCTGGCCGAGGAGGCGGTGCGCTGCAGAGCTCTCGGGCGCATCCCGGACCGCCTTCTGGCCGGCTTCGACCGCCGCCTCCCATTTCTCGGCCTTGAGGGCCTCCTTCACGGGGATGAACGCGGAAGGAGTCTCCGCGGCCAAGGCAGCCTCCGCGCCGAGAGCGGATGAGCAAACGAGAAGGGCGCAAAGAGAGATTTCCTTGAAGGTGAAGAGGGCGGACCAGAAGTCCTTTGCTGAGGTCACATTCATACCGCCGCCGCCTCGTGAGCACGGTCCGTGCCGTGCGCGCCGTGTCAAGATAAGGCATGACGCAGAGAGGCCGCCACCACCGTTCCGACCTCGCCGAGATCGCGCGCCGCACGATGCAGGAGAAAGGGCTCAACCCCGACTTCCCGCCGGCCGCGCTCGTGCAGCTCGACGGCATCCACGAACCCGCGCGCGAGAAGGATTCCACGATCCGCGACCTGCGCGACCTCCTGTGGGCCTCGATCGACAACGACGACAGCCGGGACCTCGACCAGCTTTCCGTCGCGGAGGAGCGGCCCGGCGGTGCCGTGAACGTGCTCATCGCGATCGCGGACGTGGACGCGGTCGTGAAGAAGGGCACGCCGCTCGACGCGCGGGCCGGACAGAACACGACTTCGGTCTACACGTCCGGGGGCATCTTTCCGATGCTGCCCGAGAAGCTCTCGAACGATCTGACGTCGCTGAATCAGGACGTGGACCGGCTCTCGGTCGTGATCGAATACGCCGTCAACGCGGACGGAACGCTCGGCGACTCGAACGTGTTCCGCGCTCTCGTCAACAACAAGGCGAAGCTCGCCTACAACGCGGTCGACGCGTGGCGGGACGGGCGCGGCCCCATGCCTCCCGCGATGGCGGCGGTCCCGGGGATCGACGCGCAGATCCGCCTCCAGGAGGACGTCTCCCAGCGCCTCCGCCGGCTGAGGTATGCGCAGGGCGCGCTGGACCTCCAGACGATCGAGGCCCGGGCGGTCTTCGACGGCGAGGAGATCCGCGATCTGACCGTCGACGAACAGAATCAGCCGAAGGAGCTCATCGAAGACTTCATGATCGCGGCGAACGGGGTGACGGCGCGGTACCTCGAGGAGGCGGGCTTTGCCGCGCTCCGGCGCATCGTGCGCTCGCCCGAGAGGTGGCAGCGCATCGTGTCCGTCGCCGCGGAGTACGGGTTCTCGCTTCCCGATGAACCGGATTCGAAGGCCCTCGAGGTGTTCCTCGCGTCGCGGAAGAAGGCCGATCCGCTGCGCTTCCCCGACCTCTCTCTCGTCATCGTGAAGCTCATGGGCGCGGGAGAGTACGTCGTCGAGCTGCCGGGCAAGGAGCCGATCGGCCACTTCGGGCTCGCGGTCCGCGATTACACGCATTCGACTGCGCCGAACCGGCGGTACCCGGACGTCATCACGCAGCGCCTGCTCAAGGCGGCGCTCGCGCGGCGTCCGACGCCCTATTCCGTCTCCGAGCTGAACGCCCTCGCCGTTCGCTGCACCGAGCAGGAGGATGCCGCGAACAAGGTCGAGCGTCTCCTCCGGAAGGCGGCGGCCGCGCTGCTCCTCGAGACGCGGATCGGGGAACGTTTCGACGGCGTCGTGACGGGCGCGTCGGAGAAGGGCACGTGGGCGCGCATTTTCCGGCCGCCCGTCGAGGGCAAGATCGTGCGCGGCTTCGAAGGCCTCGAGGTCGGGGACAAGGTGCAGGTGAAGCTCCTCTCGACGAACGTCGAGCGCGGCTTCATCGACTTCGCGAGGGCGTGACGCTCGTCAGAAAGCGGATCAGCAGCTCGTTGACCCGTTCCGGCGCGTCGTTCTGGACCCAGTGGCTCGCTTCCGGGATTCTCACGACCGTGAGGTTCGGCACCCAGCGGTCGAGACCCTCGAGGAGGCCCGGGCCGAGGTAGCGGTCGCGCTCGCCCCAGACGAGGAGCGTCTTCAGACCGGCGGGCCAGGTGCGGCCGCGCGCCCGCGGCGGGAAGCGCAGCGCCGCCCGGTAGTAGTTCACGGCGGCCGTGAGCGCGCCGGGCCGCGAGAGAGCCTCCGTGTAAAGGCGAATGTCGTCGTCCGAGAACGCGCCCGGCGTCACGGGGTCGCGCCGGAGCATCTTGCCGAGGATCGCGTAGTTCCGGGCGCGGATCCGCCGTTCGGGGAGCCACGGGAGCTGGAACAGGAAGACGTAGGAGGACTTCTTGCGCTGCGCCGCACTCGACCTCAGCTCGCGCCGGAAGGCGAGCGGGTGCGGCGCGTTGAGAAGCGTGAGAGAAAGCAGCCGCTCCGGGTGGAAGAGCGGCGCGTACCACGCGAAGGCGCCGCCCCAGTCGTGGCCGACGACGTGCGCGCGGGCTTTCCCCGGGCCCTCGCCGAGCCGCGTGATCAGGCCGTCGAGGTCGGAGAGGAGCGCCTCGATCCGGTAGGCCGAGACGCCGCGCGGCTTGTCCGAGAGGTTGTACCCGCGCAGGTCCGGCGCGACCGCGCGGAAGCCCGCCGCCGCGAGCGCCGGGATCTGGTGGCGCCACGCGTACCAGAACTCGGGAAAGCCGTGGAGGAGGACGACGAGCGGTCCGTCGCCCTGCTCGACCCAGTGGAGCCGGACCCCGTTCACGCGGCCCTCGCGGTGCGTCCACGTTTCCGTCATGCGGCGTCCGGTCGCGGTTCCTTCACGCGCGCGAAGAGCGCGGCGGACAGGAGCCCGAGCGCGAGCATCGCGAGCCACAGGGTGCGCCCGCCGCCGTGCTCGAGAAGCGCGGTCCCGAGCGGCGACCCCACGACGAGCGCGGCATTGAACGCCATCGTGTAGAGGCCCATGTAGGCGCCGCGGCTCTCCGGCGGCGCGGCGTCGGCGACCCAGGACGACATCGCGGGCAGGAGGATCATCTCGCCGAAGGTCCAGACGACGATCGTGAGGACGACCGCTGGCAGCGAGCGCGCGAAGGCGAGCGCCCCGAAGCCGGCGCCGACGAGGACCGAGCCGAGGACGAGCGCGCGCCGGTGAGGCCAGTGCGCGGTCGCGAGGTTCAGCGGCACCTCGAGAAAGACGATCAGCAGCGTGTTGACCGTGTGGAGGAGACCGAATGTCCAGACGGCCATCCCGAGGTCGTGCACGAGATAGACCGACATCGACGATTCGTGCTGGAAGAAAACGATCCCGACCGGGACGAGCGCGAGAAGAAAATAGACGAGCGCCCCGTCGCGCAGGCCCTCCTGCCTCAGGCGCGGGACGCCTGCCGGGCGAGCGGACGGGAACGAGACGTCCTTCGGGAAGAGGAGGACGAGCGTCGCGGCGGCGAGGAGCGAGGTCGCGCCGTCGACGAGGAACAGCGCGGGCCACGAGACGGCCGCGAGGAAGCCGCCGGCGGCCGGGCCGACGCTCATGCCGAGGTTCACGGCGAGCCGCTGGAGGGCGAAGGCCGCCTTGCGCTGGTCGGGTGTCGCGAGGTGCGAGATCACGCTCAGGCTCGCGGGCCGGAAGGCCTCGCCCGCGAGGGCGAGGAGGAGCGTGAGAACCGCGACCGACGGGAGCGACCGTGCGAGCGGCACCAGGAGGAGGAGGAGGCCCGAGACGACGAGGGAGCCGCGCATCATCCGAACCGGGCCGAAGCGGTCCGCGAGCCGCCCCGCGAATGGGCCCGCGACGAGCGCGCCGATCCCGAAGAGCGCCAGGACGCCGCCCGCGGCCGACGGCGTGACGCCCATGCCCTTCGTGAGGTAGAGGATCAGGAATGGCAGGAACATCGTCCCCGACCGGTTCACGAGCGTCGCGGCGGCGAGGACCCAGAGCGCGCGGGGGAGGCCGGAGAGGCCCCGCCACGGGTTCAGCGCGAGCCTCCGGGGAGCGGCGTCACGAGGAAAGCATACGTGCGCCTGCATTATTCCCGCCGGGCGCGCCTCCTCCGAAGATAATCGGGCGTGCACGTCGAGCTGACGCTAAACGGCGCCGGCCGGGGATTCGACGTCCCCGCCGACGCCTCGCTCCTCGAGCTGCTGCGCGACCACGCGGGGCTGACGTCGCCGAAGGACGGCTGCTCGCCGCAGGGTCAGTGCGGCGCGTGCCTCGTTCTCGTGGACGGCCACCCGAAGACGGCGTGCGCCGTGCCCGCGCGGACGGCGGCGGGGAAGAGCGTCCTCACGCTCGAGGGCGTCGCCGAATCCGAGCGCCGCGTCTACGGCGAGGCGTTCGCGCGGACGGCCGGCGTGCAGTGCGGCTTCTGCATCCCGGGGATCGTCCTGAGGATGAAGAGCGTCCTCGACGCGCATTCGGACCCGACGGATGAGGAGATCAAGAAGAAGCTCGACCCGCACCTCTGCCGGTGCACGGGCTACGTCAAGATCGTCGACGCGTTCCACGCGGCGGCCCGCCTGCGCCGGGGCGAGGCGCTCGAGCCGCCGGACGTCTCGGGCCGCGTCGGCACGAGCCTCGACCGGTACGAGGCCGAGGCGCTCGCACTCGGCGAGAGGCCGTTCGTGGCAGACCTCGTGTTTCCCGGGATGCTCCACGGCGCCCTCACGCTCTCGCCCCACGCGCGCGCCCGCGTCCTCTCCGTCGACATGTCGCGCGCGGCGCGGCACCCAGGCGTGATGGCGATCGTGACGGCGAAGGACGTGCCCGGACGGCGCTTCTACGGCCTCATCGTCCCGGACTGGCCCGGTTTCGTGGCCGAGGGCGAAGAGACGCATTACGTCGGCGACGTCCTCGCCGCGGTGGCGGCCGTCGACGCGAGGACGGCCCGCGCCGCGGCGGCGCTCGTCGACGTCGAATACGAAGTGCTGCCGCCCGTGACGGACCCCGACGAGGCGCTGCGCGCGGGCGCCCCGCGCGTGGGCCCCGAGGGCAACCTCCTCGAGCGCTCGGTCGTGAAGCGTGGCGACGCGGACGCCGCCCTAGCGGCGTCGGCGCACGTCGTCGAGGGCACGTGGCAGACGCAGCGCATCGAGCACCTCTACCTCGAGCCCGAGGCGTGCCTCGCCGCGCCGGGCGACGCCGCAGGACAGAACCCGCGGGCCCGAGTGACGCTCTACACGCAGGGGCAGGGGATCTTCGATGACCGGCGGCAGGTCGCCGGGTTCCTCGGGCTGCCCGAGGAGGAGGTCCACGTCGTCCTCGTCCCGAACGGCGGCGCGTTCGGCGGCAAGGAAGACATGTCCGTCCAGGCGCAGACCGCGCTGCTCGCCCGCGTGACGGGGCGGCCCGTGCGCCTCGTCCTCTCGCGCGAGGAGTCCATGCGCCTCCACCCGAAGCGTCACCCGATCCGGATGCGTTACCGCGTCGGCTGCGACGCCGAGGGGCGGCTCACGGCCGTGCGCGCCCGGATGCTCGGCGACTCGGGCGCGTACGCGTCGGTGGGAGGCAAGGTCCTCGAGCGCGCGGCCGGGCACGCGGCGGGGCCGTACCGCTGCCCGAACGTCGACGTCGAGGCGCTCGCCGTCTACACGAACAACCCGCCCTGCGGCGCGATGCGCGGCTTCGGGGCGAACCAGGCGCACTTCGCGATGGAGGGCGCGCTCGACATGCTGGCCGAGAAGGCCGGCCTCGACCGGTGGGAGATCCGCTGGCGGAACGCGCTCGAGGCGGGCGACGACTGGTCGTGCGGACAGACGCTGACCGCTTCCGTCGGCCTCAAGAAGACGCTTCTCGCCGTGAAGGACGTCTGGGAGAAGAGCGGCGGCCGGGCAGGCATCGCCTGCGGCATCAAGAACACCGGGATCGGAAACGGCATGAAGGAGTGGGGACGCGCGCGGCTCGTCGTCGAGAAGGACGGCGCCGTCACGCTCCACAACGGCTACACGGAGATGGGGCAGGGCCTCCTCACCGTCCTCATCCAGTGCGCGTGCGAGACGACGGGCCTTCCCGCGTCCGTCTTCCACGCGAAAGTCGACACGCGGTTCCCGATGGAGGTCGGCCAGACGACAGGCTCGCGAGCGACGTACCTCGGGGGACGCGCCGTCGTCGACGCCGCGAGGAAGCTCCGGGCCGACCTCGATTCCGGGAAGACGCTCGCGGACCTCTCCGGCACGGTCTACGTCGGCGAGGCCCTCGTCGACGACACGACGAAGCTGGGGCACGAGCCGCCTCCCGGCAAGCCGATGAAGCTCCACTCCGCCTTCAGCTTCGCGACGCAGGTCGTCGTCCTCGACGAGAAGGGCCGCGTCGCGAAGGTCGTCGCGGCGCACGACGTCGGGCGCGCGATCAACCCGAAGCTCTGCGCGGGGCAGATCGAGGGCTCGGTCCACATGGGCCTCGGCTACGCGCTCACGGAGGAAATGGTCTGCGAGGACGGCATGCCGACGTCGTTCCGCATCCGCGACTCGGGCGTCCTGAGGGCTCAGGACATGCCCGACGTCGAGGTGATCCTCGTCGAGGATCCGCAGCCCGACGGCCCATTCGGCGCAAAGGGAGTGGGCGAGATCGGCCTCGTCCCGACGGCGCCGGCCGTGGCGGGCGCCCTCTTCGCATTCGACGGCATCCGCCGTTTCACGCTGCCCATGAAGGACTCCGCAGCGGCGCGGGCGCTCCGGCGGTGAGGTCGTGAAGGCGCTCGCGATCCCCGTCGCACTTCCGAAGATCACCGGCCTTCGATGCGTCCTGTGCGGGACCGTCTACGCGCACGGCGAGATCGAGTACACCTGCCCGCGCTGCGGAATAGAAGGCATCCTCGACGTCGAATACGATCACGACCTCATCGCGCGGACGTTCGGCAAGGCGACACTCGCGGCCAACGGCGATTTCTCGCTCTGGCGGTACCGCGCCCTCCTGCCGCTGCCCGACGACATCGCCCCGCCGCGTCTTCAAGTGGGCTTCACACCCGTCGTCGAGGCGCCGGCGCTCGCGAAGGAGCTCGGCCTCGGGGCCTTCCACGTCAAGGACGACGGCCGCAACCCGACGGCCTCCTTCAAGGACCGCGCGAGCTCGGTGGTCGTTCTGCGCGCGCGGTGGCTCGGGCGGAACGAGATCACGTGCTCTTCCACCGGCAACGCGGCCTCGTCTCTCGCCGGTTTCGCGGCCGAGGCGGGGATGAAGGCGTTCATCTTCGTCCCGGTGTCCGCGCCCGAAGCGAAGGTCGCCCAGCTCCTCGTCTACGGCGCAATGGTCTTTCTCGTCGAGGGGCCGTACGAGGACGCGTTCCGGGTCTGCGAGGCCGCCGTCGAGGCGTTCGGCTGGTACAACCGGAACTGCGCGATCAACCCGCACCTCGTCGAGGGGAAAAAGACGTGCGGCCTCGAGATCGGCGAGCAGCTGCGCGAAAGCCTTCCCGACGTCGTCACGGTCGCGCTCGGCGACGGGTGCACGACGGCGGGGATCTGGAAGGGGCTCGTCGAGATGAAGACGTACGGCGTCATCGACCGCCTGCCGCGGCTTCTCGCCGTCCAGGCCGAAGGCGCCGCGCCGCTCGCGAGGACGTTCGCGCGCGGCGACGAGCGGATCGACCCGGTCGACGCGACGACGATCGCGGACTCCATCAATGTGGGCGCGCCGCGCAACGGCATCAAGGCGCTGCGCGCCGTGCGCGCCTCGGGCGGCGCGATCGTGACCGCGACGGACGAGGCGATCCTCGCGTGGATCCCGCGCCTCGCCCGCGCGACGGGCGTCTTCGCCGAGCCCACCGGCGTCGCGGCGCTCGCCGGTCTCGAGGCAGCGATCGAGCGGGGCCTCGTGAGGCGCGGGGAGCGCGTCCTCCACGTCGCGACCGGCAACGGCCTGAAAGACACGCGGGGGGCGATGCGCTCGGTCGGCCCCCCCACACGCATTCCCCCGGACCTCGACGCCGTCCGCGGCGCACTGGAGAAACGATGATTCACGGTCCCACCTACGCCGAGATGCGCGACCCCGGCCTGCTGCCCGCCGAGCTCCGGAAGCGCGCGCAGGCCGCCGCGCGCGAGGCGCCGCTCGACCCGGTCAACCTCTTCAACATCACGTGGCACGACGAAGCCGGCCGCGTGCGGGCGCTCCGCCTGCCCGAGGCGCTCACGGGCGTCGAGGCGCCGATCGTCCTCCTCTACGCGAGGGACCTTCCGACCGGCTCGCACAAGGTCGGCGCGACGTACTCCGTCCTCATGGAGCATCAGCTCGCGGGCGACGTCGCGCCGGGGACGACCCTCGTGTGGCCGTCGACGGGCAACTACGGCATCGGCGGGGCGTGGGTGGGCCCCCGCATGGGCTACGAGTCGGTCGTCATTCTCCCGGAGGAGATGAGCGCGGAGCGGTTCGAGAAGATCGCGGCGTACGGCGCGCGCGCGATCAAGACGCCGGGCTGTGAGAGCAACGTCAAGGAGATCTACGACGAGTGCAAGCGGCTCGAGGCGGACCCGAAGGTCCGCGTCATGAACCAGTTCGCCGAGATGGCGAACTACCGCTGGCATTACGCCGTCACGGGCGCGGCGGCGGCCGAGGCCGTCGAGGCGCTAGGATGCGGACGGCCCGTGGCCTTCGTCTCGGCCATGGGCTCTTCGGGCACGATCGCGGCGGGCGACGCGCTCAAGGCGCGTTTCGGGACGCGCATCGTCGGCCTCGAGCCTATCCAGTGCCCGACGCTCTCGCGCAACGGGTACGGCGGGCACGCGATCGAGGGAATCGGCGACAAACACGTCACCTGGATTCACCACGTCACGAACATGGACGCCGTCATGGCGATCGACGACCAGGAGTGCCTGCTCGGGCTGCAGCTCGTGGCCGAACTCGCGGGGCGCGACTTCCTCGCCGAAGGGGGCGGGCTGGGCGAAGCCGCGCTGCGGCTCTCGACACTGCTCGGGGTCAGCGGTGTCTGCAACATCCTCGGCGCGATCAAAACCGCGAAGTGGCTTCGGCTCGGCAAGGACGACGCCGTCATCACCATCGCGACGGACGGCCTCGACCGGTATCCGTCCGTCCTGCGCCGCCTCGAGAAGACGACGGGCCCGCTCACGCGTGCGAAAGCCGAGGCACAGCTCGCGTACATCTTCCATGGGCAGAAGCTCGACTGGATAGAGGAAGGGACCGCCCTGAACCGGGAGCGTTGGCACAACCTGAAGTACTTCACGTGGGTCGAGCAGCAGGGAAAGACCGTTGCGGAGCTCGAGGCACAACGTTCGGAAACCTGGTGGGCCGACCAGGCCGCGCTCGCCGGCGAGGTGGACCGCCGGCTCCGCGAGGCGCGGGGCTGGTAGGCGCCGGGCGTATGAGCGGCCTTGCAATCACGGGCGGCACCGTCGTCGCGCTCGATCCTCCCGCGGTCGAGCGGAGGGACGTCGTCCTCGGGGACGAGCCGCGCCGGTCGCTCGACGCGTCGGGCTGCCTCGTCCTCCGCGGTCTCGCCGTCGCCCACACGCATCTCTATTCCGTGCTCGCGCGCGGGATGCCCGCGCCAGCTTCACCGCCGCGCTCCTTCCGCGAGATCCTCGAGAAAGTCTGGTGGCGGCTCGACGCGGCTCTCGACGAGAGGTCGCTCGAGGCCTCCGCGGAGCTGGCCCTCCTCGAGGCGGCGCTCTCCGGCGTCACGGCGGTGATCGACCACCACGAGTCCCCGTCCTTCATCGCGGGCTCCCTCGACGTCCTCGCGCGGGCTGCGCGGTCGGTGGGCGTGCAAGCCGCGCTCTGCTATGGGGCGACGGACCGGCACGGCGCCGCGGGCGCGCGTGCGGGCCTGGCGGAATGCGAGCGCGCGATACGGGACGGTCTGCCCGCGATGGTGGGTCTCCATGCCGGGTTTACGGTCACGGACGAGACGCTCTCGTCCGCGGCGGATCTCGCGAAGCGGTTGGGCGCGTGGCTTCACGTGCATGTCGCCGAGGACCGCTGCGACGAGGGCTCCTTCCAACGCCTCGAGATGGCCGGCGCCCTCGGCCCGAGGGCGATCCTCGCGCACGGCGTCCACCTGTCGGCCGCCGAACGCGCGCGGGCCGAGGCTGCGGGTACCTGGATCGTCCACAACCCGCGCAGCAACATGCAGAACGCCATCGGGTACGCCGACCCGAAGACGCTCGGCCCACGCGTCGCCCTCGGGACCGACGGCATGGACGCCGACGTCTTCGCGGAAGCGCGCGTCGCGCATTTGCGGGGCCGCGAGGCCTACGGGCCGGAGGGCGGCGTCGACGCTGTCGCCCTCCTCGCGAACAGCCAACGCTTGGCCGATCTCACGCTCGGGAAGAGGGCGGGAGACTGGATCGTCCTCGACTACGACGCGCCGACGCCGATTTCGGCGTCGAACCTCGCGGGGCACGTCCTCTTCGGCCTCGGCACGCGAAACGTCCGGGACGTCGTCGTGAACGGCGAAGTGATCGTTCGGAACCGGCAGCCGGTGCGCGTCGATGCCGCGCGGATCCGCGCCCGGGCGCGCGAGGAAGCGGTCCGGCTCTGGGGGCGGATGGTATGAGCGTGCTTCGCCCGATCCCGCTCTCGGTCCTCGTCCGACGCGCGGTGGCGGGGCTCCGGAAGGGCTCGGTCTACGACCTTCCCCTGCGTCGGATCTACCGGGGATTCCCGGGCCGCGACCTCTCCGCACTCTTCCACGGCCACCGCTGTTCGACGCCGATCGGCCCCGCCGCAGGGCCGCACACGCAGCTCGCGCAGAACATCGCGCTCTCCTTCCTCGCCGGCGGGAGGATCCTCGAGCTCAAGACCGTCCAGGTGGAAGACGCGCTCACGATTCCGCGTCCGTGCATCGACATGCGGACCGTGGGGTTCAACGTCGAGTGGTCGCAGGAACTCGCCGTCGGGGACTCGCTGCGGGAGTACGCGAAGGCGCGGCTCCTCGTCGCGATCGTCGCGGAGCTCGCCGGGATCCCCGAGAGCGAACGCGACGCCGTCTTCGACGTCTCGGTCGGTTACGGACTCGAGGGGATCCGGTCGCGGAAGATGTCCGGATTCCTCGACGGGGTGCGCGATGCGAGCGCGATCCTCGACGAAGAGCGCGCCGCGCTGCGCCACGAGCTTCCGGCGGCGCTCCGGCACTTCGCCGACGCCCCGTGCCCGGAGCTTCTCTCGGACTCGGTCACGCTCTCGACCTTCCACGGCTGTCCGGCGGAGGAGATCGACGCGATCGGCCGGCACCTCCTCGCGGAGGGCTTCCACACGGTCGTGAAGCTGAACCCGACACTCCTCGGGTTCGAGGCGGTCGAGGAAATCCTGCACGGCCGGCTCGGGTACTCTCACGTCGCGCTACGCCGTCCGGACTTCGAGAAAGACCTCGCGTGGGCCGGCGCCCTCTCGCTCGCCCGCGACCTCTCTGCCGAGGCGGGGCGCCGCGGCCTCGGCTTCGGCCTGAAGCTCACGAACACGCTCGTCGTCGAGAACCGGACGGGATTCCTGCCCGGCGAGGCGGCGTACCTTTCCGGCGAGCCGCTCCACGTCGTCGCGCTCGCGCTCGGCGCGAAGCTCCGCGGGGAGCTCGGCGCCGCGTTCCCGATCTCCTTCTCGGCGGGGATCGACGCCGCGAACGTGGCGGCCGCGGTCGCGTGCGGCTTCGTCCCCGTGACGAGCTGTACCGACCTCCTGCGCCCGGGCGGCTTCAGGAACCTGCATCGGCAGGTCGAGGCTCTCGCGGAGGCGATGAGCGCGTCGGGCGTCTCGACGCTGCCGGAGCTCATCCGGGCACGGGCGGGAGCCGCCGCCTCAGACCTCGCGGAGGCCTCCCTCGTGAACCACCGCCACGCGGCCGCCGACGTCCTCGGAGCGGAGCGCTACGCGGCCTCCAAGACGGGCCGGCCGCCGCGGAAGATCGGCTCACACCTGCGGCTCTTCGACTGCATCAACTGCGACAAGTGCATTCCCGTCTGTCCGAACGACGCGAACTTCGTATACGAGACGCCTCCGCGCCGGACCGCATATCGCGACCTCGTCGTGCGCGCCGGCAGGTTCGTGCCAGGTGAGCAGAAGACGCTCGCGCTCGGCGGCGAGAAGGGAATGCCGCACCAGATCGCGAACTGGGCCGACGCCTGCAACGACTGCGGGAACTGCGACGTCTTCTGCCCGGAAGACGGCGGACCGTACATCGAGAAGCCCCGCCTCTTCTCGTCTCTCTCCTCGTTCCTTTCCGACGCGCCGCGCCCCGGCTTCTTCCTGATGCGTGAGGCGGACGGCTCGCTCGCCGCCCGGGGGCGGTGGGGAGGCCGCGAGGTGGAGCTCCTCGTTCGGCCCGGCGGATCGGCGTTCTTCCTGGACGGCGTCGCGGAGCTGCGGTTCGCATCCGCCGAGGCCGCGGCGCCCGAGGAAGCGCGTGTTCTCGCGCCGCCCGCGCCCGAGGGCCACGTCGTGCCCGTGGGGCACTACCACGCACTCAGGGCCCTCACGGACGGGCTCTTCGCACCGGGAGCCGTCTCGTGGCTGACCGCGACGTTTCCGGATGCGTCGGGATTGGAGACTTCGATATGACGACGACCGCCGACCTCGCCGGCGCGGAGAGCCTCCGCGGCCGGAGCCTCCTCCTGACCGACGACGCCGGGGTGGACGAAATCTCCGCCCTCCTCGCCGTCGCCGAGCGCTTCGCCGCGCTGGACCGCGACGGGAAAAA
>DASVJU010000135.1:0-32962 GCA_036385755.1 Thermoanaerobaculia bacterium
GAGTTCCTCGACCTCATGCGGCGGCACTAGGCAGGGCCAGGCCGCGAATCTCCGGCGAGAGCGGCAGCGGCCTCGAGCCCCCGGAGCGTCCGAATCCCATGCCAGCAGAAGTCGTCGCCGGAGACGAGGACGACGCGCGTCTCTTCGGGGACGCGCTCGCGCCAGAACGCGGCGTCGCGCTCGCGGAAAAGGTAGGGCTCGTCGGGGAGGATCAGGACGTCGGGGGAAGAGGCGATGATTTCGGATTCCGAGAAAGTCGGATAGTCGGATTCGGATTCGGAGAATAACTTTTCTTTGAATGAAGGAGAGCCCCCCACGCGGCGGAGCAAGTCGGCGATGTAGGTCCGCGGGCCAATGGTCATCCACGGGTCTTTCCAGATGAGATAGACGTAGCGAAAGCGGGCGCCCGCTCCGAGGCGCGTCGACCTCTCGATGCGCTCCAGAGCCTCTTCCACCTTCAAAGAAATCTCTTCCGATTCTTCTTCTCTCCCGGTCAGCGCGCCGAAGTGTCGGAGGAGGGCCGGGATCTCCGCGACCGTCCTCGGGTGAGTGACGTCCACCCGGAACTCCCTCTTCAGCAGATCGATATCTTCTCCCCTGTTCTCCTCCGAATTGCAAAACACAAGACCCGGCTTCAGGGCGCGAATCGCCGCCAGGTCGGGGTTCTTCGTGCCCCCGACGCGCGGAATTCCCGCGAGCGCTTCCTTCGGGTGCACGCAGTAGCGCGTCACGCCGACGAGGGCGTCCGCGAGCCCCAGCTCGACGAGCGTCTCGGTTATGGACGGGCACAAGGAGACGACGCGCACGACCCGATTGTTCCACGCGGCCGGGGACGTTAAGATCGCGTCTCATCTTGCCGCGGCCCGCGAGGGTCCACGAGGTTCCGCGGCCCCGGAGGAAAAAGCCCTATGTCGAGCGTTCTCACCGAGACGACTTCCCGCGCCGGCGCGTCCGGCGAGGCCGTCGTCAATGACTTCTCGCTGCAGGTCGCCACGGCCAACGGGTCGGGTTCGCAGACGGCGAACAGCGTTCTCATGCGGTCCATCTTCCGCATGGGAGTCCCCGTCTCCGGCAAGAACCTGTTCCCGTCGAACATCCAGGGCCTCCCCACCTGGTTCACGATCCGCGCGAGCAAGGACGGCTACATCGCCCGCAAGCGCGACCTCGACGTGCTCGTCTGCATGAATCCCGAGACGGCCGACGACGACGTCCGCGAGGTGCGCGCCGGCGCCCACGTCGTCTACGAGAAGAAACTCGGGCTCGAGAATCCCGGCAGGAAACGCGACGACGTGACCTACTACGCAGTTCCGTTCTCGGAGCTCGTCCTGAAGATCACGTCCGCGCCCGAGCACGCAAAGCTCCGCAAGCTCATCGTGAACATGATCTATGTCGGCGTCGTCGCCGAGCTCATGGGGATCGACCCCCTGGAGACCGAGAAGGCCATCGCGAAGCAGCTGAAGGGCAAACAGAAGGCGATCGACCTGAACGTCAACGCCGTCCGGCTCGGCCTCGACTTCGCGGCGCAAAACCTGCCGGCGAAGATTCCGTTTCGCGTCGAGCGCATGAACGGGACGCAGGGAAAGATCATCATCGAGGGAAACGCGGCCGCGGCGCTCGGATGCGTCTTCGGCGGCGCGACGGTGTGCGCGTGGTATCCCATCACGCCGTCGTCCTCGCTGTGCGAGTCCTTCATCGACTTCTGCGACGACCTCAGGGTCGATCCGGTCACGAGGAAGAAGAACGTCGCGATCCTCCAGGCCGAGGACGAGATCGCCTCGATCGGCATGGTGCTCGGCGCCGGATGGGCGGGCGCCCGCTCGTTCACCTCCACGTCGGGACCCGGCATCTCTCTCATGTCCGAGTACATCGGCCTCGGCTACTACGCCGAGATCCCGGCGGTCCTCTTCGACGTCCAGCGCACCGGTCCCTCCACCGGTCTCCCGACCCGGACGATGCAGGGCGACCTCCTTCTCTGCTACTTCAACTCGCAGGGCGACACGAAACACCCGCTCCTCTTCCCCGCTTCGCCCGAAGAGTGCTTCACGATGGCCCAGGAGGCATTCGACCTCGCCGAGAAGCTCCAGACGCCGGTCTTCGTCATGACGGACCTCGACCTCGGCATGAACAACTGGATGTCCGACGCCTTCCCGTACCCGACAGCTCCGTTCGCGCGCGGCAAGGTGCTCGACGCCGCCGGAATCGAGGCGGTGAAGGAGACGTGGGGAAGGTATAAGGACGTCGACGGCGACGGCATCCCTTACCGGACACTTCCGGGCACGCCGAACGCGTATGCCGCGTACTTCACGCGCGGTTCGGGCCACAACGACAAGGCGGAATACTCCGAGAAGCAGCAGGACTACGTCAGGAACGTGGACCGACTCGTGAGGAAGTTCGAGACGGCGCGGACGATGGTGCCGAAGCCCGAGATCCAGGACCGCCCTGGGGCGACTGCGGGGCTGCTCGCCTACGGCACGTCTCACTACGGCACGACGGAGGCGCGCGACAAGCTCGCGGTGACGTTCGGCGTGTCGCTCGACTACTGCCGGCTCCGCTCCCTGCCCCTCCAGGCGGAGGCGGTCGACTGGATGCGGCGCCACGAGCGCATCTACGTCGTCGAGCAAAACCGCGACGGGCAGCTCGTCACGATCCTCCGCGACGAGCTCCCCGAGCTCGCCACGCGCTTCGTGTCGGTCCGCCAGTACAACGGGCTTCCCCTCGACGCGACGACCGTGATCGACGGAGTCCGGGGCGACGCAGCCGCGTCCCGCGCAGACCGCTCGGACGCCCAGAAGGGAGGGCTCGACGCATGAGCGCGACGCCGAATACTCCAGGCCTTCCGGCTCCGCCGGCCCCGAAGACGAACCACATCGGCCTGCCGAAGGCGAACTACGAAGGCGGCAAGTCCACGCTGTGCCTCGGCTGCGGGCACGACGTCATCACGAAACAGATCATCAACGCGTTCTACGAGATGGGAATCGAGCCCCACAAGGTCGCGAAATTCTCCGGGATCGGCTGCTCGTCGAAGACGCCGGCCTATTTCCTGAACCGTGCCTGGGGTTTCAACGGTGTCCATGGACGGATGCCGTCCGCCGCGACCGGCGCCCTCGTGGCGAACCCGACGCTCCTCGGCATCGGCATCTCCGGCGACGGCGACACGGCCTCCATCGGGATCGGCCAGTTCGCCCACCTCGTGAGGCGGAACCTGCCTCTCGTCTACATCATCGAGGACAACGGCGTGTACGGCCTCACGAAAGGCCAGTTCTCGGCCACCGCGGATCTCGGCGCGAAGCAGAAGGGCGGCGCGGTGAACGAGTTCATTCCGATCGATTGCTGCTCGCTCGCGATCGAGCTCGGCGGAACGTTCGTGGCCCGTTCGTTCTCCGGCGACATGAAACAGCTGCAGACGATCCTCGAGGCGGCCATTGCCCACAAGGGCACCTCCGTCATCGACGTCATCTCTCCGTGCGTGACGTTCAACGACCACGAAGGCTCCACGAAGAGCTACAAGTACTCCAAGGAACATGAGACGCCGGTCCACGAGATCGGCTTCGTCCCGTTCTTCGAGGAGACGCTGGCCGAGATCCCCGTGGGCGACACGAAAGAGGTGGCTTTCCCGGACGGGAGCGTCCTCAAATTCCGGGGCGTGGGCCGCGACTATGACGCGACCGACAAGGACAAGGCCATGAAGACGATTCACGAAAGCCACGCGAAGCAGGAGATCCTCACCGGCATCCTGTACATCGATCCGTCGAAGCCTTCCCTCTCCGAGACGCTCGAGGCGACCGGCGAGCCCCTGACGAACCTGCCTCTCGAAAAGCTCCGGCCCGGCCGCGACGCGCTCGACGCGATCATGGAGTCCATGCGTTAGCCGGAAGAACGGCCGAGCGCTCCTTCATGCCCTTCAGGAGCACGCGAAAGCGAAAGTCGTGACCTCCGCGAGGTTCTCGACGAGCCTCCGTCCGTTGGAAAACCGGCGGAGCGACACTCCTTTCCGAGTTACACTGAGTCGCGTTCTCGGGGAGGCCTCCCATGCCCAGAATGGACCGGACCGGGGCGCCCGTCGACCGAAAGGGCGTGGCGCGAAGCCTCGCCCTGACCCTCGTGACGCTCACCCTCGTGACGGCGGCGGCCCTCCGGGCCGAAGACGAACCCGACACCGACGCGGACACCGCCGCCTCTTCCTCTTTCTCTTCGACCGCGGGGGACTGCCCCTTCGGCGCCGCCACTCCACGCGGGGGCCGCCTGATCATCCAGAGAGCCCCCGACGAGCTCCTGCGCGAAGGCCGGGTGGCTCCCGCCGCCTTTCTCGCGCGGAGTCACGGACAGGTTGGCCTGTCGTCTCCTTCCGCACCCGCGCGGACGCACCGCGGTTTGATCGATGTCGAGATCTTCGGAAAGATGGCGACGGACGGCATCGCCCCGGCGGAACGCTCCACCGACGCCGAGTTCCTGCGCCGCGCGATGCTGGACCTCACGGGGCAGATCCCGTCCGTGGCTGCCCTGACGGCCTTCACCCTCGACGAGCGGCCCGACAAGCGCGATCTCGCCGTCGAGAATCTTCTCCGCTCCGACGCGTTCGACGATCGCTGGGCGATGTGGCTCGGCGATCTCGTCGAGAACGTGAAGACGACCGTCGCGAACGGCGTCGAGCAGCCCCTCGGGCGCGACGCGTTCTTCACCTATCTTCGAACGTCGCTCGCGCACGCGAAACCGTACGACCAGCTCGTCCGGGAAATCCTGGCCGGGAACGGGGACAGCTTCGCGTCCGGCCCGCCGAACTTCTGGATCCGGAACATCGCCACGATGGGTGTCACGCAGGACACCTGGGACAACGAGGCCGCGGCCGCGGGCGAGAAGTTCCTCGGGATGCAGGTGAACTGCACCGGCTGCCATAACGGCGCCGGACACACGGACGCGGTGAACGTCTACCTGTCCACGAAGACCCGGATGGACTTCTGGAAGAACGCCGCATTCTTCGCGCAGACGGCCGTCTCGACCGCGGTGGACCCGGCCTCCACCCAGCGCAAGTATCTCCTCGCCGACGTCACGACCGGCTCCTACCTGCTCAACACGAAGTCCGGAAACCGCCCCGCGCGGGCGCCCGTGACGGGTCAGTCGAACAAAGTCGATCCCGCCTTCTATCTGACCGGCGAGAAGCCCCAGCCCGGAAAGCCCCTCCGCGCCGAATTCGCCCGCATGCTCACGGCGCACCCCCAATTCGCGCGCGCGACCGTGAACTACATCTGGAAGGAGATGTTCGGCGTCGGCATCGTCGAGCCCGTCGACGGCTTCGACCTCTACCGCCTCGACCCGGCCGCGCTGCCCCCCGGGCAGACGGTCCAGGCCAGCCACCCGGCGCTCCTCGCCCAGCTCGCGACGCAATTCGCTTCCGGCGGTTACGACGTTCGCGCCCTGCTGCGCGCGATGGCGAACTCCGAGGCGTATCAGCTGTCCTCCCGGTACACACCGGCGGCCTGGAGCGAGACGTACACGCGGTACTTCGCGCGGCGCATCACGCGCCGGATGACGTCCGAGCAGCTCCTCGACGCGGTCTTTTCGGCGAGCGGCGTCTGGCCCACCGGCACGAGTTCCGATGCCCTGAGCGTTCAGGGCTGGGCGACGCCGCCCACACGGGCCATACAGCTTCCGGATCCACTCGAGGCGCGAGGCTCCCGTTACAACGCTTTCCTGAACACGTTTCTGCGTGGCAACCGCGATACGAATCCGCGTTCTTCCGACACGTCGGCGCTGCAAGCCCTGGCCCTCATGAACGACGCGAACACGATCCTGCCGCGGCTCCTGCAGTCCAACGCCGGCTCCCTCGTCGCGCGGACACTGAAGGCCACGACGAAACCGGAGGACATCGTCGACGCTCTCTGGCTCGGCACGCTCTCGCGACCTCCCACGGCCGCCGAGAAAGCGACCGCGGTAACGTACCTCAAGAGCGGGAAGCTCGGGCCGAAGACCGAAAACCTCCAATGGGCCCTCTTCAACAAGCTCGAGTTCGCGTTCTACTGAGCGGGAGACCACGAATGCCGTCCCACAAGGAAATCTGCGACGCCTGCACCCTCGGAGGCTCGTTTCCGGTCCGGGGTGAGGGCCTGTCCCGCCGGCGCCTCTTCCGCGTCGCGGGCACTGCGATCGTCGGCTCGTACTTCGCGGACGTCCTGACCGCTCCGCGCCTCGAGGCGGCCTCCGCCCCGGCTCTCCAGGGCACCGCCCGGAACTGCATCTTCATTTTCATGGCCGGCGCGCCGAGCCATTCCGATACGTGGGACCTCAAGGAGGGCGCCTGGACTCCTGCCGCGTTCGCTCCCACGAGCTACGGCGACCTCCGCTTCGCGCAGGGTCTGATGCCGAAGATCGCCACGCAACTCGACAAGTTTGTCTTCGTGCGCCCCGTCTTTTCCTGGGCGGCCGTACACGGTCTCGCCCAGACCTGGGCGCAGAAATCCAGGAATCCGACCGGCGTCCTCGGCGACGTGTCGCCGCACATCGGCTCCGTCGTCTCGCTCGAGGCCCAGGCCCAGCGCAAGCCCGGCGACATCCTGCCGGGGTTCGTCGGACTCGGCACGAGCTCGATGATCGGCTCGGGCTACATGTCGTCGCGGTACGCCCCGCTCGTCGTTCCGACGGTCTCGACGACGGGCCTTCAGAGCGTGAAGCCTCCGAACGCGGCCGTCTTCGCCGAGCGCTACGCGCTCCTGCAGACGCTCGACACGGACCGGGCCCCGGGCGCGCCGTACGGCGACGTTCCAGCCGACATGGCCGACTTCTACTCGCAGGCGAAGGCCCTCGCGGACAGTCCCACGATCAACGCGACGTTCAGCTACAACGCCTCGGACTACGCCCGCTACGGCTCGACGCAGTTCGGAGCCACGGCCATCATCGCGAAGCAGCTCCTCGCGGCGAACCAGGGCACGCGGTTCGTCCAGCTCACGGTCGGCGGCTGGGACAACCACGCGAACATCTACGCCGCGAACGCCGGACTCTTCAACCAGATGAAGGCCTTCGATCCGGCCGTCGGCACGCTCCTCGCCGATCTCGCCGTCGTGCCGGGCGCGGCGACCGGCAAGACGCTCCTCAACGAGACGCTCGTCGTCCTGATCGGCGAGTTCGGGCGGACCGTGGGCCCCGTCAACGCGCAGGGCGGCCGCGATCACTTCCAGAGGATGTCCGTCGCCTTCGCGGGCGGCGGGGTGCGCGGCGGCCGCGCGATCGGCGTCACGGACGCCACCGCGAACAAGGTCGTCGACTACGGCTGGAGCGGCAATCGCGACATCCGCATCGAAGACCTCACGACCACGATCTACTCGGCGCTCGGCATCGACTACACGACGGTCCTCCACAACGATCCAATCGGCCGCGGCTACGAATACGTGCCCTTTGCGAAGGACGGCGTCTACTTCCCGGTCAACGAGGTGTTCTGAAACCAGAGTTCCGGTCGGCCGCTATTTCTTTTCGTCCTTTTTGTCACCGCCACGCGTCGCGAGGGGATCGGGACCCGAAGGCGCCACGCGGCGCGGCTCGCGACTGATGGCGCGCCTCTCGGGCTGGGGCTGCTGCTGGGCCTGAGGCTGCGGCTGGACCTGGGGCCGCGGTTGGATTTGGGGCTGGGCTTGCGGCTGCGGCCGGGCCTGTGGCTGCGGTTCGACCCGGAGAGCCGGACGGGCCCGCTCGACGCTTGGAGTCGTCACCGCGCCCGGCGCGACGCGCATCGGCAGCGCGTTCTCGCGCGAGCCGGATGGATGCGAAATGAAGGGAGCCTGCGGCGACGCGAGAGCGCGCCCGCCGGCCCTGATCGGGTCCGGTGGTGGCGCCTCGACCGCATCATGGCGAGGCGTGAGCTCCACGCGGCCGCCTTCCCGGGCGACGGGCCGGATCGGAGCCGAGGCCCGGACACCCGCAGTCGACTTCAAGGCGAGACTTCCCGCCGCCGACGGCGTCATCGGCGCCCCGCGATTCTCCCGGATCACGTTGAGCTTCTCCGTGAAGGCAGGCGGGGCGGGCGGCGGAGCGAGACGGGCGGCCACGGCGCGCCCCACCATCCGATCGGGCGGGCGCGGGCCGGCGCCCGCGATGAACGCGGGACGGATGGACTGAGGCGTCGGCAGTACCGGCAGCGGGCCGCGGAGGACGGGCTGTCTTCCCATCTCCTGAAGGATCCTGACGTCCCTCACGCGGCCGCCCTGTGCCGGCTGAGCTCCAACGAACGTCCCGCTGTTCACGACGGTGACGAATGCGCGATTGGCATACGCGACGTTCCCGGGGCCGATCGGCGCGCGGGCCTGCCTCCCCCACCATGGGACGAGCGGATCGTGCGGGCCGAGCGGGAACCATCCCACGAAACCGCCGCCGCCACCGCCGATGGAGACCGAGCCGGACCAGCCCGGACCGCCCCCCACGAAGGCCACGAGGGCCGGAGCGTAGGCGACGTGCCGCACGTTGGGAGAGATCGGCACCCAGTACCACCGCGAGGCGCGCGTGATCCAGCTCCCGTAATGGTAAGGGGCCCAGCCCCAGGGCTCGTCCGAGACCCAGGTCCAGCCCCAGGGGTCCTGCCAGATCCAGCGCCCGAGGCGATACGGCGCCCAGTCCGCGCCCACGTTCGCAGGCGCCCAGACGTGACCGTACTCCGGCACGTCATCCCACTGCCCGTAGGCGTCGAGATCGGACGCACCGAGGATGTCTTCGCTCGCATAGTCGTACGCCGCAACGCCATGCCGGCGCCTCTCGCGCGAATCCACCCAGCGATCCCACGAGTCGGCGAGCGGAAGGGCGAACACGTCGTACTCCGGCGAGTCGAGGCCGTCGACGTGCATCTCCTCGCCCGTGCGGAGCGACACCTCGCCGCCGCCCGCCGCCACGCGCGCCTCTCCGCGCTTCACGGACACCCGTGTGTTCCCGTTCTCGTCGACGCTGACGCGGTAGAGGCCGGTCACCTCCAGCGTGATGGCCGCGTTCGGCGTGTCGATCTCGATGACGTCCTCGTCGTCGCGGTGCGAAAGCCGGAACGTCGCCGTCCCCTGCGAGATCGAGTACTGCTGGACGTCTTCGGTCAGGTTGAGCGTCGTGAGCTCGGTGCCGGGAGCGACGAACGCGCGCAGACCGGGCGCCTCCAGCTCGAGGCGCCCCGTCTCACCCGCGTAGACGCGATCGCCGATCGTCAGCGGGACGTTGACGGCGAGCGGCTGCCAGTGGTCGGGATCGTCTCCACGCTGGAGTGACGATTCACCCGTAAGCCAGGCGACCCGGGCCACCGTCTGTTGAAAGTCTTGCGCATCGCCGGAGCCCTGCGCAAGGAGTGCGGGCGCCGCGGTTACCGCGAGGAAGGCGGAAATGAAGAGATTGCGGGAGGAGACGAGGGACATGACGCTCCTTTGCGGCCCGGCCGAAGCCGAGCCAACGCAGCTCCCTCGACGGTAGCAAGAAGCGGGCCGGTCGCGGCAGGCTCAGCGGATTCGGAGGCAGGACTCGCGGGCGCGGATCGCGGCCACGCGGTTCACGTAGTCTTGCCAGAGCTCGCGCGGCACCTTCGCGGTCGAGGGCACGAGGTGGAAGCGACCCCACTCCGACAGCGCCTGCCCGCCGCGGTCCAGGAACTCGCGGCAGTCCTTCATCTCGCTCGTGCGCGTGAGGTACATCGCGAAACCGGCGAGCGCGACGGCGGTGCTCACGCCGCCGAGAGTGAACTGGGCGCCGCGGTTGCCGGGGTTGTTCAGGGTGCCCGACGTGATGGCGAGAAACGCGGCGGCGCCGCCGAACATATAGACCTTTCGGTAGAGGCTGAGCTCCTTCTCCTCCTGGCGTTTCGTGCGGTCCTTGAGATCCTGCAGCTCGTCATTCAGGAAGAGATCCAACTCGGTTCGTAAGCCATCAAACGAAGGCTCGGCCGCCTCGCGCTGGAGGGCGAGGCCGGCCGCGAGAAACGCCTTCTTCTCGGTCTTCCGCGTACTCGCGCAGCCCGAGGCTAGGACAGCGGCGATCAGGAGACTTGCGATTCCCCTAGAGGACAGTTCGGCACCTCCGGACGGTCTTGAAGCGTCGAAGCAGGAATCGGGCCGCGATCATCATGAGGGTTCGAGGGCCCCGCACGCGCACGCGGAGCGCAGACCACGACGCGCCGTGAACATCCTCCTGCGCGATGCGCTTCGACCAGCGAATGTCTTCTGCGCGAACTTCACGATCGATGCTCCGAGGCGAAAACGACTGCCGCGAGCACTTTCCGCCGTCGTCGCCATCGAAGGTGCGGTAAGGATTTCCTCGGTCTGCGAAACGAAGGCCGCCAGGCGAACGCCTCACCGGGCACGTCGCTTGCTTCGTCCTTGGCGATGGAGCGCTGGGCACCCCCACTGTGAGAAGGAGTGAGGCATGAGATGGAAAGAGTCGAACACTCTCGTCGCTCTTGCGGCGTCCTTCCATCTTCGGCGTGCCGCCCTCTGTTGCGAAGCGAGCTGTGAAGCCGTCTTCGACATGGTTCCAGGTAAGTCTCCCCATATCGTTCGCTGTCCCGGCTGTGGAGGCGCGTCGTGGATACCGCTTTCCACGATTGTTCCATCGCTTCAATGGGAAAAGGCGGGTCGGCAGCCCTTATTTCGGCGATTGATCGCCGCGAGCACTTCGGCTTTCGCCTTCTCCATCGGAAAGACATAGAAGATCAGGTGCGACGCAAGACGACAAGAAGTTGGAAAGGAAAATATACATGCCAGCGTTCGGATCGCCATTTTCAGGATTAGCACACGACAGGAAGCTCACGGATGAGGAGCTCGTCAGAGCAATCCGCTTCATGGTTGCCGCAGAGTACGAAGCGATTCAGCTATACACGCAGCTTGCCGAGTCAACCGACAACGAGCTCGCTGTCGAAGTGCTCAAGGATATAGCGAACGAGGAACGCGTACACGCTGGAGAGTTTCTGCGATTGCTCCGCGAGCTTGCCCCCGAAGAAAAAACTTTCTATGCCAAGGGGGCGAAAGAAGTAGAAGACGAAATAAAGAAACTGAAATAGAGAAATCGCTGACTCACTGTCCCGGAGCCCCGGCGTCATCCGGGTGAACAACCTGTTTGGCCGCGACAGCTAGGGCCTCGTCACCAGCGGCAGCTCGATGAAGCTCGCCTGCCCCGGCGCGTGGTACACGCGCTGCGTCGCCTTCACGTAGTCGCCCGGCTTCGCCCAGAAGATGTTCGGCACGAACGTCTGCGGGTTGCGGTCGTAAAGAGGAAACCAGCTCGACTGCACCTGCACCATGATGCGATGGCCCGGCAGAAAGACGTGGTTCGCGTTGGGCAGCGCGAAGCGGTACGTCAGCGCCTTGCCGGCTGCGAGGGCCTTCGGGACCTCGAGACTCTCGCGGTAACGGCCGCGAAAGATGTCCATCGAGATCGCGAGCTGGTAGCCGCCCATGGCGGGCTGCCCGGCCACCTCGGGCGGGTAGACGTCGATCACCTTCACGACCCAGTCGGAGTCCGTCCCGCTCGTCGAGGCGATCAGGTTCGCGATCGGCTGGCCGCTGATCTTCACGGGCGCGGTCAGGACGTCCGACGTGAACACCGCGACATCCGTGCGCGACGACGCCTCGCGCTGGTCCGACACGAGCCACTCCCTCCATCCCTGGCCGTGATCGAAGCTGCCGGGAACGATGGGGCGCGCGTGGAACGGCACGGGCTTGAGAGGATCGGAAACGTATTCCTGGAACGCGGGAGTGGACGCGCCACCCGATGCCGGCGCGGCGAAGCCCAGCTTGCCGCCGGGGGCGAGATAGAGCGGCGTGGGCTTCACCGCGCATCCGCTCGCGCAGCCGGCCGGCCAGGCGGGCAGCCGCCGCCACGTGTTCGTCCCGGTTTCGAACGCCATGACGGGCGCGATGCCGGCCGGCGGCGCTCCGTCCTTGAGGTACTGATCGAGGAAGGGGCGCAGAATCTCCCGGCGGAACGTGAGCGCGGTGTTGCTCTCGAACCTGACCGCACCGAGTGCGCTGCCGTCCCTGATCTCCTGGCCGTGATGCCACGGGCCCAGCACGAGGAACACTTTGTCATTGCCGGTGTCCTTCGGCTTGATGGCCTTGTACACGGCGGGTGCGCCGTAGATGTCTTCCTGGTCCCACAGGCTGTGGACGAGCATCACCGGCACGGTGAGAGGCTGCCCCGCGAGGATCCGGTCGACCGCCTGGTCGCGCCAGTAGGCGTCGTAGGAGGGATGTTCGAGGATCTTCTTCCAGAAGCCGACCTGCTCCATTCCCCTCCGGCGGCCCAGTTCCCCGGCCGACCCGGCCTCGAGGAACGTGTCGTAGTCGTCGAAGTGGCTCGTGAACCACTTGACGTCGCCCTTCCGCGTGGCCTCCTGGTCGTGGATGTAGGCCAGGTTCCCGCCCTGGCGGAACGCGCCGTTGTGGAACCAGTCATCGCCCATCCATCCGTCGACCATCGGGTTCATCGGCACCGACACCTTCAGCGCGGGGTGCGGGTTCACGAGCGCCATCAGGGGCAGGAACCCGTCGTACGAGATCCCGAGGATGCCGACCTTCCCGTTCGACTCCGGCACGTTCTTCACGAGCCAGTCGATCGTGTCGTACGTGTCCGTCGCGTGGTCCACCGGCGTCGGGTTCTGCGGCCCGTGGAGCGGGCGGTTCATCACGTAGTCGCCCTCGGAGCCGTGCTTGCCGCGCACGTCCTGCATGACGCGGATGTAGCCGCCCTCGACGATCGTCTCGACCGCGTTGTCGTAGCCGTCGAGGCTGGGGCCGAGGTGCGCGCTGTCGTTCAGGGCCGTGAGCTTGTCGGCGTCGTAGGGCGTGCGCGTGAGGAGAATCGGCGCGGTCCGGCTGCCGAGAGCCCCGTTCGGCACGAGGATCACCGTGTGCAGCTTCACGCCGTCACGCATCGGGATCTCGGCCAGGCGCCTCACGTAATCGTGCCCGTCCGTCGAGGGCACGAACTTCGCCGGCGTCTCGCTCGGCAGCGCGGGGTACAAGGCGGCGGGCGGGGCGGGCGGTTTCACCGCCTCCGGCGCCTGCGCGAAGGAAGTGTTCGCGGCGAGGAGCGCTGCGGACAGAGCCAGGCACGAGGCGGATGCGCGGACGCGAACGATCGACTTCACGAAAGAAATCACGCGTGACCTCCCGACGAGACGCGGAATCATGCCACGGCCGGTGGTCCGGGCGACCCGCAGCCTTCAGAACCAGCCGGGTTTCATCCGCGCGTAGCTGTCCTCGTTCTCCCGGCAGAGGGTCAGGAGCGGTCCGTTTTTCGGCAGCTCGGTCCTGATCCAGTACTGCGCCGCGGCGAGCTTGCCGTCCTGATGATCCTTCGATCCCGTTCCGCGCGCGATCCCTTCTTTCGCCGCCGCCGCCTGCAGGATCCACTGCCATGCGACGACATACGTCGAGAAGAGCTCCAGGTAGTCCGCCGAGTGGCGCAGCATTCCGTCCGCGTCGCCCGCGCGCCCTCGCGCGGCAAGCTCCTGCGTCAGCGCGTTCAGGTTCGCACCGGCCCCGCGCACGGCGCTGACCCACGCCGCCTCCACTCCCGCGCTCTCGGCGCGCCGGCAGGCGGAGGAGACCTCGGTCTCCAGCGCCACCATCGCCGCGCCGCCGTTCGCGACCACCTTGCGGCCGAGGAGGTCGAGGCCCTGGATGCCCGTCGTCCCCTCGTGAATCGAGTTCAGCTTCTGGTCGCGCAGCCACGCCTCCGGCAGGAACTCGCTCGTGTACCCGTACCCGCCGTGGACCTGCAGCGCGAGAGCGTTCGACTCGAAACCCTTTTCGGCCGGAAAGCTCTTCGCCACCGGCGTGAGGAGGTCGAGGAGAAGCTGCGCGTGCCTCCGCTCGGGTTCGGTCGCCGCGTGACGCGCGCGGTCCGCGAGGAGCGCGGTCTGGAGGACGAGCCCGAGCCCCCCTTCCACGATCGCCTTCTGGCGCAGCAGCATGCGGCGGACGTCCGCGTGCTCGAGGATCGGGACTTGCGGGAGCCGCGGGTCCTTGCTCGTGACGGGCCGGCCCTGGGGCCGCGCCGCGGCGTAGGCGAGGCTCTCGTGGTACGCCGCGGACGCGCTGCCGACGCCGTCCGCGCCGATCGAGATGCGCGCCTCGTTCATCATCTGGAACATGTAGGGGATGCCCTGGTGCGGCTCCCCGACGAGCCAGCCGCGGCAGTCGCCGGCCTCGCCCAGCGAGAGCAGCACGGCCGGCAGGCAGCGCCACCCGATCTTGTGAACGAGACCGGAGATGCGGACGTCGTTCGGCTCGAGGCCGCCGCCCGAGAAGCGGCGTTTCGGAACCACGAAGAGGCTGACGCCCTTGATGCCCGCCGGCGCGCCGTCGATCCGCGCGAGGACGAGGTGGACGATGTTCTCCGTGAGGTCGTGATCGCCACCGGAGATGAAAATCTTCGCGCCCGACAAGAGGAAGTGATCTCCCGCGGGCGTCGCGCGCGTCGCCACGTCCGCGAGGCTCGAACCCGCATGCGGCTCGGTCAGCGCCATCGTCCCCGAAAATCGTCCCTCGTAGAGCGGCGTCATGTAGCGGGACTTCAGGTCGTCGCTCCCGAACGCCTCGATCAGGTGCGCCGCGCCCTCCGACAGCCCGGCGAAGCTGTAAACGGCCGGGTTCGCCGCCATGATGTAGAGGTGCGCCGCCGTGGAGATCGTCAGCGGCAGCTGCTGCCCGCCCACCTCGAACGGCCGTGACGCGGCAAAGACGCCGATCTCGCGCATCTTCGGGTAGATGTCGTGGAGCCGCTCGTGGGCGAGGACCTGCCCGTCCACGAGCCTCGGCGGCTCCTCGTCGACCACCTTGAACGCGGGGAACACCGCTTCGCGCGCGAACCGCGCGCAGAGGCCGATGTACGCGTCGAACGTCTCGCGTGAGTGGTCGGCGAAGTGCGGGAGCGTGAGGAGCGACTCGGCGTCGAAGACCTCGTAGAGAAGGAAGGAAACGTCGCGGTCGTTCAGCAGCGGGTTCGCCACGCGCGGACGTTACACCGGGAGCGGCCCGCGCGGCCCGGCACGCGAGCGCGGGCTCGCCGGCTGCTTCATAATTCAACCTTCCATGATCCCGACCCAGAACGAGAAGGCGGAACGCTTCCGGACGCTTCATGCGGGGCCGAAGACGTTCGTCATTCCGAATCCCTGGGATGCGGGCACGGCCCGCATGCTGACCGCGCTCGGTTTCCCGGCTCTCGCGACGACGAGCGCCGGTTTCGCGTTCTCGGTCGGCCGCCGCGACGGGGATGGCGCGGTGACGCGCGACGAAACCCTCGCGCACGCCCGGGCCATCGTCGAGGCCACGGACCGGCCCGTGTCGGCGGATCTCGAGAACGGATTCGGCGCCGACCCCGCGACGGTTGCCGAGACCATTCGGATGGCCGCCTCGGTCGGCCTCGTGGGCGGGTCCGTGGAAGACGCGACGACGGATCCCCGCCGTCCGCTCTACGCCTTCGGGCACGCCGTCGAGCGCGTCGCCGCCGCCGTCGCCGCGGCGCGCGCGCTCCCCTTCCCCTTCACGCTCGTCGCCCGGGCCGAAAATTTCCTGCGCGGAAAGCCGGACCTGGGCGACACGATCCGCCGCCTCCAGGCCTACGCGGCTGCGGGAGCGGACGTCCTCTACGCCCCCGCTCTGCCCCACCTCGACGCGGTCCGGGCCGTGTGCGCCGCGGTCCACCCCCTGCCCGTGAACGTCCTCGCCGGCGGCAAGGGAAGCTCTTTCACGGTTGCGAATCTCGCCGCAGCGGGGGTCCGGCGCATCAGCGTCGGCTCGGCGTTGAACCGGGCCGCTCTCGGAGCGTTCCTGCGCGCGTCGCGCGAAATCCTCGAGAAGGGCACGTTCACGTTCGGCGACGACGCGGCCCCTTTCGCCGAGCTGAACGGATTCATGGCCGACCGGGAGCGTTAGGTCGCGTACGAGGCGGCGCCCTTTCCGAACGACCAGTTCTCCTTCAGGACCTCGACGAGGTTCACGAGGACGTCTTCGGGCCGGACGCCGGAGTCAGCCGCGAGAGCCGAACCATATCGCGTCTCAGCCTGGGGACCAGGTCAGACCGCCGCCTTCTCCCGCACGCCTACGCGCACCGCCTCCGCGACGAGCGCGTCCTGCTCGATCTGGAACGCGTGATGCGAGCCGGGCGCCGGGCTCGCGAGGTCGCGGCGGCCGATGTAGCGGAGCGGTCGCGCCGGAGCCACCCCTTCGACGAGGCCGTCGAGGAACTGCTCGCGCACGAAGCGCCAGCCGCCCATGTTGCGGGGCTCTTCCTGCGACCACGCGAGCTCCGCATCTCCGGGGTACCGGCTCAGGATCTGCCCGAGCTCCCGGCCGGGGAACGGGTAGAACTGCTCGAGCCTCACGACGGCGACGTCGCCCTTCCCGACCTTGTCCCGCGCGGCCATCAGCTCGTACAGCAGCTTGCCGCTCGCGACGACGACGCGGCGGACGCCCGACGCGCTGCCGGAGATGAACGCGGCGTCGTCGAGGACGGGATGGAACGTGCCGTCCGCGAGGTCGCCCAGCGTCGACACCGCCTTCGGGTGGCGGAGCAGGCTCTTCGGCGTCAAGGCGATCAGAGGCTTGCGCTCCTCGCTCGACATCTGCCGAAGGAGCAGGTGGTAGTACTGCGCAGGCGTCGAGACGTTCGCGACCCGAAGATTGTCTTCCGCGCAGAGAGTGAGGAACCTTTCGAGGCGGGCGGACGAGTGCTCGGGACCCTGCCCCTCCTGCCCGTGCGGCAGCAGCAGCACGAGGCCGCAGCGCTGGTTCCACTTCTGCTCTGAGCCCGAGACGAACTGGTCGATGATGACCTGCGCGCCGTTCGCGAAGTCGCCGAACTGGGCTTCCCAAAGGACGAGCGTCGAGGGATCCGCCACGGCGTATCCGAACTCGAAGCCCATCACCGCCGCCTCGGAGAGGAGGCTGTCGATGACCTCGAAGCGCGCCTGCTCGGGCGCGATCGTGTTCAGGGGAACCCATTCCGCGCCGCTGCCCGCGTCCGCGAGAACCGAGTGGCGGTGGCTGAACGTGCCGCGGCCGGAGTCCTGCCCGGAGAGCCTCACGGGCGTGCCGTCGAGAAGGAGCATCCCGAAGGCCAGCATCTCGCCGCCGGCCCAGTCGATGTCGGGTCTTCCGCTCGCGTACTCGGCGCGCTTCTTCATCACGGACTTCAGCTTCGGATGGACTTCGAAGCCCTCGGGCACGGTCGAGACCGCGCGGACGATCGTCGCGAGGCGCGCGCGCGCGTCCCCTTCGGGATGGAGGCGCGGCGCGGGCGCGGCCGCGAGGGAGTCGGCACCGAACGCCTTCGCGCTGATCCGCGCCTCGTCGTACGCGCGTTCCAGCGCGGACTTCGTCGACGCCCAGAGCGCATCCACGTCGGCGGCGGTCATGTGGCCCTGCCTGACGACGGCCGCGGAGTAGAGCCGCGCGACGGAGGTCTGGTTCTTGATCTTCTGGTACATGAGCGGCTGCGTGTAGCTGGGCTCGTCTCCCTCGTTGTGGCCGTAGCGGCGATAGCAGACGAGGTCGATGACGACGTCGCGCCGGAACGTGTTGCGGTATTCGATCGCGATGTCCACGACGTGGACGACGGCCTCGGGATCGTCGCCGTTCGCATGGAAAACGGGCGACTGCACCATCTTCGCCACGTCCGTGCAGTACGGCGACGAGTGTGCGTCGGCGGGGTTCGTCGTGAAGCCGATCTGGTTGTTCACGATGACGTGCACGGTACCGCCCGTGCGGTAGCCGTGGAGCTGCGACATGTTGATCGTCTCGGCCACGATGCCCTGGCCCGCGAAGGCCGCGTCGCCGTGCAGGAGGACGGGGAGTACCTTGTTGTGCAGACGGTCCTCGCCGAGGCGCGTCTGCTTCGCGCGCACCATGCCCTCTACGACGGGATCCACGAATTCGAGGTGGCTCGGATTCGGGGCCAGGGAGACGCCCAGCTTCGCGCCGCCGGGGGCCACGTGAATGCCCGTCGCTCCGAGGTGGTATTTCACGTCGCCCGAGCCCTGGATCGACTCGGGATCCACCTCGCCCTCGAACTCCGAGAAGATTCTCCCGACCCGCTTGCCAACCGTATTCGCGAGGACGGTGAGCCGCCCGCGGTGCGACATGCCGATCACCGCCTCGCCGAGGTCGGCCTCGGCCGCGCGGTCGAGGAGCCGGTCGAGGAGCGGGATCGTCGATTCGCCGCCCTCCAAAGAGAACCTCTTCTGGCCGACGTACTTCGTGTGGAGGAACTTCTCGAAGCTCTCGGCCTCGACGAGCTTCTTCAGGATGCGCCGCCGGTCGTCCGCGTCGAGGACCGGGCGGTTGCGCGTCGACTCCATGCGGTCGATGAGCCATTGCTTCTGCGCGGGATCCTGGTTGTACATGAACTCCGCGCCGATCTTTCCGCAGTAGGTCTGGCGCAGGACCTCGAGGATCTCGCGCAGCGTGGCGCGATCGCGCCCGCCGAGGCCGTTCGTGATGAACGGCCGGTCGAGGTCCCACAGCGTGAAGCCGTACGTCGCCGGGTCGAGATCCGGGTGATAGGGCACGGCGTCGCTGCCGAGCGGGTTCAGGTCGGCCACGAGGTGGCCCCGCACGCGGTACGCGTTGATGAGCTGCAGCACCCGCGCCTGCTTTTCCACTGCCTCCAGGCCTCGGCCGCCCGCCGAGAGCGGAGTCGACGAGTCCTTCTCCCAGCGCATCGGCCGGTACGGGACCTTGAGGTCCGAGAAGATGCGCTCGTAGAAGCCGTCGCCTCCGAGGAGGAGGTCCTGCAGGGTCGCGATGAACTGGCCCGATTCGGCGCCCTGGATGATGCGGTGGTCGTACGTCGACGAGACGTTCATTACGCGTGAGATCCCGAGCGTGGAAAGCGCTTCCTCGGGCATGGCCTGGAACTCGGCCGGATAGCCCATCACGCCCGTCGCGATGATCGCGCCCTGCCCCGGCATGAGCCGCGGCAGGGACGCCGTCGTGCCGATGGTGCCGGGATTCGTGAGCGAGATGGACGTACCGGCAAACGCGTCGGGCTCGATCGCGCCCTTCCGCGCCTTCGCGACGAGGGTGTCGAACGCGGCGAGAAACTCGCCGAACGTCAGGGTCTGCGCGCCCTTGATGTTCGGGACGAGAAGGCTGCGGGAACCGTCCTTTTTCGTGATGTCGATCGCGATGCCGAGGTTGACGACCGGCTTGCGGATGCGGGCGGGCTTGCCGTCGAGCTCGCCGAACGCGTCGTTCATCGTCGGGTGCTTCTCGAGCGCGCGCACGATGGCCCAGGCGACGAAGTGCGTGAAGGAGATCTTCGAGAGTCCGAGGGCCTCGCGGTGCCGGTTCAGGATGCGCCGGTTCTCCTCCATCGTCTTGACGGGAATGACCCGGTTCGTTGTGGCCGTCGGGACGCCGAGCGACGCCTCCATGTTCCGTGCGATCGTCGCGGCGCCGCCCGCGATCGCGACGGCGAGCTCGCCCGGCCGGGCGGCAGGAGTCGTCGGGCGGGCGGGGGCCGGGACGGTGGCCGGTGCGGCTCCTTCGGCGGGAGCAGGCGCCGGGGGGAGGAGCGGGACCGATGCCGAGCGAAGCGCGGCGGTTCCGGCCATGGCGTATGGGACGCGCTCTTCCATCTCCTGGAACGTGCGTTTCCAGTTCTCCTCCACCGAGTCGGGCTCCAGTCGATAGCGCGCGTACAACTCGAGCACGTAGGCGGCGTTGTCCCCGAATTCCTCGAGCAGGCTGTTCACGACGGACGATACAGAGGGGTCGGTCATCGAGCTCTCATTCTAACGAGGCTGGGCGTCGGGGCTACGCCGTGACGTCGCGCCGGGTGAAGAGGAGGAAAGCGGCCGTCAGGGCCGCAAGGGCCCAGGCGAGAAGCACCAACGCCGAGAAGGTCAGCGTCATTCCCTCGAAGGGCGTCGGCAGGCCCGCGTAGTAGTCCGGCAGCGGCAGGTTCGTCACGAAGAACCACTTCGCGCCGTCCCAGTCGGACGCGACGCGCGACAGGATCGTGCCGCCCACGAGCGTCGCCATCATCGTGCCCATCGCCGCGGCCGCGGAGCGGAAGACGACCGAAAGAAGAAGCGTGATCGAGCCGACCGAGAGAGCCGAGAACCACGCGAGCCCCCAGGCAGCGAACGTGTCCCGCCACAGCAACACCGTGCGCACACCCGACAGATCGAACCCAACGGCGCCCGACGCGCCGCCAAGGCGGAAGCCCGTGAGGATCGGCGCTCCCCACCCCGACCAGCCGAACGCGACGCCCGAGATGCCCCACGCGAGGAAGAACGCCGCGAGGAGCGTGAGCGTGGTGAAGAGGCCCATCGCGACGACCTTCGACATCAGGACCTTCCAGCGCGCGACCGGCCGCGTCAGCAGCAGCGTGATCGTGCCTTCCGCGAACTCGGACGACACGAGGTCCGCCCCGAAGACGGCGATCAGGAGGGGGATCAGAAGCACGCTCCCGACACCCGCGAACGCGCGAGTAAACATTGGTCCGGTCAGTTGATTCGGATCAAGATTCTTAGAAAGGTGATAGCGGAGGCGGCCCGCTTCGTACCTCATCCAGCGCTTCCACTGCTCGGGGATCCCGCGGCGCTGGTTCATCTGCCGCTCGAGGTCGCCCGCGCGCTTTTCCACCTGCGCGCGCCAGTTCCGCTCCGGATGGTCCCTTCGCTGGTTCTGTTGCTGGCGGTTCTGTGCGAACACGACGACACAAAGCAGCGCCGCCAGAACGACCAGGATGACGCGGAATCTCTTCCTTCGAAGAATCTTCAAGACTTCGTTTTCGATCAGCCCCAGCATCACCCGCATCGCACGCTCCCGGCATCGCCCTTCACACCGTCTCCCCGCCCGTCTTCTCGAGGAACACGTCTTCCAGCGATTTCGCCCCGTTCTCCGTCACCTCGAGAAGCGTCCCGGCCGCCAGCGTGCGCCCGCGGTGGACGATCGCGATGCGGTCGACCATCTTCTCGACCTCGGAGAGGAGGTGGCTCGAGACGAAGACCGCGAGGCCGTGATCTCCCGCGAGCCGCCGCACGAGCTCGCGCATCTCGCGGATGCCCGCGGGATCGAGGCCGTTCGTGGGCTCGTCGAGAATGAGAACGGCTGGATCGGAAAGCAGCGCCTGCGCGATGCCGATGCGCTGGCGCATGCCGAGAGAGTAGGTGCGCACGAGGCCGTCGAGGCGCTCGTCCATGTGAACGAGGCGCGCGAGCTCGTCGATGCGCGCCGAGGCGCCGTCCCCGATCATTCGCGCGAAGTGCTCGAGGTTTTCGCGCCCCGTGAGGAACTTGTAGAGGTCGGGTGTCTCGACGATGCAGCCGACCTTGCGCATCGCGGCCTCGAACTCGGTCGCGAGCTCGTGTCCGTCGATGACGACGCGCCCGCGCGTGGGCCGAACGAGACCGACGAGCATCCGGATGGTCGTGGTCTTCCCCGCGCCGTTCGGTCCCAGGAAGCCGAACACCTCGCCTCTGTGGAGGGCGAACGACACGTCCGAGACGACCTCCCGTTCGCCATACCTCTTCGCGAGCCCCTCGGCGGAAAGGACGACCTCGGAAGCGCTCACGAGGGACAGTTGTACGCCATGCGTCAAGCCCGGGTTTTCGTTTCCGGCAGAATACCGGCTCGTGACGCGCACCTCCCGCCGCCTCCTGCTCTGGTTTCTCCCCGCTACGCTCGGTCTCGCAACCGCCGGCGTCTTCGCCGCCGGTTTCGTTACGGCGCTCGGGGGGCGCCTCGGCGAGCCTGTCGACCCGTCCGTCCCTCCCGTTGCCGCGCCGGCGACGGCCGCCCCCGCGCCGGCAGAAAACGGCGCCTTTCGCATCGTCGCGCTCGGCGATTCGCTGACGCGCGGCGCGGGCGACGCGGCGGGCGGCGGCGGATATCCCGAGCGCGTCGCGGCCGCGCTCCGGAAAGACGGGCGGCTCGTCACCGTGGAGAATCTGGGCATAGATGGAATCGAGACGAGAGATTTGCTTGGAAAGGTAGAAGAGCCGGACGTCCGGACCCGGATCGCAGGAGCTCAGCTCATCCTCCTGTCCATCGGCGGCAACGACCTGAGCCACTCGATCCGTGGCGCGCTCCCCGGCGAGGCGCCCGCCGACCCGACGGCCGCTGCTCTGGGAGAGGCGTCTCAACACCTTCTAAGAATTCTTCCTCTTCTTCGAAAGCAAAATCCCTCTGCCCCCATCCGAATCCTCGGCCTCTACAACCCGTTCCCCGAGACCTTTGACCGAAAGCTCGGAAAAGAGACGCTCCTGAAATGGAACGTGGCCCTGGAAGAGGCGAGCTATACCGTTCCGGGGGCGACGGTCGTCCCGACCGCGGATCTTTTCGACGAGCGGCCGGACCGGCTCTCTCCCGACCGGTTCCACCCCGGCGCGAACGGATACGGCGAGATCGCGGGACGCGTCCTGGCGACCCTGAACCTGCCGGCGGCGACGCCGCGGAAATCGTGATGGCCGAGCTCCGCGAGGAAGCCGGGCTCGACGTCGGCGCTACGCTCGCCAAGGCCGTCGTCGTGCCGAGGGGCGCGACCGTCGAGTTCCCACTCCAGACGTACGTGGGTCCGAGCGGCGACCTGTCGCTTCTCGCCGCATTTCTCTCCGTCCACCCGGCCGCCTCGCTCGCGGCCACCGGCGCGGGCGCGGGCCGCCTCGCGAACGCGCTCAAGAGCCATGGGCCGATCGCCATCACGGACGAATTCGAAGCCTGGGGAGAGGGCGAGCGCGTACTCCTCGCGCGGGCCGACTTCATCCCGACCACGCCTCACCTGCTCGTGAGCCTCGGCACGGGCACGTCGATCCTGCGCGTCGGCCAGGAAGGCCGCATCGTGCGCGCGGGAGGCACGGGCCTCGGCGGCGGCACGCTGCGCGGCTTCAGCCAGCTTCTTCTCGGCCAGCTCGACCACGACGCACTCACGACACTCGCCTCACAGGGCGACCGGCGGCGCATCGACCTCCTCGTGAAGGACCTCTATCAGTCGGGGGAGATCTCGCTGCAGGGCAATCTCACGGCGTCCAACCTCGGACGCGTCTCCTCCCGCGACTCGCGGGACATTGCGCACGCCATCACGGGGCTCGTGGGCGAGAACGTGGCTCTCCTCGCGGCGGCGCTGTCCAGGCAGGAGGCCGCGCCCGGCCCTCTCGACGTGGTCTACGCGGGCTCGACGCTCCTGCGCAACGTCGCCTTGAAAGACATCCTCGCTTTCGCAACGTCGGTGGGGGGCGCCCGGGCGCGCTTCCTTCCGCATGGAGAGTTCGTGGGCGCGATCGGTGCGCTCATGCGCGCCCGCAAGCGGGAGGCGCGCGTTCCATGACGAAAGGTCTCACGGTCGACCTCGAGGGCCGCGTCGCCCTCGTCACCGGCGCCTCGCGCGGCATCGGCGCCGAGATCGCGCGCACGCTGGCCGCCGCGAACGCGAGCGTCGCCCTGCACTACGGAAAATCCGTCGAGGCCGCGCGGGCCGTCGCGGCGTCGATCGCCGCCGCTGGCCACCCTGCTCCGCTCCTCGTCTCGGCGGACGTCGGGCGCGAGGACGAGCGGCGGCGCCTGCACCGCGAGGTCACGGAGGGCCTCGGCCCTCCTTCGATCCTCGTGAACAACGCGGGCTTCTACCGGAAGAACGCGTTCGAGGAGTCCGACGATTCGGTCTTCCTCGCACGGTGGCGGGAGACGATGGCCGTGAATCTCGAATCCGCGGCTCACCTCAGCTTCCTCTGCCTGCCCGCGATGCGCACGAACGCCTGGGGGCGGATCGTGATGATCGCGTCGCGCTCGGCGTTCCGGGCCGAGACGGATCACCCGGACTACGCTGTCTCGAAGGCCGGGATGGTGAATCTCGCCCGCTGCCTCGCGCGCAACGAAGGCGCCCGCGGAATCACGGCAAACGCGGTATGCCCGGGCTGGGTGCAAACGGAGGCCGTCCGCGACGCCCTGGCGGGCGAGGCGGGAGCCGAAGTGCGCGCGCAGATTCCGCTTGGGCGCGTGGCCTCGACCGCCGACGTCGCGAACGCGGTGCTGTACCTGGTCTCCCCGCTCGGCTCCTATGCCACCGGCATCGCCGTCCCCCTGAACGGCGGTTCCTACCTCCACTGAAAGTTCACGCCGCCCGGCAGGAACGGGCGGATAATTCCAGGTCCGTACATGGAGAAGCGCGCGTGGGTTCTCGCCCTGACGCTGCTCCCGGCAATCGCGGCCGGCGGTGCCGAGCCGTTGACCGGCGCCGCGCCCGCGACATCCGGCTCTCTCGCGCCGCCCGCGGCCTCCTCGCACCCCCCGCCCGCGCAGCAATTCCGCCTCTTCCCGCTCGAGCTGATTCCAACCCCGGCGCTCGACTTCTCGGGCCTGCCCGACGAGAAGCGGCTCTTCCACCAGCAGGGAGACCCCGACTCGCTGTTCACGCTCGGCGATCCCACCTCCGGGGGCCGCGTCCACTTGAAGGCCGCGATCGAGGTCAACGAGCTCTTCCTGAAGGCGATCCCGCCCGACAGCCGCTCGGGCTCCACGGACACGCGCCCGCGCGCCGCCGGCAGCTTCCTTCCTCTCGACGGGTCCGGGCGGCCCTACCAGTTTCGTCTCGGAGCCCGCCTCGTCTGGTAACGTAGCGGGTGTGATGAGACGCACCCTCGCTGTCCTTCTCGGCGCGGCCCTCGCCGCGAGCGAAACGCGTGCCGCCGAGACGGTGCCGCCTCTGGTCCGGTCCGTCGAGATCTCGATCACGAACGTGGACGTCGTCGTGACGGACGCGAAGGGGCGGCCCGTGACCGACCTGACGCCTCTCGATTTCATCCTGACGCAGGAAGGCAAGAAGCAGACGATCTCCAACTTCTCGTTCGTGAGGAACACGAACACGCCCGCGGTCCCGGCTGCAGAGCCGGCTCCCCTGGAACCTTCGCCCGCGGCGTCTCCGGCACCCGCCCCCCCGCCCGGTCCGGCCGGAGCGCACCTCGTCGTGTTCCTCGATTTCCTCCACTTGACGGCGCCGAACCGCAACCGCGCGGTCGCGAGCCTCGCCGAATTCCTTCCGCGTACCGTCGGCCCGCGCGTCGAGGTCCAGGTGGTCTCCTTCGACCACGCTCTTCGCCCGCGCGGACCGTTCACGAACGACGGGAAGGTCATCTCCGCCGTCCTCGAGGGTCTCAAGGGGGAAACGACTCTCGGCGACGCGCCCGCCCGCGAACGAAGCGGACTCTTCTCGCAGATCGACAGCGCCCTCGGTGCCGACCCGCGTATGCGGCCGCCGCTCGTCGACCAGGCGATCTCTGCGCTGCGCTTGTGGTGCGACCGCCAGGCTCACGACGTGGACGCGACGCTCGACGCGGCGCGGTCCACTGCCGCGACCCTGTCGGGCGTGGAGGGGCGGAAGATCCTCATCCTCGTGACCGAAAAGCTCCCGCCGTCGCCGGGACGCGACATCTGGGACTACTTCCTGCGAGGCCTCGACCGGATCTCCCGGGGCTCGAGGGGGAACGCCGACATCACCGACATGTCGTGGAAGGACTTCGACCGTTCCCCGTCCTTCGGGCGGCTCTCGAGCGCGTCCAACGGCTCGGGCGTCTCGCTCTTCGTGGTGGACGCCGGCGGCCTCACGGGCGACACGGCCCTCTCGGCGGAGTTCCTCGGGACGGACGTGAGCGTGAACGGAGGGCTCGCCACCCTCGACGCGGAGTCGGCGCTCCGTCTCCTCGCGGATGAGACGGGCGGCGCCGCCATCGTCGGCCGGAACAATCTCGCGCTCGCGCTCGAGAGCCTCGAGCCGGCGTGGACGTCGTACTACTCGCTCGGCTTCGAGAGCAACTCTTCGAAGCCCGGGGTTCCCCAGTCCATCCGGGTGAGCGTGAACAGGCCCGGCGTCCGGGTCCTCACGCGCCGGAACGTTGTCGAGCGCACGGCCGAGCAGAAGATCGCCGACGCCGTGATGTCCGGCGTGCACTTCCCGAAGACGCGCAATCCGCTGCGGGCCTCGCTGCACGTGGGCACTCCGGCGAAGGAAGGCAAACTCTGGATCGTGCCCCTGGAATTCAAGATCCCGTTCGACATGCTCACCCTCGTGCCCGAGGCCGGGCGCGCGCGCGGGCACATTCTCTTCACCTCGGCTTCGGCGTCGGCGGACGGGCAGCTCTCGGACGTCGCTTCGGAACGCGTGCCCATCGACGTGCCCGAGGCCCAGCTCGCGAGCCTCTCGGGAAAGACCTTCGCGTATACGGCGCGGCTCAGGCTTCGCGGAGGCGCCCAGACTCTCTCCCTGGCGCTCACCGACGAGATCTCCCGGACCACGAGCTACGTGCAGCCCCAGGTCTTCGTCGGCGACAAGAAGTCCACGGAACGCTGAATCCCTTTTTGTCGGTCATCGGAGCTCATCCCGGCTCGAGCTTTACTTGAGTCTCGGATCGAGCCAGCCGATCCAGCGCCGCCAGACCTCGCGCGAGCGGATCGGGTCGCCCGGGAAGTGTCCGCCGACGGGGATCGCCACGAACGACGTCTCGACGCCGGCCTCCTTGAGCGCGCGGAAGAGCTTGAACGACTGTGTGTACGGAACCCGGAAGTCGCCCGTGTCCGAGAGGATCAACGTCGGCGTCTTCGCCCGCATCGCGTACGTGATCGGCGACTGCGCGCGGTAGAGCGCCTCCCCGCCCGGAGAGAATGGCGTCGCCGTTCCTTTCATCGAGTAGCGCATCTGGACGTTGAAGTCGGCGAAGCAGTACTGGTCGGAGAGGTCGGTCACGGCCGCGCCTGCGACCGCCGCCTTCCAGCGCGTGTCGTGGCCGATGAGCCACGACGTCATGTAGCCGCCGTAGGACCACCCGGACACCGCGATCCGCTCCGGGTCGACGAAGCCGTGTTTGACGAGCGCATCGAGGCCCGCGAGGACGTCACGGCCGGGGCCGTCTCCGGCGTCGTTGAAGATCGCCCGTTGATAGGCGTTTCCGAGGTTGTCGCTCCCGCGGTAGTTCGGCGAGAAGACGGCCCAGCCCTGCGCCGCGAAGAGCTGCGCGGGAGCCGAGAAGGCGCGCGTCGAGGCGGCCTGCGGGCCGCCGTGGATGTAGAGAACGAGCGGCACCTTCGCCCCCGGGGCGAGGCCGGGAGGCAGGACCACGACGCCGTCCTCCTTCCACCCGTCGGGCCCCTGCCACGTAAAGGTTTCGACCTTCCCGAAGTCGCGGCCGGCGATCTCGGCATTGAAGTCGGTCAGGCGCCTCGGAGCCGAAGTCGCGGAGGCCATGACCCAGAGCTCCGCCGGGCGGCCGGGCTCGCTTCCGACGAAGGCGATCGAGCCGCTCTTCCCGACGACCGCGTCGACGAAAAAGGACCATGAGGGGCTGACCTCACCCAGCTCGAGGCGTTTCGCCGGGCCGTCGAGCGGCGCCAGCCAGAGCGACACGCGCGTCCCGTCGTTCCCGCCCACGAGAAGCGCCTTTCCGTCGGGGGTCCAGACCGACGCATAGAGGCAGCGGTCGATCGGCTTCGTCAGGTTCATCCCCTCGCCGCCGGCGGCCACCGACGTCACATGGATGTCGTTCACGTTGTTCGGGTCGCGGTCGCGCGGACACCAGTACGACAGCTTCGTCCCGTCGGGCGAGAAGACGGGAAACCCCTCGAAATGGGTCTTCCCGGTCACCGCGCGGATCGCACCGGACGCGACGTCGAGGATCCGGACCGTGCTCTGGTCGTTGTCCCCCGTGTGAGGCGTCTCGACGCGGACGAACGCCAGGAGCTTTCCGTCGGGCGACCACGAGAGCGGCGCGGAGGGCGTGTTCGGAGGAAGTGCCGCAGGGAGGCTCCACGCGCCCGACGTCAGGCGCTTCGCCTCGCCTCCCCCGGCCGGGACGAGCCAGATGTGGACGGGCGACGGGGGCTCGGAGGCGAAGAGGTTGTCGTTCCCGACCTCGAAGAGGTCGTTGCCCTTTTCGATCCCCTTCTTGTCGGGGCGCTCGTCCTCCGCCGCGTAGGCGAGGGCGGCACCGTCCGGACGCCACGCGAAATGCTGGACGCCGGTCGGCGCGCTCGTGACCCTCTCCGCCTCGCCGCCCGCCATCGGGAGAACGAAGATCTGGCTCTTTGCGTCCTTCTCGGCGCCTTCAGACGCGAGGAAGGCGAGGCGGTCGCCGGACGGCGACCAGCGCGGATGGGAAACGCCCTTGCGTTCCCGCGTCAGGACCCGCCGCGCGCCCGTCGCGACGTCGACGAGTTCCAGCTCGGAGATCCACTTGTTCTTCTCGACGTCGGCCCGCGTCACGACGACGGCGATCGACACCCCGTCGGGCGAGATCCGGGGCGACGAGAGCCGGACGATCTTCTCGAGGTCATCGAGAGAGAACCGCTTCGTCGCCGGCGTCTCGGAGGCCTCGAGCGGCGAGGCCGCAGCAACGAGCAGGAAGACCGTCAGGGCGCGGAGACGGCAGGCCATCTTCACCGTTTCAAGAACTCGTTCCTCGGCCATTCGGGTCCTCCGATCGTCATCAGACGATCACTTCGTACTGCAGGGCCGTCAAGCGTCCGCTTGATAGGTTTCGACTTGATAGACCGCGAGTCGCATGTCGCCGTCCCAAAGGTCAGCGGGAAGCCCGGCCTTTTGCTTGAGATGCGCCATGAACTCGCGCGGCTCCGGCAGTTGTCTCCAGACCTGCGGCAGAAAGGTGGCGCGGTGCCTACCGTACTGAACGATGACGCCGTCGATGCCGGGACGAAGGCGGAGCAGGGCATCGGCCTCGCTGCTGAACTGGAGCGATTGCGGCGCGGTCAGGACGGAAACCTCGATGCGCACGTCGGGGAGTTCGTCGGCCGCCAGGGGTGGAAAGCGCGGGTCGTCGAAAGCGGCGGCGTGGGCGTTGCGCGTCACGTCGTCGTAAAGGGACCGATGCGCTTCGAGCGAGCCAATGCAGCCGCGCAGTTGCCCGTGAAGGGTGAGGGTGACGAAGGCGGCCGCCGGTTCATCGAGCCAGGCCGGACGCGGCAAGACGGGCCAGGACGCGCCGAATTCCGCGGCGATGGCAGCGCGTGCCAGCGCGGTGAGGAGCCGCCCCTTGGTCTGATGTTCAGTGGGCAGGATGAGTTCCTTCCCTAAGAATCCGCTTGTCAGGCGCTCCCGGCCTGCTCAATGCCAGCGCCAGAAGACCGAGTCCCTACGGCTGGTGAGTCTTCCATCGCTACATGTGTAGGCATCCGTGCCCTCAGGTTGCATTCGCCGCCGGGGGCGGCGCCGCCGGCTTCGGCGGGGGCGGCGGCGGCATGCGGTTGATCGCGAGGCCGCGCTCCTTCAGCGCTGCGAGCAGCGGAATGCCCGAGGGCTCGAACTGCCCCGCCTTCTTCATCGGGCTTTCGCCCTCGTACGGCCGGTAACCGTAGCCGGGGCCCGCGGCGTCCGTATCGGAGGGCTTCTCGGTGAGCTCGGGGATGCCGAGGACCGCGCTCTTCCTGTCGAAGAACGCCATCTCGTAGTCCTTCGTCATCCAGATCGCGTCTTTCGGGCACGCGTCCACGCAGTAGCCGCACATCACGCAGCGGAGCAGGTCGATCTCGAACACGGTCGGATACTTCTCGTAAGCGAGGACGGGGTGCTCCCCCGCCACGATCTTGATGCACTCGGCCGGGCAGGCGGTCTCGCACATGTAGCAGGCGACGCACCGGAGCGAGCCGTCCTCGCGGGTCTTGAGAATGTGGCGCCCGCGGTAGCGTTCCGAGTACTTCCGGCGCATCTCGGGAAACTGGATCGTCGGGAGGCCCTTCATGTTTCCGAGGTTCTTCATGAGGTGAGAGAAGGTCCGCGCGAGACCCTTGAAGATCTCGGGAAGATACAGGCGCTCGAGAATCGTGGGTTCCAGTCGAGTGAGCGTGACTACGCGTGCGGCCATTTTCTTCTTCCTGCCCTACCGGTCCAGCTCGCCGGCGATGACGTTCAAGAGGCCGAGCGTCGCGACGGCGTCGGACACCATGCCGCCCTTGATGATGTTCTCGTACGCGGCGAAGAGCGGGAAACACGGGGGCCGCACCTTGACGCGATACGGGAAGCCGCTGCCGTCCGATACGAGCGAAAAGCCGAGCTCTCCGTTCGCGCCTTCCGTGTACGAGTAGATCTCCCCCGCCGGCACCTTCACGCCCTCGAAGACGAGCTTGAAGTGGTAGATGAGCCCTTCCATCTCGTTGTAGACCATTTCCTTCGGGGGCAGGATGACGCGATAGTCGTCCGTGTTGACGGGCCCTTTCGGGAACCGCGCGATGATCTGCTCGATGATCCTCATCGACTGGCGGATCTCTTCCATGCGCACGAGGTACCGCGCGAAATTGTCGCCGTCGGTCGCGATGGGGACGTCGAAGTCGACGTCGCCGTACATCTCGTACGGCTTGTCCTTGCGGACGTCGTAGGGGACGCCGGAGGCGCGCAGGCACGGGCCCGTGAAGCCCCACGCGAGGGCCTGCTCCTTCGTCACGACGCCGGTCCCGCGCAGGCGGTTCCAGGCGATCTTGTTCTTCGTGATGAGGCCGTCGATGTCGGCGACCCGGTCGCGGATCGTCGGGAGGAGAGAGCGCGACCACTCGACGAAGTTGTCCGGGACGTCTTTCGCGAGGCCGCCGATGCGCGCGTACGAAGACGTGAGGCGCGCCCCGCAGCAGGCTTCGAGGAGGCCGTAGATCTCCTCGCGAGGCTGGAACGCGTACCAGAAGTTCGTGAGCGCCCCGAGGTCGACGAGGTTCGCCCCGATGCACACGAGGTGATCCATGATGCGGCTGAACTCGTTCAGGACGGTGCGCGCGGCCTTCGCGCGCGGTGGCACGTCGATGCCGAGCATCTTTTCGACGGCGAGGGCGTAGCCGTTGCCGTTGATCATGGGCGAGCAGTAGTTCAGCCGGTCCGTGTATGGGATGACCTGCACCCACGTGTGGCTCTCGGACATCTTCTCGAAGCAGCGATGGAGGTAGCCGCACTCCGACTCGGCCGCGACGATCCTCTCCCCGTCCACGCGCATGACGACGCGCAGCGTGCCGTGCGTCGTGGGGTGCGACGGGCCGAAGTTCAACGTCATCGTCTCGAACATGTCCGCGGGGTCGTCCGTCTTCGCGGCGAGCTCGGTCTGGAGAAGGTCTTCCTCGGTGCACAGCCAGCGCTGGCCCTTGTCGTAGTCCTTGCGCAGCGCGTGTCCGAAGAAGCCGTTGTGCGTGAGGAGCCGCTGAAGGTTCGGGTGGCCGTCGAAGCGGATCCCCATGAGGTCCCATGCCTCGCGCTCGAACCAGTTCGCCGCCGGCCAGACGCCGGTGAGCGAAGGGACCGCCGGATCCTTCTCGGGCAGGTTGACGCGGAGCCTCAGGTGCTCGTTCCGTATCGTGGAGTAGAGGATGTAGTTCGCCTGGAAGCGGCCGTCTTTTCCCGCGACGTGGCCCGGCAGCTTCGACCGGTCGACCGACGCGAGGTCGAGGAACAGGTCGAACGCGGCGGCCGGATCGTCGCGCAGGAAGAGGGCCGCTTCTTTCAGCGTCGCGGCGTCCGTGACGAGCGTCGCGATGTCGGAGAGGGGGCGCTCTTCGACGGTGACGCGGCCCTCGAGCTTCTGCTCGAGCACGGGTCCGAACGAAAGGGCGGGGCGCGTCAGGGTCGCGCTCATCGGTGCCCCTCTCCGGCCGCGTCGCGGGCTTTCGCGCCGAGCTCGGACTCGGCCGTTTCCCCGATCTCCGGCAGCTCTTTCTTCCCTGGCACGTGCGCCATGACGCCGTCGGAGTAGGCGGGAATGGAGAGGTCGGGGTCCGTGCCGACGCGGATCGGGACGAACGTCTTCGACGCGCGGTGACGGGCGAGCTCGCCGGACTGGATCTTCTTCTGAAGCTCCATGATTCCGCGGATGAGGTTCTCGGGCGTCGGCGGGCAGCCCGCGACGTAGACGTCGACGGGGACGATCTCGTCGATCCCCTGCACGACGTGATACGCGCGGTAGAAGCCGCCCGTGGACGCGCAGACGCCCATCGAGATCACCCACTTCGGCTCGGACATCTGGTCGTAGACCTTCTTGAGGACCGGCGCGAGCTTGTCGACGACGGTGCCGGCGACGATCAGAAGGTCCGCCTGGCGCGGCGAGAACCGCACGACCTCGGCGCCGAAACGCGCCAGGTCGTAATGCGACGAGACGACGGACATGAACTCGATCGCGCAGCAGGCCGTCCCGAACGGCATCGGCCAGAGCGAATTCGACTGCGCCCACTGGACAGCGACGTCGAGTTTCGTGGTCAGGAAGTCCGCGCCCGACGTCGAGGGCATTCCGGGGCCGAGCGGGGGCTCGATTCTCCCGGGAACGGCGTTCCAGACAGGCAAGGACGGAGGAGGAGTCTTCATCGCGCACCCCTGACGCTTGTGAAAAACGTCACGAGCGGGATTCTACGTCACGCGGGGCGGCCGCCCTCCGCTCACGCGGAGGCCTTCGCCCGGCGCTGCGCCATGTCCGCCTGGCCGAGGCGGTACTGCCGGAAGAGCTCGTAACCCGTCGTCGTCGCGGTCACCCAGAGCAGCCCGGCCGCGAAGCCGGCGCCGACATCGGAGGTCCAGTGGACTCCGAGGTAAACGCGGGAGATCCCGATCGCGAGCGCAAGCGTCGCAAGGGCGGCGAGCGCGGCGGACTTGCTTCTCCAGTCCCGGATCGAGCGGGCCGCGAGATAGGCGAGCGCGCCGAGGATGATCGTGCCGCTCATGGCGTGTCCGCTGGGGAAGGAATAGCCCATGGCGTCGAGAACGGCCGCCGAAAGGTCAGGGCGCTGCCGCAGATAGTGGAACTTCAATGATTGATTGAGGAGAGCGCCGCCGAGGGACGTGATCGCGAGATAGGCGGCCCAGCGAAACCGGCGGCGCGCGATCAGGACGGCGAGCACGGCGGCGACGAGCGGGAGATACGAGCGCCACGTCTCGAGACGCCCGAACAGCGGTCCGAGCCGGGAGCTGCCTCGGAGCCATCGGGCGAGGCGCCCGACACCGGACCTCACACCCCGCATGAGCGGCGGAAAGAACGTGAGCGTAG
>DASVJU010000136.1:0-6550 GCA_036385755.1 Thermoanaerobaculia bacterium
ACGCGCGTCGCCCAGGCGATCTCCAAGGTCGCCCTCGCGGCCGTCGCCGAGGTCGAGCGGGGCCGCGGCGTCCGCTCCGGATTCGGCATGGCCTCGGTCGCTCCCATGACGGTCTCCCTGCCGACCGTTCGGGCGCTCGGCCTCGCCCCGAGCCTCGCCTCGGTCTCGGACGAACAGCTCGACGCGGCGACGCGCCGGGACATCGCCCCCATCGACGATCTCCGCTCGACGGCCGCCTACCGGGCGCACGTCGCCTCCGCGCTCGTGAAGGGCTTCTTTCGAGAACTTCGGATCGTCGCCGGCTCCTGACGCCTGGCCCGGGCACGCGACGCCGCGCGCCCTTATGATCGACCTCCCCGGAGGTCATCGATGCGAGAAGTCGTCCAGCATGAGCCCGGCACGTTCTGCTGGCCCGAGCTCGCCACGACGGACGCCGATTCGGCGAAGGCCCTGTACGGCGCCCTCTTCGGCTGGACCTTCGACGACCAGTCCACGGAGGCCGGCGCCACGTACACGATCGCGCGGCTTGCGGGCAAGGACGTGGCCGCGCTCTACACCCTCCAGAAGTCCGAGCGACAGCTCGGCGTCGCCGCCCACTGGAACTCCTACGCGGCCGTGAAGAGCGCGGACGGGAGCGCGCTCCGCGTGAAGGTCCTCGGCGGAACGATCTTCGGAAAGCCGTTCGACGTCGGCCCGAACGGGCGCATGGCCATCGTGAAGGACCCTCAGGGCGCGGCCCTCTGCCTCTGGGAGGCGCGGGCCCACCCTGGCGCGCAGGTCGTCGGCGAGATCGGCACGCTCTGCTGGACCGAGCTCGCGACGACGGACATCGACGCGGCGGGGCATTTCTACGCGAGCCTTTTCGGCTGGGCGATCAAGAAGCAGGAGACGGGGCCCCAGGCGTACACCGAGCTCTGGCTGGGGCCGCGCCCCGCGGGCGGGATGACGACCTTCGCAAAGGGGCAGGGGGCGGTCGCGCCCGCGTGGACCGTCTACTTCCGCGTGGCCGACTGCGACGCCACCGTCGCGAAGGCCGAGGCGCTCGGAGCGCGTGTCCTCCGGGCGCCCGACGACATCGCGAAAGTGGGGCGTTACGCCTTCCTGACCGATCGCGAAGGCGCGACCTTCGCCGTCATCGCGCTCGTTCCCTGACGGATCAAAGGGAGCTTTTCAGCCCGCGCCGGAGAACGAGCAGGATGCGATGTGTCAGTCCTTGGCCTTGCTCGTTCGGCGCAGCTCGGTGACCCACTTCTTGCCGTCCTTCTCGACGAAGTCGAAATGCACCGAATCGCCTTGACGCAGTTCGCCGAACGTCAGGTTCTTCTTCAGCTTCGTCGTCTCCGTCCAGTAGACGTCCCACGAGTCTCCCTTCTCGCCTTGGATGGTCAGCATCCTGATCGTCTGGTCGATTCCTGTGATCTTGCCCTCATGGGGGCGCTTTTCCGCGTACGCCGAAGCGGCGATCAGAAACACGAAGAGCGCGGCCGAGGCTGTGGCCAGTACTTTTTTCATGAGTCTCCTCCGGCCCGGACAAGGAGCAAGAACCGCGCCAGAGTTCGCGTGGACGTGCGAAACTTCTCCCTCCTCGTGGCGAACGAAGCGGGTACCTGCCGGAAGTATGTTGTCCCGCGTCTTCAAGCGGCGGGCTGGGAGGAAACGCCCCATTCAGTCCACGAGCAACGCCAGTTCACCGCGGGTCGGATTGTCGTCGCTGGGCGCTCTGCGACGCGCCAGCGCCGAGCATGACAGTCCGCTTCACTGACCGCTCGAGCCGCGGAGAAACATTGCGGCCTATCTCCCCAGTTTCCGGTACTTGATCCGATGCGGGCGGTCGGCCTCGGCGCCGAGGCGCTTGTGGCGGTCGGCCTCGTAGTCCTGGTAGTTGCCCTCGTACCAGACGACCTTGCTGTCGCTCTCGAACGCGAGCATGTGCGTCGCGACGCGGTCGAGGAACCAGCGGTCGTGACTGATGACAACGGCGCAGCCTCCGAACGAGAGGAGCGCCTCTTCCAGCGCACGGAGCGTGTCGACGTCGAGGTCGTTCGTGGGTTCGTCGAGGAGGAGGAGGTTGCCGCCCCGCTTCAGCGTCCGCGCGAGGTGGAGGCGGTTCATCTCGCCGCCCGACAGGTTCGCGACGAGCTTCTGCTGGTCGGCGCCCTTGAAGTTGTACATGGCGCAGAACGCGCGGCTCGGCATCTCGCGTTTGCCGAGCATCACGAGATCGTTTCCCTCCGAGAGCTCGTCGTGCACGGTCTTTTTCGCGTCGGGCTTCTCGCGGTTCTGGTCCACGTAGCTCGGGACGACCGTTTCCCCGACCTGGAGCTTCCCGCCGTCCGGCTTCTCGAGGCCCATGATCATCTTGAAGAGCGTCGTCTTGCCCGCGCCGTTCGGGCCGATCACGCCGACGATCCCGCCCTTCGGCAGGTCGAAGCTCAGGTCGTCGAAGAGGAGCGTGTCGCCGAAAGACTTCTTCACGCCCTCGGCCCTGACGACGACGTCACCGAGGCGCGGGCCGGGCGGGATGTAGATCTCGTTCGTCTCGCCGCGGGCCTCGATGCCGCTCTCCGAGACGAGCTGCTCGTACGCCTGCAGGCGCGCCTTGCTCTTCGCCTGCCGCGCGCGCGGCGCCATGCGCACCCACTCCAGCTCGCGCTTGAGCGAGCGCTGGCGAGCGCTCTCGGTCTTTTCCTCGATTTCGAGCCGGGCTTCTTTCTGCTCGAGCCACGAGGAGTAGTTGCCCTTCCACGGGATGCCGGCCCCGCGGTCCAGCTCGAGGATCCAGCCCGCGACGTTGTCGAGGAAATAGCGGTCGTGCGTCACGGCGACGACGGTGCCCGGAAACTCCTTCAGAAACTGCTCGAGCCATGCGACCGACTCGGCGTCGAGGTGGTTCGTGGGCTCGTCGAGGAGGAGCATGTCGTTCTTCTCGAGGAGGAGGCGGCAGAGAGCCACGCGGCGCCTCTCACCGCCCGAGATCTTCGTGACGTCTGCGTCGGGAGGCGGGCAGCGGAGCGCATCCATGGCTGTCTCGAGCGTTCGGTCGAGATCCCAGCCGTTCGCGGCTTCGATCGCGTCCTGCACCTTGCCGTACTCGGCCATGACCTTTTCCATCTCGGCGTCGGGCAGGCTCTCGCCCATCTTCTCGCCGAGCTCGTCGAAGCGCGCGAGGAGCTTCTTGACCGGAGCGACGCCGTCCTCCACGTTCTGAAGCACGGTCTTCTTCGGGTCGAGCTGCGGGTCCTGGGAGAGATACCCGATGCGCGTCCCCTCCGCCGGGAACGCCTCGCCCGTGAACTCCTTGTCGAGCCCCGCCATGATGCGGAGCACCGTCGATTTGCCCGCGCCGTTGAGCCCGAGGATGCCGATCTTGGCGCCCGGGAAGAAGGAGAGATAAATGCCCCGGAGGATCTCCCGCTGCGGCGGGACGACCTTCCTGAGGTTCTGCATCGTGAAGATGTACTGTTCGGCCATGAGGGCGGGAATGTAACAGGAAGGGGCTTGACCCTATTTTAGACTGGATCTAATCTAGCGGTCGGAGGTTTCCATGGCCAAGAAAGACAAGAAACACAGCAAGAAGAGCGGCCCGAAGGGCTCGTCCGCCGTCGTCGCCACGCTTCAGCGCCAACAGGCGAACGCCCTCGTCGCGTATCTCAACTACAAGAAGTACCACTGGCTCAGCTACGGCCCCCTGTTCCGCGACATCCACCTCATGCTCGACGAGCAGGCGACGCTCGTGTACGACACGATCGACGAGTTCGCCGAGCGCGCGATCATGGTCGGCGGCGCCCCGCTGGGCGACCCGGCCGACTATCTCCCGACCGCGAGCGTGAAACCCTCGAAGGGCAAGCTCTCGCTCGACGAGATGATCGGCGAGGCTCGCGCTTCGCTCGATCTCGTGATCGGAGAGATGCACGACGACGCCGAGGTCGCGACGGAAGCGGGCGACATCGGTACGGCCGACCTCTACACGCGCCTCGTCCAGGTGCACCAGAAGAGCCGCTGGTTCCTGAACGAGATCCTGCAGAAAAAGGACGGCCTCACGAGCTGAGGCGGCCGGGAGGGCCCGGTCTTCCGGGCCCTCACTCGTACCGGAGCGCGTCGATCGGGTGCAGGGCCGCGGCCCGGAGCGCCGGGTAGATACCCGACGCGAGCCCGACCACCGCGGACACGCCCGTCGAGAGCAGGAGCGACCACCACGTTACGACCGTCGGCCAGCCGGCCGCGACCGCGACGACGCGCGAAATCACAAGGCCCATCACGATTCCCGCGAGTCCTCCCGTGAACGAGAGGGCGAAGGCCTCGGCGACGAACTGAAACCGGATGTCGCCGCGCCGCGCGCCGACGGCCCGCCGGATGCCGATCTCGCGCGTCCGCTCGAGGACGGTCGCGAGCATGATGTTCATAATTCCGATTCCGCCGACCAGGAGCGAGATTCCCGCGATCGCGCCCATCACGACGTTGAAGAGACGCTGCGTCCGCCGGCTCTGGGCGAGGAGGCGCTCCGGTACGACGAGCTCGAAATCGGCGGCGCCTCCATGCAGGCGGTCGAGAAGCGGCGGGACGAGCGCGGCCTGCTCGCGCGCCGACGCGCCCGGCTTGAGCGCGAGGATGATCTCCGCGAGAGGCGCGTCGAGCGGGTCCTTGTCGAGCTTGCGCAGCGCGGTCGTCCACGGTACGTAGATCTCCCCCGTCGGCCCGCCCGCCACGCCCGGGAGGGCCGGGCCGCCCGAAGACTCGGAGGCGAGGACGCCGACGACCGTGAGCCAGAGGTCGTTCACCTTCACGTCGCGCCCGATCGCGCCCGATAAGCCGAAGAGCCGCCGTGCGGCGTCCGCTCCGAGGACGCAGACCTGCCCGTGCGTGCGCTCGTCGAGCGCGTCGAGGAATCGCCCCTCGGCGAGCGCGAGGTGCGTGAGCTCCGCGTGGCGCCACGAAACGCCGTACACCTGCGCCTCCGCGGTGACGTCGTCGCCGCGCACGCGCCAGGGCGTGACCTTCACGCGCGGGGCCGCGAAAAGGACACCGGGAACGGCCTCCTCGAGCGCCGCCATGTCACGCGGAGAGAGACCCTGAGACTTCTTGCGCACCTCCGCGAGCTCATCGGGCCGGAAGTCCTTCGAGCGCACGAGGACGTTCGAGAGGCCGAGGCGCTCGATCATCGCGAGAGCCTGCCGCTCGGCGCCCGCCCCGATCGAGAGCATCGCGATGACGGCGCCGACACCGAAAATCATCCCGAGCATCGTGAGCGCCGAGCGCAGCTTGTGGACGCCGAGACTCTCGAGGGCGCGGCGGAACGCTTCGCCGGAGGTCACCGGGCCGGACCTCCGACGGGCGCGGCCGCGGTGGGAGCGCCGTCGTCCGCGGAACGCGCCGGGTCGCGCAGGGCGACGACGTCGCCGGCCGCGAGGCCCTTCTCGACAACGACGGTGCCGAGCGCGACGGGACCGAGCACGACCTCGACGGGCTCGAAGGCGCTTCCCTTCCGGCGGTAGACGACCTTCCTGCCGTCGCGCTCGAACACGGCCTGCCGCGGCACGGCCAGGGCGTCCTCCCGCGCATCGAGCGAGAGGGACGCCTCAACGCGCTGTCCCGGCTTCATCTTCAAGGCGTCGACACGGTCGAGCACGACCGTGACCCCGAAGTAATGGACGGGAACGCCTTTCACACGCGGCTTCGGGACGCTGTCGACGCGCTCGATGCGGCCCGGCCACACGGTGTCCGGGTTCGACTCCACGACGACGGTCGCGGGGCGGCCCGCGGCGAGCCCGCCGGCGTCCGCCTCGAGGACCCACACCTCGGCCGCGAGCGCGCTCACGTCTGGGATCTCCGCGACCTTGTAACCGCTCCAGATCATCTGCCCGATCGCGGGGAGCTCGCCGCGCCAGTCTCTTTGGAACACGAGAAATCCGTCGTGGGGCGCGACGATCGCGAGAGCCGTCATCTCTTTCTCGGCGCGCGAGACCTTGGAGTCCGCCTTGCGCCCTTCGATCCCGAGAAGGTCGCGATCCGCGTCCGCGAGCTTCTCTCTCTTCGCTTTCGTCCCGTAGGCGTTCTCCTCGCGCGAGCCCGCGAGAGAAGCGTCGATGTCGGCCTCGATGATCGCGTGCCGCGAGAAGATCTCGGGGTCCTTGCTCTGGAACGTCCGGGCGGACTCGAGCTCGCGGTGCGATTGCTGGCCGTCGCGATCGAGGTTGCGGATGGCGGCGTCCGCCTCGACATTCGTCTTTGCGGTCCTCGCGACGTTCGTCCCGCGGTCCGCCCGGCCCGCGTCGAGGTTCTTCTCCGTCTGCGTCGAGTCGAAGCGGACGACGACGTCTCCCTTCTTCACGGGAGATCCGTCGTCCGCGAGCCACGCGATCTTGAGCGAGATGTCGTTGCCGGGCGCGACGAGAGGCGTCGCCTTCGTCGCCTTGAGGTTTCCCTCCGCCTTCACGCGGCGGGCGAAAGGCGCGCGCATCACGGTCACGACCGGGACGCCCGATGCGGGGTCCAGCCGGCGGCCCGCCGCGCGCACGGCGGCGAGGAGAAGGACGAGCGTGGCCACGGAGGC
>DASVJU010000137.1:0-15376 GCA_036385755.1 Thermoanaerobaculia bacterium
CTCATCGTCCTGGAACGTCTCCCCAGAGCAACTTGTGCAGCTGCAGGTTTAGCCGCAGCTTTCTCTTCGAATCCCGCACCCATTCGGCGACCTGTGCCGCGAGTTTCGAAGTCGCACCCTCGAAGACGGGAGAGATCAGGACGACGTGGTTCTCGTCGAGGCCGTGGCTCGTCACGAGCGCCACCGCCCAGTCGAAGTCGCGCCGGTCGGCGACGACGAACTTCACTTCGTCCTTCGGTCCGAGCCGCTTCAGATTCTCGAGATCATTACGGGACTGCATCCCTGAACCCGGGCATTTGATGTCAACGACTTTAATCACGCGCGGATCCACGCGGTCTATCGGGAGGTGGCCGCCGGTTTCGACAAGCACGGCATAGCCGCGGTCGCAGAGCGCCGCGGCGAGGGGGTAGACGCCCTCCTGCTCGAGCGGCTCCCCTCCGGTCAGCTCGACGAGAGGGGCCCCGAGACGCGCGACCTCGGCGATGACCTCGTCGAGTGTCCGCGTGTTCCCGCCGGAAAAAGCATAGCCGCTGTCGCACCAGACGCACCGGAGCGTGCACCCCGTCAGGCGCACGAACGTGCACGGCAACCCTGCGAACGACGATTCGCCTTGAAGGCTGCGGAAGATTTCCGTGACGGTCAGAGTCAGGGCGGGGGAGCCGGCCATTGCGCGGACGATAGCGCGGAGACCCGATAATCGTGTCCGTGAGGCTGAAGCTCGAGGTGGCGTACCTGGGGAGTTTCTTCGAAGGGTGGCAGGTGCAGGCGCCTCGCGCAGACGGCACGCCGCCGCGCACGGTCCAGGGAGAATTAGAATTTGCTTTGAAGGGAATCTATCAGACGGAGATCCGCGTCCACGGGTCGGGACGGACGGATTCCGGCGTACACGCGGACGCCCAAGTCGCCCACTTCGACGTGCCCGAGGGCGCGCCCATTTTACCTTCTAAGAAAATCCCCGGTGCCCTGAATTCCAGGTTGCCATGGGATGTGCGGATCCTCTCCGCTTTCGAAGCAGAATCCGGTTTCCACGCCCGCCACTCGGCGACGGGCAAGATCTACGTGTACCGCCTGCGCCGGGGTGACACGCTCCACCCGCATCGCGGCCTCGTCGAGGCCCTCGCGGGCGAGCCGCTGGACGTCGCGGCCATGCGTGCCGCCGCGGCGACTCTCGTCGGGCGCCGGGACTTCGCGCCTTTCTCGCTCACGGGGTCAGATCCCTCGACGACGATCCGGACCCTGGCGCGGCTCGACGTTGCGGAACGCGGCACGCTTCTCGTGATCACGGCGGCGGGGGACGGCTTCCTCCGCGGCATGGTGCGCCGCCTCGTCGGGACGCTCCGCGACGCCGGGCGAGGTCGGATCCGGCCGGAAGAGGCCCTCTTGAAGCCCGGTCCTACCGCCGAGGCCCGCGGGCTCACGCTGGAGAGGGTCCTGTATCCCCCGGCGACTCTTCAGGAGGAGTCCCCGGTCCGTGTCGGCGCGCCCGTTTCATCGGGATAGAATCTGAACCTGGGGGCGTGTTTCGCCCCGAACGCGAGAAATGATCAACAAGGACTCCATCGCTGCGCCCGGCGCTCCCGACCGGCCGCTCCTCGACGCCCTCGACCTCGGCCGTCTGCCGCGGCACGTGGCGGTCATCATGGACGGCAACGGACGGTGGGCGGGTCAGCGGCGGCTCCCGCGCGTCGAGGGCCACCGCGCCGGGATCGCCTCGGTGCGGGCGACGGTCGAGACGGCGGCGCGCCTCGAGCTCACGGCGCTCACGCTCTATGCGTTCTCGACGGAGAACTGGAAGCGTCCGCACCTCGAGATCGCGACGCTCATGGCGCTCCTCAAGGAGTATCTCCGGCGCGAGCTGAAGACGCTGCTCGACAACGACATCGCCTTCCGCGTCGTCGGCCGGATGGACGGGCTCGATACTTCGGTGCAGCGCGAGCTCGAGCGCGCCATTGCCGCTACGGCGCAGGGCAAGGGCATGATCTTCAACATTGCGCTCAATTACTCGGGTCGGGCCGAGCTGGCCGATGCGATGCGGGCGCTCGCGAGAAAAGTGCAGGCGGGCACGTTGTGCCCCGACGACATCGACGAGGCCGCGATCGAATCGCAGCTCTACACGGCCGGGCTGCCCGACCCCGACCTGCTCATCCGTACGAGCGGCGAAATGCGCATCTCGAACTACCTCCTCTGGCAAATCGCCTACGCCGAGATTTACGTGACGCCCGTGCTGTGGCCCGACTTCCGCGCGGGGCACTTTCTCGAGGCGCTCACGGAGTTCCAGAAGCGCGAGCGCCGTTATGGCGGCGTCTCGGAATCGGAAGGAAGGCGGGGCGAGGTCGCGGCGCCGGCGGCGCAACCGGCGGCCGCGTCACGATGAAGTTCCAGAGGGAGCTCACGGCCGCAGTTCTCATCCCCGCGGTCCTCGCGGTGCTCGTGGCGGCGCCTCCCTGGGCCTGGGCGCTCCTGGTCGCCCTCGCGGCGACCGCCGCGCTCCTGGAGTTCTACCGGCTCATCGAGGCGGCGGGATGGGTCGTCCCGAAGCCCGCCGGCCTCGGTCTCTTCCTCGCCTTCGTGGCGGGGGCCTATCTCGCCTCCCTCCTCGCGCTCGTCGTGCTCGTTGGCGTCACGCTTCTCGCGCTGCCGACTCTCGTCATGTTCGCATCGCCCCGTGAAGCCGTGCTCCTCGCGTCGTCGGCGTCGTCGGTTTTCGCGACCCTCTACGTGGCTCTGGGGGCGGGGGCCATGGTGGGACTTCGCGCGATCGGCTGGCAGCCGGTCGTGTTCCTGCTCGCGATCGTGTGGGCCGGCGACTCGGCCGCCTACTACGTCGGGCGTCGGTGGGGAAAAAGGCCGCTTGCTCCGGTGGTGAGCCCGAAGAAGACGTGGGAAGGCCTCTGGGGCCAGATGGGCGCCGGCATGGCCTTTGGGGCGGTCGCGGCTCTGATTCTTTTTCCATCCGCAACAGGTGTGGCGCGCACTCTTCTCCTCGGCGGGGCGCTCGGCCTCGTCGTCTCCGTCGTCGCGGTCGTCGGGGATCTCCTCGAATCCACGTTCAAAAGGAGCTGCGCCGTGAAGGATTCGGGCGGTCTCCTTCCCGGCCATGGCGGGCTTCTCGACCGGCTCGACTCGCTTCTCTACGCCTCGCCCGTCCTTTTTTTCGCCCTCGCGTTCGTGCCTGGAGGACTGACGAAGTGAGGAAACGGGCCCGATGAAAAAGCGCATCGCCCTCCTCGGCGCGACCGGCTCCATCGGGGACTCGGCCCTGTCCGTCGTCGCTCACTTCCCCGGGCGTTTCGAGATCGTCTCGATGTCGGCCGGGTCGAATCTCGAGAAGCTCCTGCCCGCGATCGCCGTACACCACCCGAAGGTCGTTTCCGTGACGACGCGTGAGGACGCGGCGCGGATCCGGCAGGAATTCCCCGGCCTCTCCGTGGGCTTCGGTCCTCAAGGGCTCGTGGACGTCGCGACGCTTCCCGAGGCCGATGTCGTCCTCGGCGGCATCGTGGGGTCGGTCGGTTTGGCGCCCGCCTACGAAGCCGTGAAGCTCGGCAAGACGCTGGCCCTTGCGAACAAGGAGACTCTCGTCGTGGCCGGCGAGCCACTCATGGCGGCCGCGCGCGCCTCCGGTGCCGCGGTCCTGCCCGTGGACTCGGAGCACTGTGCGCTCCATCAGGCTCTGCGCGCGGGAACGCACGCGGAAGTGAAGCGCCTCGTCCTCACCGCTTCGGGCGGGCCGTTCCGCACGCGCGACTTCGCCACGTTCCCGGCGATCACCGTGGACGACGCCCTCCGGCACCCGACGTGGAAGATGGGCCCGAAGATCACGATCGACTCGGCCACGATGATGAACAAGGGGCTCGAGGTCATCGAGGCTCGCTGGCTGTTCGACGTGCCGGGCCGGGAGATCGACGTCGTCCTCCATCCGCAATCGATCGTCCACTCGATGGTCGAGTACGTGGACGGTTCGGTGCTCGCGCAGATGTCCCCGAACGACATGCGCTTTCCGATTCTCTACGCGCTCACGTATCCCGATCGCATCCCGACGCCGCTCGAGGGACTGGACCTCACGTCGCTCGGCAGGCTCGAGTTCTTCCCGATGGAGAAGACCCGCTATCCGGCGGTCGGGCTCGCGTACGCCGCGCTCGAGACCGGCGGTTCGGCGCCGGCGGTGCTCAATGCCGCGAACGAAATCGCCGTTCAGGCTTTCCTCGACCGGCGCATCCCCTATCCTGCGATCGTCGAGCTCGTCGCGCGCGTTCTCGGCAGGCACCGCGTCGTCGGCGTAACCTCTGTCGCGGACGCTCTCGAGGCCGACGCGTGGGCGCGGCGCGAGGCCGCCGCGATCCTCCCTCTCCTCGAAACCAGCCCGCGGGCGGCAACCGCCCCCGCCCTTCCCGCGTAGAACTCCCGAGGCCTCATGACCATTCCGACGAACATCCTCGCCCTGATCTTCGTTCTCTCGTTCCTCATCGTGTTTCACGAGGGGGGACATTTCCTCGTCGCGAAGCTCTTCAAGTTTCCGGTCGAGATCTTCTCTCTGGGATTCGGGAAGCGCCTCTTCGGCTGGAAGAAGAACGAGACCGACTATCGGGTCTCGCTCATCCCGCTCGGCGGTTACGTGAAGGTCGTCGGCCTCGGGCCGGACGAAAGCGACATCGTCGCGGGCACGGCCGAGGCCTCGGTGACGCAGCCCGGCACGCGTTTCCAGCGCCTTCTGATCCTCTTCGCAGGGCCGGGTGTGAATCTCGTCCTGGCGTTCCTCCTCACCGCGCTCGCCTTCCTCATCGGCATCGAGGTCGCGAAGTACAAGGGCGAGGCCCCGGTCGTGAAGGTCGTCGACCGCGAGAGCCCGGCCGAGAGGGCGGGGATTCAGGCGGGGGACCGCATCGCGTCGATCTCGGGGAAGCCAGTGAAGACGTGGGAAGACGTGGAGATCGAGACGGGACTTGCCCCGCGCGAGGAGCTGACCGTCGTAATCGAGCGGGACGGAAAGCCGCTGACGCTGAGGCTGACCCCGGAGCCGCGCACGAAGTACGACATCGGCTATACCGGCCTCAATCCCGCGATCCTCGCAGTCGTCGCGCGGGTCGAGCCGAACTATCCGGGCGCGAAGGCGGGCCTCTCCGTCGGTGACCGAATCGTCTCCGTGAACGGCAAGCCCGTCGTCCTCTACTTCGAGGTCGTCCGCTTCATCCGCGAGGCGGCGGCCGGGTTCGACAAGGATGGCCCGAAGCCCATCGAGATGGTCGTCCAGCGCGGCGGCGAGACGAAGACTCTGCACGTCGTCCCGCTCAAGGTCGGGGAGAACTGGCGCATCGGCTTCGCGCCGAAAGAGGAGACGATCCTCCGCCGCTTCTCTCTCTTCGAGGCCCTCACGGCGTCCTTCAAGGAGAACGTCCGGCAAGTGCAGGTTACGGGGCAGATCGTGGGCCGCTTGTTCCGCGGCACCGGCTCGATCCGTCAGTTCTCGGGCCCGATCGACATCGCGAAGTTCTCGGGCGAGGCGGCGCGCTCGGGGCCGTCCGCGCTCGTCCTTCTCATGGGTATCCTCTCCCTGCAACTCGGAATCCTGAACCTCCTTCCGATCCCGCTCCTCGACGGCGGGCAGATCTTCGTCACGCTTCTCGAGGCCGTGTTCAGGAGGGACTTCTCGATCCGGGTGAAAGAGCGGCTCCTGCAGGCGGGCTTCGTGTTTCTCGTCCTCGTCATGGTCACCGTCCTGTACTTCGACGTCCTCAAGAACGTCAACTTCTGATGTCGAGTGTCCTGACGCCGGGGGGTACGGTTCGCGCGCGGCACGAAACCGTCGGCGTGCGAGTGGGAAAGGTCCAGGTCGGAGGCGGAGCGCCCGTCGTCGTGCAGTCCATGTCGAATACGGACACTGCCGACGTCGAGAGCACCGTCAGGCAGTCGCTCGAGCTCGCGGCCGCCGGCTCGGAGCTCCTCCGCGTCACGGTGAACGTGGACGAAGCCGCGGCGGCGGTCCCCGAGATCAAGAAGCGCCTCCTGGCCGCCGGCTGCGACGCGCCGCTCATCGGCGACTTCCACTACAACGGGCACATCCTCCTCGTGAAGTACCCCGGGATGGCGAAGGCTCTCGACAAGTACCGGATCAACCCCGGAAACGTCGGGACCGGGAAGAGGCGGGACGAACAGTTCGCGACGATCTGCGCCGTGGCGCGGGACCTCGGGCGACCCGTACGCATCGGCGTGAACGGCGGCTCTTTGAACCAGGAGCTCGTCATGCAGAAGATGCAGGAGAACACCGACCGCGATCTCGGCCGCTCGTCGGAACACATCGTCAACGAATGCATGGTGCTCTCGGCGCTTCAGTCGACCGAGCTCGCGCTCGAGACGGGCTTGCGAAAAGACCAGATCATCATCTCGTGCAAGGTCTCGCGCCCGAACGACCTGATCGCCGTCTACCGCGACCTCGCGTCGAGGACCGACCAGCCGCTTCACCTCGGCCTCACGGAGGCCGGGATGGGGACGAAGGGCCTGGTGTGGTCGTCCGCCGCGATGGGCGTGCTGCTCGACGAAGGGATCGGGGACACGATCCGCGTGTCGCTCACGCCGCGCCCGGGCGGCGATCGCCGCGAAGAGGTGTACGCGGCGTGCGAGCTTCTCCAGTCGCTCGGACTCCGCAGCTTCGCGCCCTCGGTGACGGCCTGCCCCGGCTGCGGCCGCACGACGTCGACGGGCTTCCAGGAGCTCGCCGAGCGCATCCAGGATTACGTGCGGCAGCAGCTGCCCGTCTGGAAGACGCGCTACGACGGCGTCGAGACGATGACGCTCGCCGTGATGGGCTGCATCGTGAACGGCCCTGGCGAGAGCAAGGCCGCGAACATCGGCATTTCGCTGCCCGGCACGGGCGAGGCCCCGAGCTGCCCGGTCTTCATCGACGGCCAGAAGTTCACGACGCTGAAGGGCACGCACGAGGAGCTGTCGGCGGCCTTCCGGAAGCTCGTGGACGACTACGTCGAGACGAAGTACGCGAAGAAGTGACCAGCAAGGCTCACGCTCAGCTCCCCGACAACCCCTTCTTGCCGAAGTGCGCCTTGAGCCTCCTCGAGAGCGCGAGCTGCTTGGCGTAGTTCAGGGAGTAGACCGCCGCCGGCACGCCCGCGGCGTTGAACGGCACCGAGGCGAGCGCGATGAGGAAGTGCCGCGCCTTCTGGGCGGTCGTGAACTCGGGGTTCCGGAAGTCGACGACGGTGCGGTAGTACTTTCCGAGGAGCTTGTAGACATCGGTGAGGACGGTTGTGAAGCCCATCTCGGTTCCCCACGACAGGCACTCGCCCGCGCGCACGGAGGAAAGGAACTCCCGCCACGTCGCTCCGGGCGCCATCGTGAAGACGGACGCCACGGGGGGATATGTGTGCGCGTCCGAGCCTCCGATCAGCGCGAGAGAGCCGCGCTTCTCCTTGGCCGCCGTCAGGAGGTCCTCCACGAGCGCGTTGTGCTGGTAGGCCATCGAGCCGTTTTTCACCTCGAAGACGTCGAAGAGCTCGAGCATCGTCGTGAAGAAGTCCTCGGGCGCCTGCCGCATCCGGTACGACTGGAAGAGATGGTTCGCGGAGTAGAGGAGGCTTTCGCTCCGGAGGTACTCGACGAGGTCGAAGATGTTCCGGCGCTTGCGGTCGATGACCTTCCATTGCGAGAGCGACAAATCGAAGACGTTCACGTGGATGCGGTGGCCCGTGCGCGGGAAGAACGTTTCGACCTCGGCGGAGACGAAGAAGTCCGTGTAGTCGGGATGCCGGTCCTGGAACTTGAGGCAGCCGGTCACGGTGTCGTGATCCGTGAAGGTCACGAAATCCATCCCGCGGCTCTTCGCGAGGCGATACGTCTCGTCGGGGTCGTTGTACGAGTCGCGCGTGTTCCCGGCCTTGAAGTACTTGAACATCGACGCGTTCGTGTGGAGGTGGAGGTCGGCCCTCGCGAGGGGGGGACCCGGCCCGTATTCGGGCTCGAGAGGGCGGGGGACCGGAGGACGGGTGTCTTCCATGGGAAGGGCAGTCTCACGGTCCCACCCGGGCGAGTCAAGGACGCCGGCCCTCCCGCCTGCTAAAGTCGTTTCGCCATGGGAGGAGTGTTCGGAAGAGTGTTCTACGCGATGTTGCTGGCCGGTGTGCTCGCCACGGCGACCTGGGTGTCGTTCACGCGCTTCGTCGCGGGAAAATCGCTCAAGGTGCCGAATCTCACGAACCTCACCGCGGAGGAGGCGGCGACCGTCGCGGCCGAGCGCGGCCTCGAGGTGAAGGTGGACTCCGCGCAGGAGGGGTTCAACGATGCCGTCGCGGCGCATCGCGTGAAGGGCCAGGTGCCGGCCGCGGACACGGCGGTCAAGAGCGGCCAGACGATCCGCATTGCGCTGTCGCTCGGGCCGCGCGCCGTGCGGATGCCCGATCTGACGGGCCTTTCGGCTCGCGCGGCGGCGCTCGCCGTGACGAAGGCCGGCCTCAAGGACGCCGCGGTGTCGTCTGTGCGGCTCCCGGGTCCGACCGGGGTGGTCGCGCAGGGAATCGCGCCCGGGTCGATCGCGCCGCCCGACTCGGCGGTCGATCTGCTCGTGAACCGCGGCATGGCGGACGTCGCCTGGGTCATGCCGGACCTCATCGGCCGAGATTTCGAGCGCGTGAGGACGGCGTTCGAGGAGCGCGGGTTCCATATCGGCGGGGTCAAGAGCCAGGGCTACGAGGGCGCGGCGACCGGCACCATCCTCCGGCAGTTTCCGCTCGCGGGTTCGCCCGTGACCCGGCGCGATGCCCTTTCGTTCGTGATCGCGGCGCCCGAGGGGGGCGCATGAGCGTCGCCCTCGCCCCCTCTCTCCTGTCGGCGGATTTCTGCCGGCTCGACGACGCGGTGCGCGCGTGCGAGGACGGCGGTGCCGACTGGATCCACTTCGACGTGATGGACGGCCACTTCGTCCCGAACCTCACCGTCGGCCCGATTGTCCTTGCGGCTCTCCGGAAGGCGACGCGCGTGCCCTTCGACGTTCACCTCATGATCGAAAAGCCGCTCGCGACGCTCGACCAGTACCTCGACGCGGGCGCCGGGCGCGTGGCCGTGCACGTCGAGGCCGAGCCGCACCTCCATCGATTCGCTCAGCATGTGCGCGGCCGTGGCGCGAGTCCCGGCGTCGCGATCAATCCGGGCACGTCGCTGGCGTCGGTCGACGAGGCGCTCACCTTCGTCGACTTCGTTCTCGTGATGACGGTCAACCCCGGCTGGGGCGGGCAGGCCTTCATCGCGGGCTCTCTCGACCGGATCGCGCGCCTCGCCGAGGTGATTCGTAAGGTGGGGTCGAAGGCGACGATCGCCGTGGACGGGGGCGTGGGACCGGACAACATCGCGTCGCTGGTCAGGGCCGGCGCGCGCCATTTCGTCGCGGGCTCGTCGATCTTTTCGGCAGGCGACGTCCGGGAGGCCATCCGCGGGCTGCGGGAAGCGGCGGGAACGCCCGGCATGTTGCGTGCTTGAAACCGAGGGCATGCCGGTGCATTCTCCGCAGTCCATGCCGCCCGCGACACGACTCCGCCCTCTGACTCTTCCCGCCGCCAGGTTCGGCGCAGTCGTCGGCGCGGTCTTTCTCGTCCTGTCCGGCTGCGCCGCGTCCAACGACGCGGCGAAACTCACCCGCGAGCTCCTGACGATGCCGAAGGAAGAGGCGTACGCGCGGGGCGAGGCGCTCGTCAAGAAGAAGAAGTACGAGACCGGCCGCCAGTACCTGAGGTTCGTGGCCGAGAACTACGCGAACGACCCCATCGGACGTCAGGCCGCGCTGCGCCTCGCCGACTCGTTCTTCGACGAGAAGACGCAGCTCGGCTATCTCGAGGCCGGCGTGAGGTACAAGGACTTTCGGAACCGCTACCCGTCGCACCCGAAATCCGACTACGCCCTGTTTCGCCTCGCGCAGTGCTCGGACCGGCAGGCGGAACGGCCCGACCGCGAGCAGACGAATACGCGTCTCGCGGCGACGTCTTACCGGGAGCTCATCATTGGTTTTCCCGACTCGCCGTACGCCATGGAGGCGCGAGCGCGCCTCGGCGTCATGCGCGGCCTCCTCGCCGAGCACGAGTACCTCGTGGGCCATTTCTATCTGAAGCGCAGGGCCTGGCGCGCGGCGAAGGGCCGGATGGACATGATCCTCGCGGCCTATCCCGAGTACGCCGGGCTGGACAAAGTGCTCTACGAAGGGGGACTTCTCGAGGGCAAGATGGGGAACGGGGACGAGGCGCGGCTGCTCTGGCAGCGCCTCCAAAAGGACTACCCGGCGAGCCCGCTCGTGAAGAAGGTGCCGGCGCCGACCGTCTCCGCGCCCGCCACCGTCCGAGCCGCAGGCGGCTGACGCTTTCCACGGCGGGCTCTCGATTTGACGTAACCGGTTTCGATGCGGTAACTTAGGTTGCTTTCTCGGCGCGTTTTTGCTTGGGAGTGACTTCCCATGGGCACCGTTTTCGAGCAGGAGGTCGTCATGCGTCATCCTCTGGCTGCGCTCACGGCGGGCATCCTGCTCGCCGCCACGCCCGTCCTCCAGGCAGCGGACGGCACGCGCCCTGCCCTCACGCGAGAGGGTGCTCCTCCTGCTGCTCCCGCGCCCCTGATCGAGAAGGTCGCGAGAGCGCCTCGTACGGTTTCCGGTCCGGTCGCGATCGGCGTCGAAGCGGACGTCTATTGCTCGGGCTATCTCGGTGATGAGGGCGAGGTCTTTCCGGGCGCGATCGTGAGCGCCGAGAAGGAAAAGAACCAGACGTTCTTCATGCTCGGCGACATCGTCTATCTCGACATCGGAGAGCGGGACGGCATCGCGGCGGGAATGGAGTTCACCATCGTGCGGCCCCGGCAGGCCGTGAACAAGTGGGGCTCCGTCACCGAGGTCGTGGGGCGGGTCTTCGAGACACCCGGTCGCGTCCGCGTGATCTGCGCCCAGGAGCGGTCGGCGATCGCCGAGATCTCCTACTCGTGCATGGACGTGCAGGTCGGTGACTACGTGATGCCGTTCGAGCCGATCCCGGTGCCGCTCGTGCGGCGTTCGCAGATCGTGACGATGTGCGACACGCCGAACGGGAAGTTGATCGGCCACATTCTCGAGACGCGTCTCGGAGAGACGCCGATCGCGACCGACTCGGTCGTCTACCTGGATCTCGGCGAGGCCGACGGCCTGAACCCGGGTGACTTCCTGACCGTTTACCGGGCTTCGGGGCGCGCGGAAGGCGTGCGGACGATTCTCGGCGAGGCCTCGATCCTGACGACTCGAAGCCGGACCTCGGTCGCGATCATCACTCTGATGACCGACGGGATGGGCGTCGGGGACTCCGTCGAAGTCAAGTAGGAACGAATCCTCAAAAAACTCTTGCGGGAAGAAATTCCCATGATAGTTTTCTCTCCCCCAAACGGCGAGCGTTCGTGCGGTGTGCGGGAGGAGACGTGTCTGTGACGATCGACGGGCAACTGCAGCGGATCATCGACGAGCTGGTTTCGAAGGGCATTCCGCTCGAGGCCGCCAAGAAGGAATTCGAAAAGAAATACGTGGCCGCGGCCGTGACGCGCGCGTCGGGCAACATGGGCCGCGCGGCGAAGTCCCTCGGCATTCACCGCAATACCCTGCGCGCGAAGATCTCGCTCCTGAAGGTCAAGCCGCCCCTCAAGGGGCGCGACAACAGCTAGGGTCCGGCGGTTCAGGAGCTGCGCGTATTTTCCAGACGGGGAAACGGCGGACGCCCGGGGATTCCTACTTGGGCTTGTTGGTGTCGTCGTCCTTCGTATCGCGGGACTGGCCGTCCTTCATCGCATCCTTGAAGTTCTTGATGCCTTCGCCGAGGCCCTTGCCGAGTTGCGGGATCTTGCCGGCCCCGAAGACGAGCACGACGATCACGAGGATGACGAGTAGTTCGGGAAGACCGAGATTGGGCACGGGCGCCTCCTGCCGGCGGAATCATACCCCGGGCCCTCCGCTCAGAGGAACGCGAGAAGGGGAGCGAAGTGTCCTCGCGGCGAGGTGTGCCGCCGGATGACGCGCCGGGCCGCCTCACGGTGCGGCCGATAGAACGGCCTCCCCATGAGCATCATCTTCTCGAACGTTCCGAGAACCTTCCAGGCGCGCTGCAGGAGGACCGCTTCGGAGTACGCGGAGGCGTCTCCGAGAACCGATTCGGCGGACCGTTCGAAACGGAGCGACACGGGGTCGTAGTCCGGCGGTCCGAGGCGGAGATCCTGAAAGTCGATCGCGGCAAGCCGTCCGTCGGGGGCGCGCATGAGGTTGTTCGCATGGTAGTCGCGGTGCGTCGGCACTGCGTCCCCCGTGGCCCGGGGATCCGCGGCGGCGCGCGCGAGGGCGCCCGCCCGTTCGTTCCATTCCGCGGCGCGCGACTCCTCGAGCGGCTCGCGTCCTCCCTTCTCGAGGGCCCAATGCCGCGTGTGGTCGAGCTCGGCGGTGAAGAATGCCGCGTCGAAGGCCGGATTACGGTCCGCGACGGCCCGCGCGAGCGAACGGACCGGGAGAAGCAGGTCTTCAGCTTCGTCGAGGAGGCGGAACCGGTCTTCGGCCGGCGCTTCCGCGAGGTCGATCGCGAGATCGCGATCTCCAAGATCCTCGATCAGGGCTGCCCCGAGTTCCGGCGCGTCCGCGTGGAGCGCGGGCACGCGTACCCCGGCGGCGTCGAGCGCCGCGCCGATCGCGGCCCAATTCGCCTGCGCGAGGGACGCGGGTTGCGGGTAGAGGACGAGAAGCGTCGACGCGCCGCCCGGCGTGGGCTGCCGGAAATAGCGCCGGGCACCGACGTCGCCGGCCAGAGGGGACGGGGCCGGCGCTGCGGCGAGGCCGAAGCGTTCACGCGCCTGTCTGATCCGCTCCGCGGCGTCCTCTCGGGCGGTCGGGCTCACCCCTTTTTCGCCGGGGCCGGCGGGGCCGCCGTGGCCGGAGCCGCGCTCTCCTCGAGGATCTCGACCTTCACGAGCTTCTGGTAGGCGCGGGGCTTTCCGAGGTTGGCGTTGGACGCATCCGGATTCGACTCCGTCACGATGCGGTCCACGACGTCCATGCCCTTCACGACCTCGCCGAAGGCCGTGTACTGGTGGTCGAGGGACGGGTAGTCCTTGAGCACGATGAAGAACTGCGACGATGCCGAGTCCGGCGCGGCCGACCGGGCCATCGAAACGATGCCGCGCTTGTGAGGCGTATCGTTGAACTCGGGCTTGAGCGTGATCGGCTGACCCTTCGCGTCGGTGAGTCCCGCGTTTCCCCAGACGAAGGCGTTCTTCGGGTCTTTCGTCAGCGGATCGCCCCCCTGGAGGACGAAGCCTGGAATGACGCGATGGAAAAGCGTTCCATCGTAGAAGCCAGAAATTGCGAGATCGACGAAGTTCCTCACGTGATTCGGTGCGCGATCGGCGAAAAAGCGGATCGTCACGTCACCGCGCTCGGTGTGAAGGACGGCCGTCGCGTGGGCGTAGTCGGGGGGCACCGCCTTCGACGGGACTTTTTTCTTCGCCTTCGGCCGGGCCGCCGCAACGAGGTCTCCGGCCGACGAGAGAACGAGAAGAACCGCGAGGGCCGCGCGAACCGCCCGTGGGGCTGCCTTTCTCATCGACATACCGTGTGTCCTCCTTGGAGCTTCGGAGCGGTCCTTGTCAGCGCGACCGGCCGCACCGATGATAGACCGAGGATGCTGGCTGAAACCTTCCTGAAGATGGTCGAAAAGGCGACGACCGACCTCGACGTCGAGCGCCTCCGGAACGACGTCCGGGCCCTCGCCGAAAGACACCCGGAGGCCACGACGCGCGAGAAAGGCGAGCGCCTTGTCACCAGAGCCGCGCGCCGCGCCGCCGTCCTCGGAGGCGTCGCGGGGCTCCCGCCCGGTTGGACGGCGCTCGCAACCGCCGGGCCCGAACTGACCGCACTCCTGATCCTGCAGAGCCGGCTCATCGTCTCGCTCCATCTTCTGTACGGCGCTCCGATGGAGCCGAAGGAACGGGCCCTGGAGGTGCTCGCGGGTCTGGCTTCCGGCGCGGGCATCAACGTCGGGCGCCGGCTCACCACCCGGGCCGCCGAGGAAATCGCCGCCCGCCTCCTCACGCGGTTCGTGGGCCGCGAGGTCTCGCACCTCGTGCCGGTGCTCGGTGCCGCGGCCGGTGCCGCCCTGAACTACGGGGCCGTGCGCGCGGTCGGTCGCGCCGCCCTCCGGCGCGTCGAACGGCTCTACGGACCCCCCGAATTATCTGGAACCGGACTCATTCTCGACGCCAAGGGAACGGTGTCGTAGGGGTCGCGTGGTAAAGTTCTGGATTCATTCAGGTGTCGCGGCGTAAGCCGTACCGAGAAACTCGGGGCGACGATGACCTCCGGAGGAGACCCGATGCGCGAGCAGTTCTACGCGGCGATACGGACGACGGCGAACGTCGCCTGGAATGCCTTCCAGGCCGTGAATCGGCGCATTCCGGCGCGCAGTTTTCATCCGGCCTGGTCGCCGGAGCCGCTCCCGAAGAGTCACGAGCGCACGAAGCCTCCCCTGGGCTACCCCCGCCGGACGGATTCGCTGTGCCCGACCTGCACGCGGGAGGTCCGGGACGCCATCGTCGGCGGCACGCGCGAGCTCCGGGAGCTCGTGGACGGGCGACCCGGAGAAATTCCGGCCGACATCATCCTGCGCGGCAACGAGATCTGGATGGTCAAGACGTGCCCGAAGCACGGACTGTTCGAGGACCTGATGTCCAGCGACGCGGAGTTCTTCGGCCGGCTCGAGCAGAATTTCTTCGGCCGCGACGTCAAGATCGCGAAGGACAAGCTCCACGACCACGGCTCGGCCTCGATCAAGTACGGCCGCGGCGCGGTCCTCACGGTCGACCTCACGAACCGCTGCAACATGATGTGCAATCCGTGCTTCATGGATGCGAACCAGGTCGGTTACGTCCACGAGCTTTCCTTCGAGGATATCCGCGAGATCCTCGACAACGCCGTCTCCATCAAGCCCCGCCGGCAGCTTTCCGTGCAGTTCTCGGGCGGCGAGCCCACGATTTCGCCGTTTTTCATCGAAGCGACCCGCTACGCGAAGGAGGTCGGCTACTTCTCGGTCCAGTGCGCCACGAACGGCATCCGGTTCGCGCAGGAGCCGGACTTCGCGAAGGCGGCGTACGCGGCGGGGCTGCGGCTCGCGTACCTCCAGTTCGACGGCGTCGGAAACGAGCCGAACGCCCATCGCGGCGTCGGCAACCTGTACGACGTCAAGCTGCGGGCGCTCGACAACCTCCATGCCGCGGGCATCGACGTGACGCTCGTGACGACGATCGTGAACACCGTCAACAACGACCAGGTCGGCGACATCATCCGGTTCGCGATCAAGAACATCGACAAGATCAACGCGGTCTCCTTCCAGCCCGT
>DASVJU010000138.1:0-6868 GCA_036385755.1 Thermoanaerobaculia bacterium
GATCTCGTGGTCGATGCGCAAGGACTGTTCAAGTCGGCGCTGATCACAGCCGCCACTCCGGCGGCGCGAAAGGTGGGATTCGGCTTTCGGACCGCCACCGAGAGAATCAACTGCCTCTTCACGAACGAGCGCGTGGACGTCGATCGCGCCGCGCACCCTCACATCCTCGACCAGATGCTCGCGCTCGCCGAGCACGTGACGGGAAAGACCGGCTTCGAGAGGACACCGGATGTCCGGCATCTCGTCGAAAAGAAAGACCCCGCGGTCGATGCGTGGCTGGAGCAGATGGGCAACCAGCGGTTCGCGGTGCTACAGCCTTTTTCTTCGAAGGTGAACAAGGAGTGGGGCGCGACCGACGTCATCGCATTCTCCGAACGCCTCGCGAGCGACGGAATCCAGCCCGTGCTCCGCTGGGGACCAGGCGAAGAGAGCCGGGCGCAAGACCTTCTTACCCTTTCTAAGCAATCTTCATCTTCCTCTTCTCTTCTCCTCCTCGCTCCCGCGACGACGCCGGCCTCCAGCGCGCGCCTCGCGGCGCGGGCCGCGCTCTTCGTGGGCGCTGACACGGGGCCGACTCATCTCGCGGCGGCTGCAGGCGTGCCCACTCTCGCGCTCTTCGGACCCACGCCGCCGGAGCGATACGGCCCTGTGGGCCCGCGCACCGCGGTCCTTCGGGAAACTCCTGCGGCCTACAATCGTTCCGATGGACGATGGCCAGTCGAGCAAGTCTGTGAAGCCGCGCGCCGTCTTCTCGCGTAGAGCGCTCCTCGAGTCGGCGCGCCGGGCCGTCCCGGGCCTCGCCCTCGCCGGGGCGCTCGTCGCGGTCGTGACGCTCGTCGCGGGCGGCGCGGCCGGCAGCGCCGAGAAGGGCCCGTCGCTGTCGGCCGCGCGCGAGTCCCTTTCCAGGGACCGGCTCTACCCGGTGCCTTTCGACCCGGGCGAGACGCTCGTCTACACGATCGCCTGGCTGAAGATCGAGGGCGGCGAGATGACGCTCCGGACCGCCCGCGAGACGACGAGCGACGGCGTTCCGGTCCACCGCATGACCCTCGTCGCGACGTCGAACGACTATGTCTCGAAGTTTTACCCGGTGCGCGACCTCTACGAGACCTGGGTCGACGCCCGCGACTTCCAGCCGCTCCGCTTCGAGAAGCATGCCCGCGAGGGCCGCTACGAATCCGACGAGGTCGAGGAGTTCGACCTCGCCCGGCGGATCGGAAGCTGGCGGGAGGACCGGACGCCGCTTCCCGAACGCGTGCAGGACATCATCTCGTCCTTCTATTTCCTGAGGGCGCAGCCCCTCGCGATCGGCCAGGACGTCCGCGTCGACATGTTCTCGCGCGGAAAGGTCTACAAGCTCAAAGCCGCCGTGCTCACGAAAGAGAAGGTCGAGACCGAAGCCGGGGTGTTCGACGCCTTCAAGGTGCAACCCCAGCTGCGCGAGAACGAGACCGACGAGGACCGCAACCGCGGAAAGCTCTTCCTCTGGTTCTCGGACGACGCGCGCCGCCTCCCCGTGATGGCCAGGACCCTGATGCCCATCGGGTCCGTCACGGCCCGCCTCCGGAAGATCACCGCCGGGACGAAACCTCCCGGCCCCGCCGCAGCGCCGGGCACGTCGGGCGGCATGGCCGCCAGGCACGAACCGCCCGGAGCGTCCTTGAACCGCTAGAATCAGGAAATGGCCGTCAAGCTCGGGGACCTCCTCGTCAAGTCGAAGCTCATCACGGGAGAGCAGCTTCAGGAAGCGCTGCGGGAAGTCCAGTCTTCCGGAATGAAGCTCGGCGAGTCCCTCGTCAAGCTGGGCTACATCAGCGAGGACGACATCACCGAGACGCTGTCGGCGCAGTTCGGAGTTCCGTCGATCAACCTCTCGCACTTCGAGATCGACCCGGCGGTCCTGAAGCTCGTCGCGGCCGACGTCGCGCGCAAGTACAACATTCTTCCCGTCAACAAGACGGGCGCCACGATCACGATCGCCATGGCCGACCCGACGAACGTGTTCGCCATGGACGACATCAAGTTCATGACCGGATACAACGTCGAGCCCGTCGTGGCGTCCGAGAACGCGCTCTCGCTCGCCATCGACAAGCACTACGGGGCGACGCATGCCCTCGAGCTGAAGAAGGTCATGGAGGAGATGTCGGTCGCGGACACGGCTGATACCTCCCTCGAGGTCGTCGAAGAGTCCGAGCAGGAGATGATCGACCTCGAGAAGCTGGTCGACGAGGGCGAGGAAGCGCCCGTCATCCGGCTCGTGAACATCATCCTGACGGACGCGATCAAGCGCGGCGCGTCGGACATACACATCGAGCCGTACGAACGCGAATATCGCGTCCGGTACCGCATCGACGGCATCCTCTACGAGGTCATGAACCCTCCTCCGAAGCTCCGGGACGCCATCGCGTCGCGCATCAAGATCCTCGCGAAAATGGACATCGCCGAAAAGCGCCTGCCGCAGGACGGCCGCATCAAGATCAAGATGAAGCTCGCGGGCAAGGTGAAGGAGCTCGACTACCGCGTTTCCGTGCTCCCGACGCTGTTCGGGGAGAAGATCGTCTGCCGCCTCCTCGACAAAGACAACCTCATGCTCGACATGACGAAGCTGGGGTTCGAGAAGGAGAGCCTCCTCAAGTTCGAGAAGGCCATCCTGCGCCCGTGGGGCATGGTTCTCGTGACCGGTCCGACGGGCTCGGGAAAGACGAACACGCTCTACTCGGCTCTCTCGCGCATCAATACGCCCGAGACGAACATCATGACGGCCGAGGATCCGGTCGAGTTCAACCTACCCGGGATCAACCAGGTCCAGATGAAGGACCAGATCGGCCTGAACTTCGCGATGGCCCTGCGCTCGTTCCTGAGGCAGGACCCGAACATCATCCTCGTCGGCGAGATCCGCGATTTCGAGACCGCGGAAATCGCGGTCAAGGCGTCCCTCACCGGGCACCTCGTCCTCTCGACGCTTCACACGAACGACGCGCCCTCCACGATCAACCGCCTCATGAACATGGGCATCGAGCCCTATCTCGTCGCGACGTCGGTCGTCCTCATCGCGGCGCAGCGCCTCATCCGGCGCGTCTGCGCGAGTTGCAAGGGGCCCACGGAAGTCGCCCCGCAGGTCCTCGTGTCCCTCGGCTTCACGGCGGAGGACGCCAAGAGCATCCAGGTCATGAAGGGCAAGGGCTGCGAAAAGTGCAACAACACCGGCTACAAGGGCCGCGTCGCGCTCGTCGAGGTCCTCGAGATCTCGGAGGAGATCCGCGAGCTGATCCTCTCGGGCGCCTCCTCGATCGAGATCAAGAGGAAGGGCCTCGAGGAGGGCATGGTCTCCCTGCGCCGCTCCGGCCTCCAGAAGATCAAGGACGGGCTGACGTCGATCGAGGAAGTCGTCCGCGAGACGGTGCTCTAGGCGAAAATGTCGTAGGCGTAGTCGTGCGCGGCCAGCGCGGCGCGGCTCGAGGTCCCTGCCGTCACGCGCCTGACGATCTCCTCGCGCGACAGATCGAAAATCGCGTCCAGAATCTGCGCGCGTTCCGGCGCGTTTGCCTGTCCGACGAGGAAAAGAACACGCGCGCTGTGCTGGAGGTAGCGGGGCGACAGAAGCTGCCGCTTCAACAGCTCCATGATCACGGGCGCTTTGGAGCGGTCGAAGCGGCCCGGGTCGCCGCGGCGGTCCAACTCGGCGAAAAACGCGTACGTCCATTCATTGTGGTCGTCCCACAATTTCCGGAACACGTCCGGGGTCAGGCGGGCGCCGGCTTCGACTCGTTCGGCGTCCGCGACGGGTTCGACGCCATCGTCGGTCAGCGCCGGCCGCTTGAGAGTGCCGTCTTTCGTGATGACCGCCTGGTGGTGGACGAGGGACCATAGCCACGAGACGTCGATCCGGTACGTGGCAAGGTCGTTCATGAACCGCAGCTTGAGCTCGTAGTCGTCAATGGCGGCGGCGAAGTTGCCGTTGAGGATCTGGAAGCCGTAGTTGGCCGCCATGTAGAAGGCGTGCTGCACGTGCTCGATGGTGATGTCGCCCTTGGGCACGTCGTAGATCGCGTCCCAAAGCTCCTGGCTGAAGAGCGCTTCCGGCGTGTCCAGCTTCCCCCTGTCGAGAAGCATGGGCGTGATCTTGCCGCGCGCGTTCAGCAAACCGCGGGATTGCAGCAGCTGCCGCTCGGCGTCGGAGAGACCACTCCCGACCGTGGGCACCGGTTTGCCGTTCACGTTCCCGGTCTCGAGCGGTGCGTCGAGGAGCGATTGGAGCTGCGCGAGAGAAGTGCGCAAGGGTGTGTTGCCCGCGGCGACATAGGCCGGTTCCGGACTCGCGACCCAGCTTTGCCGATAGGCGTCGTAGAGCCGTGCCTTGACCCGGCCGGCAAGAATGTCGTCCAACGTGGGCTGCTGACCGGCTGCAAGCGGTTTCTCCGGGATGAACATCAATCCCAGCAGGCGTTCGCGGAATTTGTCCACCACCATGGCCCGCAGCGCCAGCGGGTTGTAGCGCGAGCGACCGTAGGGATCGCCGGCCTGGTAAATCATCACCGCCGCCATGCCGCCGATGGGGGCCGCCGTGCTGAGTTCGCCGTTCTTCATGCCGGCCATCAGCATCAGCAGCGCGTTGTAGCGCTGGTAGGCGATCATGCTGGGCGAAGCCATGCCGATCGTCTGCGGGTCCGGAAAAACGCCCTTGGGATCGTCCTTCCAGATCTCGATCAGACTGCCCAGGTAGTCCCAGCGGCCCACGTTCGTTCCCAGCAGCCGCCGCCGCAGCACCCACGCGATGGCCGCCAGCGAAAGACCCGCGGTGCCTTCCTCGTACAGCGCCTTGATCTTCATCGTGCCGGCGGGGACGCCGATGATCGCTTCTATCCGCGCGAGCAGCTTCTCGACGACCAGGGCCTCCTGCGGAGTCTGCAGCTTCGGGATGTAGAAATAGACGCCGGTGCCGGCCCGACGCAGCGCATCGTGGTTGTTGAGCACCCAGAGAACGACGACGGCAATCAGGCCCGGCGCCGGCCGGCCGTCCACCGTGACGTGGTCGTAGAGCACGTGCATGCCCGGCGGGCGGCAGAAGCGCGTCGGCCACTTCCCGGGAGGCGTGTCGATCCTGTACGCGCGTGTCTTGCCCTTCTTCGCCACCTCGTACGGACGTCCGTTCCAGTCGCCCTCGAGGATCTCCCGGGCGTTCTGCAATGCCGCGAAGATCCCGACCGGCTCGCCGGCCGGCGTGCCGTCGGGCCGGAAGTGGGGCGGAGAGGCGTCCTCGAAATCCGGCATGTTCATGGGAGCCGGGCTGTTCAAGGCGTTGAACGCCATATCCAGCGGATGCCAGGGCCCGGTGAGCTCCAGGCCGGGATTGGCCAACGGGTGGGCGTCCTTCGGGATGGGCACCTCGTCGTTGAGCCGCCAGCGCCACTCGCTCTCGCGCCCGAGGAAGTTGTCGATCAGCCCTTGCACGACATGACGGAACGTCCAGGGCTTCCCGCTCACCGGATCTTCGAAGCTTTCGTCCCACTTCGGCCACGCGTATCTCGTCCGGACGGGCTCGGTCGACTGCAGCAGCCGCCGGCGCGCCGTCAGAGCCGTCGCGATCTCCGGGCGCAGCTCTCGAGTGAGCACGGCGATCGTCTCTTCCACGTCGATGTCTCGTCCGTTCACCTTCCGGGTCCCGAACAGATCCGGGAAGCTCTCGAGAATGTCCTGACGGATCATGGAAACGCCTCTCCTTGGCTCGTGTTCCTGCCGTGATGCAGTTTATTCTCGTCCTCGTCCGACCGCAGGGGTGGCCCGGCGCCCCACCCCGGCGTATGATTCGTGCGTACTCGGGAGGGACAGCGCAATGGGGGCCACGCTCCATCAGCTCCTCAAGACACTCGTCGAGCGGGGGGGATCGGACCTTCACATCACGACGAACTCGCCGCCCATGATCCGGGTGGACGGTGATCTCATTCCGCTGGACTACCCGCCCCTCACGGTTCCCGAGACGAAGCAGCTCGCCTATTCGATCCTGACCGACGTCCAGAAGCACCGCTTCGAGGAACAGCTCGAGCTGGACCTGTCTTTCGGCGTGAAGGGCCTCGCGCGTTTCCGCGGCAACTGCTTCCTGCAACGCGGCGCCGTGTCGGCCGCCTTCCGGCAGATCCCGTACGAAATTCTCGGCTTCCGGGAGCTGGGCATTCCGAACATCGTCGAGGGGCTGTGCAACAAGCCCCGGGGTCTCGTCCTCGTCACCGGGCCGACCGGATCGGGCAAGTCGACGACGCTCGCCACCATGCTCGACAAGATCAACCGCGAGCAGCCGAAGCACATCGTCACGATCGAGGACCCGATCGAGTTCCTCCACACGCACAAACGCTGCATCGTGAACCAGCGCGAGCTGCACGCCGACACGCATTCCTTCCCGAACGCCCTGAAGGCCGTCCTCCGCGAGGACCCCGACATCGTCCTCGTGGGCGAGATGCGCGACCTCGAGACGATGGAATGCGCGCTGCGTATCGCGGAGACGGGCCACCTCACGCTCGCGACGCTTCACACGAACAGCGCCGTGCAGACGATGAACCGCATCATCGACGCGTTCCCGGCGAACCAGCAGCCTCAGGTGCGCGCCCAGCTGTCATTCGTGCTGGAGGGAATCCTCTGCCAGAGTCTCCTCCCCCGCGCCACCGGGAAAGGCCGCTGCATGGCGATGGAGATCCTCGTGCCGACTCCCGCGATCCGCAACCTCATTCGCGAGGACAAGCTCCACCAGATCTACTCGATGATGCAGACCGGGCAGAACAAGTACGGCATGCAGACCTTCAACCAGTCGCTCGCGACGCTCGTGCATCGCCGCGTCATTTCGCAGGAGCTCGCCATGTCGACCTCCTCGCTTCCC
>DASVJU010000139.1:0-6686 GCA_036385755.1 Thermoanaerobaculia bacterium
CCACGCTCCAGATTCGCGTCACCTCGAGACTCTCCTCGCGCGAGAGAGGCGGAAGGATTCCCGGCAGACGCCTCGCCAGCATCGTCTTGCCCGATCCGGGCGGGCCGGAGAACAGGATGTTGTGGCCGCCGGCCGCCGCGAGCTCCAGAGCCCGGCGCGAGACCGCCTGACCCCGGACGTCCGCGAGGTCCGGTTCCGATCCTTCGGCCGCGCGAGGGGCGGCCGAAGGCGCGACGCGCGGCAAGGGCTCCCTGGCGAGGAGGTGAGCGATCGCCGCCCCGAGGTGAGGCGCGGCGAACACGTGGAGGGAGGGCACGGCCGCCGCCTCCTCTGCGTTCCCCGTGGGCACGATCAGGGCCCGCTCTTCCCGGCGAGAGGCTTCGGCAAAGGAGAGAACGCCAGGCACGGGCCGGAGCTCGCCGTCGAGAGCCAGCTCTCCGACGAGGGTCACCTGCCTGAGAGCCTCGGCGGGCAGATCGCCGTTCGCCGCGAGAATCGCGAGGGCGACGGCGAGGTCCAGCGCCGTGCCCGATTTCGGGAGGTCGGCGGGGGCAAGGTTCACGATGACGCTTTTCGGGGGCAAGGGAAAGCCGACGTGGCGGAGCGCCGAGCGGATGCGCTCGCGGCTCTCTTTCACGGCGGCGTCGGGCAGACCGACGATCGTGAGGGCCGGGAGACCCGCTCCGACCGCCGCTTCCACGACGACCGTGAGGCCCTCGAGGCCGGCCACCGTCGCCGAATACGCGCGGGCGACGGTCATGCCCTGCGTCAGTTCACGGCGGCGAGCGAAAGCACGAGCGTCTGCCCGGCCTGGAGCGCGCGGGCCGAACGGATGCGGTTCTGGCGCTTGATCGCGTCGACGCTCAAGCCGTAGCGAGAGGCGATCGCGAAGAGCGTGTCGCCGGGTTTCACGATGTGGCGGACGACATGTGTCGCCGACACCGCAGCGGGTCCGGACGGCGTGTCCGCGAAGCCTTCCGCGGGAATCGAGATTGCGGACGGCGCCGGGCCGCGAGTGAGCACTGCCGGTGCGGCCCCTGATGGATTCGATGTCGCCGGAACGGACGTAAAGGGCCCGATCTGCGACGCCTGCCTCACGGCGGCCGCGGGCGTCGGGACGCCGCGGATCTCGCCTTTGGGCGAGGAGGAGGCCGCCACGAGGACGTCGTGGGGGGAAGCGGTCCCGCGCTTCGTCGGGACGACGAGAACGGTGCCCCTCTTCGGCTTGGCCGTGCGCGGCAGGTCGTTCCAGTCGCAGAGCTCGGCGATCGAGACGCCCGCCCTGCGCGCGATCTTCTGAAGGGACTCGCCTTTCCTGACGACGATGCGCTTCTCGGCGACCGCGGGCGCGGACGGGAGCGAGGCGATGCGGGGCGTCAGGAGCGCCGCCGTCCCCGCGGGGACGCGCAGTTCGTACGAAGAGACGCCGTGCGGCGTGGTCCTCGAGCGGAGCTCGCTGTTGAGGAGCTGGAGGTCGGGGAGCGCATTTCCCGTGAGCTCGGCCACGCGCGCGAGGTCGACCGGCTTCTTCACCGTCACCGTCTCCCAGGCGAGCGGGGGATCGGGCACCACGTCGAAGCCGAATCGTGCGGGATCCTTGGCGATGAGCGCCGTCGCGAGGACGAACGGAACGTAGTCGCGCGTCTCCCTCCGGAGCGTGCTGCCCGCCGAAAGCTCCCAGAAATCGCGCGCGCCCGTGCGCTGAAGGCTCCGGAGGATCTTGCCCTCGCCCGCGTCGTAGGCCGCCATCGCGAGATGCCAGTCCCCGAACATCTCGTAGAGGTCCCGGAAATACGCGGCTGCGGCGCGGGTCGACTTCACGGGATCGCTCCGCTCGTCGAACGAGGCGTTCCTCTTCAGGCCGTAGCGCTTGCCGGTGCCTGGGATGAACTGCCAGAAGCCGTGGGCGGCTGCGCGGGAGTGGGCCTGGTATTTGAAGGCAGACTCGATCATCGCGACATAGACGAGATCTTCGGGAAGGCCTTCCTCCCTGAGGATGCCGCGCATGACGTTCATGTAACGCCCGCTGCGCTTGAGCGCGGCCGCGAACGCCATGGGAGTCCGGAACTGATAGAAGGCGACGGCCCGGAGGACCGCGTCGTTCACGACGATCGGAATGTCGAAGCCGGTTCCCTGAGGAGCCGATGCGATTTCCGTCTTGGCCTTCTCGATCTCGTCGGGGGAGGGAAGGGGAGCCCTCGCGACGAGACTGTCGCGCGGGTCCTCGGCGGGCGGTCTCTCGGTTTCGGTCACGCGGTTTCCGGCCTCGATCGCGGGGCGATAGAGCGCAATCGAGTCGTAGAGCTCGGAAGAAAAGGCGAGATCGGATGCGTCGCCGGGGCGCGCCGCCGTCCGGAACGTCTCGAGGGCGCCCTCGAAGGCCTCGCGGGCGCAGTCGCTTTCGCCCGCGAGAGCGAGGGCCTTGCCGCTGTAGAAGAGCTCGGTCGCCTGGGTTCGGGCGGCCTGGATCGTATTCGGTCCCTCGGGCGCGGGCGGACGAGCGACCTGCACCTGCCGCGGGCCCGCAGCGCAGCCCGAAAGGGCGGCAAAAAGGACGCTCGCGACGATTCTCGAGGCCCGGCCGGAGAGCCTGGAAGGGGTGGTCATCCAGAGCAAGTGGAACCGACCGGGAGCGCTTTGGTCAAGCGAAATCGATCCCGGGTTCATTCGGCCTTGACGTGGAACTTCAGCGAGAGCAAGAGCTTGTTGATGTCCTTGAGGCCCGCGAAATCCACGTCGAATCGCTTCTCGGCGCCCAGGGCCGCGCCCGTTTCGTCGCCGAAGGAGAGGCCGATCGTGACGTGGCGGGTCTTCACGAGCGTTTCATGCGGGACCTCGAGATCGAAGGACTGAGCGACGTCCTTCTTGTGATTCCGCGTCGAGCCGAGGAGATCGTCCAGCGAAACGTCTGCCGCGCTCTTGCTCTTGGGTGTGCCGCTGTGGGTGGGCCTTTGCGTGGCGACCTTCCGGAGCTTCTCGAGCTCGGAGAGGATGTCCACGTTCGAGCGCACGCGGACGTGTTTCACCGAGGCGGACGAGTCCTTGCGCGATTCGTCCGTCGGGGGCTCGATCTCCGCGAAACTCACCTCACCGCCTGGGTCGTCGCCCGGCGGGAAGGCGGCGTCGAAAGGCGCCGTTACGGCGGGGAGCTCGCCCGACGCCACGGCGGAGAGCTCGGCAGAGGTGACCGCGGGGGCGAAACGCGCCTCCGTCTCACGCGCTTCCTGACGGGCGGTCTCCTGAAAGCGCCTGAGGCGCGAGATCGTCGAATCGGAGCGATCCCCGACCGACGCGGCGGTTGCGACCGCAGACCCCACGGCCGCAGGCCCGACCGCCATCGCGTCGATCGCCGCGCCGATCCCCGACGCCGCGGCATTCGACGACATCAGGGGCTGGGGCGGGGGAGTGGGCGCGGACGCAACCACGTTGGGGCGCCTCTGCTCGATGGCCATGCGTCCTTTCAGGGAACGAAGAGTCAGCTTCGAAATCGCCTTCAGCGTCTCGAAGACGCCGGTGCCGTTCGTGGCCGAGGACTCGTACCACTCGATGGAGCGGTCGGGGTTGAGCGCGTCGTTCAACTCGTCGATCGAGAGGATGTTCGGGAGATCCCGCTTGTTGTACTGGAGGACGCGGGGTGTGGCGTCGAGGGAGACTCCGATCTCGGCGAGGTTTTCGCGGAGGTTTCGGAGGCTCTCGACGTTCGGATCGTTCATGGGCCGCTGGGAATCGGCGACGAAGACGATACCGTCCACGCCTTTGAGAACGAGCTTCCGCGTCGTGTTGTAGAAAACCTGTCCCGGAACGGTGTACAGCTGGAGGCGGGTCTTGAAGCCTCCGATGACACCCACGTCGAGCGGAAGGAGGTCGAAGAACAGCGTGCGATCCGTCTCGGTCTCGAGGCACACCATCTCCCCGCGTGAAGTGGGCGCCGTCCGCCCGTAAATCACGTGGAGATTCGTCGTCTTTCCGCAGAGACCCGGACCGTAGTACACGATCTTCGCGGCCATCTGCATCGTCGCGTAGTTGAAAAAAACCATAAAAAAAGGTTCCGACCACCTCCTGAAGGGCAGTCGATGTTACACCGGGGGCCGATCCCTTTGGTATCATGACGGTTCCCGGTGCGGACTCGGATCCGAGCGGGGGCGGGAGGGCCTTGCGCCGCGATGCCTAACGATTTCAAGGGTTTGGACGGACGATCCCGCGAGGTTCTCGCGTCCGTGATCGTTGCGTACATCGAGAGCGCCGTGCCCGTGTCGTCGCGTCAGCTGACGAAGGGGGGGAAATTCGGTCTCTCCTCGGCGTCGCTGCGCAACGCGATGGCCGACCTCGAGGATCTCGGCTTCCTGACGCATCCCCACGTTTCGGCGGGCCGCGTGCCGACGGATCTCGGTTACCGCGCGTTCGTGCGCGAGCTGATGCCGACCCGCGAACCCAGCGAGAAGGACCGTGCCCGGATCGCCGAGGAACTTTCCCCCGAGCCCTTCGAAACGGAGCGTTTCCTGAAGGCCACCTCCCGCGTGCTCTCCCGACTGACCGGGGAGGTGGCCGTCGTCGCGGTCCCCGCCTCGATGAGCTTCGTCCTCGCGTCCGTGCACTTCACGCGCGTGGCCGAACGAAAGATCCTCGTTTCCGAGGTCTCCGACACGGGCCTCGTGGAAAGTCGCCTCATCGAGACCCGCGACGACTTCCCGCAGCACGAGCTGGACGAAATCGGGAACCGGCTCACGGCCGATTTCGCCGGGAAGAGCCTCGGGGAAATCCGCGCCCTCCTTCTCGCGTCCCTCGGAGAGGAAAAGGTCCGGATGGACCACGCGCTCACACGGGCCCTCGAGCTCGGGCGCCGGGCCTTCGCCGAGTCGCGGCCGCCGGAAGAAGCCGTCTACATGGAAGGCACCGAGTCGCTCCTCGAGAAACCCGAGTTCCGGAACGATCTCGAGGCGCTCCGGCGGATGTTTCGCGCGTTCGAGGAGAAGGCCCGCCTCGTGAATCTCCTCACGGACTGCGTCACCTCCGACGGTCTCGCGATCGTCATCGGATCGGAGAGCCCTTTCACGGACGAGACCGGCAGCGCGGTCGTCTCCGCGCCCTATCGCCGCGGGGACCGCGTCCTCGGTGCTCTCGGCGTGATTGGACCCCGCCGGATGGAATACGCGCGCGTCGTTCCGCTCGTCGACGAGCTCTCGCGCTACGTGAGCCGACGGCTCACGGAAGGAACCGCATGAGCGGCCCGAAGAAGCCTCACCGCGAGGAGGAGGACATCATCTTCCTCGAAACCGAGAGCCGCGACGACGTCGCGCGCGCTCTCGCGGAGGCCGAGCGTGCCATCGAAGCCGTCGAGGAGAAGCATCGCCAGGGACACGCGCGGCCCGTCGCGGTCGCCGAGCCGGAACGCGCGCTCCCGCCCGCTCATGAAGTCCCTCCCGTGCCGGATCCGCGTATCGGTGTCCTCGAGGGCCACCTCTCCACCGAGCGCGAACGGGCGATCCGGGCCGAAGAGGAGGCGGGCCGCGTTCGCGAGGCGCTCCTCCGCAAGTCGGCGGACTTCGACAACCTGAAGCGCCGCACCGAGAAGGACAAGGCCGACTATTTCCGGTTCGCGCTGGCCGAGGCCTTCGCAGACATCCTGAGCGTCGTCGACAACTTCGAGCGCGCGCTCCAGCACCGTGGCGACGCTACGGGAGATGAATTTCACGCGGGGATCGACATGATCGCGCGGCAGCTCGCCGACACGCTCAAGAAGTACGGTGTCGCCGAGGTGCCGGCGCTCGACCTTCCGTTCGACCCGAACGTTCACGAGGCCGTCGTTCGCGAGGAGTCGGAAACGGCCGCGCCGGGGACGGTTCTCGAGGTTCTCCAGAAGGGGTACCTGCTTCACGACCGTCTTCTGAGGCCTGCCCGCGTGAAAGTCGCGGCGAGCCCGGCGGCCCGGGACGCGAAGAGATGAACGAGGAGGCGCCAATTGGGTAAGGTTCTCGGCATCGATCTCGGGACGACGAACTCGTGCGTGGCCGTCGTCGAGGTCGGTTCGCCGCAGGTCGTTCCGAATCGCGAAGGGGCGCGGACGACGCCCTCGATCGTCGGTTTCACGGAGGACGGCGAACGGCTCGTCGGCCAGATCGCGAAGCGCCAGGCGATCACGAACCCCACCCAGACGATCTACGCCGTGAAGCGGCTCGTCGGCCGCAAGATGTCGGACGCCGAGGTGAAGCACGCGCGCGAACACCTGTCCTACGCGCTCGTCGAGGCGCCGAACGGCGACGTGAAGATCCGCGTCCGCGACCGCGACTACTCGCCCGAGGAGATCTCCTCGTTCACGCTGCGCGAAATCAAGGAATTCTGCGAAGAAGCGCTCGGTGAAGAGATCAAGGAAGCGATCATCACGGTGCCGGCGTACTTCGACGACTCGCAGCGGCAGGCCACCCGCGACGCGGGGCGCATCGCGGGCCTCGAGGTGCTGCGCATCATCAACGAGCCCACGGCCGCCGCGCTCGCGTACGGGCTCGAGAAGAACCGGAAGCAGGAGACGATCGCCGTCTACGACCTCGGGGGCGGCACGTTCGATATCTCGATTCTCCGGATCGACAACGGCATGTTCGAAGTGCTCGCGACCTCGGGGGACACGTTCCTCGGCGGAGAGGACTTCGACCGGACGATCATGGACTGGCTTCTCGCCGAATTCCTGACGC
>DASVJU010000140.1:0-2725 GCA_036385755.1 Thermoanaerobaculia bacterium
GAGGCCGTTGCCGGGGGCACGACGCGGATGACCTCCGACTGCGCGAGAATCCACGCGGGACTTCCGGATGGGGAGTCGACAAGTGGTAAGTCAGCGGTCTTTGGAACCGCCTACCGGAGGTTCGAATCCTCCCTCCCCAGCCATTTTCTTCCGGCGCCGTCCTCGAGAACCTGAGAACCGATGGAACGCTTCGCATACGGTGATCTGAAAGTCTTCGGAGGGCGGTCCCATCCGGCCCTCACGGGAGAGATCTGCCGCAACCTCGGCCGCGAGGCGGGCCGCGTCACGCTCTACAACTTCTCCGACGGCGAGAACTACTGCCAGATCGACGAGAACGTGCGCGGCGCCGACGTGTTCATCGTGCAGCCCACGGGCCCGCCGGTGAACGCGAACATCATGGAGCTTCTCATCATGCTCGACGCGCTGAAGCGCTCTTCGGCGTCACGCGTGACGGCCGTGCTCCCGTACTACGGGTACGCACGCCAGGACCGCAAGGACAAGCCCCGCGTGTCGATCACGGCGAAACTCGTGGCCGACCTCGTCGTTGCGGCGGGGGCCGACCGCGTGCTGTGCGTCGACCTCCACGCCGCGCAGATCCAGGGGTTCTTCAACATCCCCGTGGATCACCTTTTCGCGGCGCCCGTCCTCCTCGACGCGATCCGCGACGCGAACCTCGACCCGCTCACGGTCGTCTCGCCGGACGCGGGCGGCGTCGAGCGCGCGCGCGCGTTCGCGAAGCGCCTCGGCGCGGGGCTCGCGATCGTCGACAAGCGGCGGAAGGGCAAGAACGAGGTCGAAGTTCTCCACGTCATCGGCGACGTTCGGGACCGCAACGTGGTCGTCGTGGACGACATCATCGACACGGCCGGCACGCTCATCAACACGGTCATCGCGCTTCGCGACTCGGGCGCGCGCCGGATCTTCGCGGGCTGCGTGCATCCCGTCCTTTCCGGACCTGCGATCGACCGCGTCAACGCGAGCCCCATCGAGCGCGTGTTCTGCACGAACACGCTCCCGCTCGACGAAAAGGTCTCGCGTTGCCCGCTCCTCACTCCTCTTTCCATCGCGCCTCTCCTCGCAGAGGCGATCAAGCGGATTCACCAGGGGGCGAGCGTCTCGTCTCTCTTCGTCTAGGCCGGACCGTCCGCCCCGGAGACCGGGACCGGGCGCCCATGAAAGGAACCCATGCTCCAGCAGAACATCGTCCTCGAAGTCGAAAAGCGGCTCACCACCGGGAAGAACGCCGCGAACCGTCTGCGCGCCAACGACCAGATTCCGGCCGTCCTCTACGGAGGCGGCAAGGACATGGAGACGTGGTCGCTGCAGGTCCCCCGCAAGGTTCTCGCGACCCTTCTCAACAAGGGTCTTCACGGCAACGCGATCTTCAAGCTCAACCTGAAGGGGACGGATCAGTCGCGTCACGTCATGATTCGTGACCTCGCGCTCGACCCCGTCTCGCGGAAGATGCTGCACGTGGACTTCGTCCGCGTGCTCCTCGACCGGAAGCTCCGCGTGAAGAGCGAGATCGCGATCGAAGGGGTGCCGAACGGCGTGAAGAACGCGGGCGGGATCCTGAACATCGTCACGCACGAGGTCCTCATCGAGTGTCTCCCCGCCGACATTCCGGAGTTCGTGAAGATCGACGTCTCGGCGATGGAGATCCACGACTCGTTCCGCGTCGCAGACCTCAAGCTCGGAGACAACATCAAAGTCCTCGAGAAGCCCGACCGCGTTCTCGCGCACGTAGGCGTGCCGAAGGCCGAAGAGGTCGCCGCGCCGGTCGCCGAGGTCGTCGGCGTCGAGGGTGTTGTCGCCGTTCCGGGCGCCGAGCCCGAGGTGATCAAGAAGGGCAAGAAGGAAGAAGAAGGCGCTGAACCCGCCGCGGCCGGAGCGAAGGCCGCTCCGAAGGCCGAGAAGAAGGAAAAGAAATAGGCACGGACGGGCTCGTCCTCGTGGTGGGACTCGGCAACCCCGGCGACCGGTATACCGGCACGCGGCACAACGTCGGCTTCGACGTCGTGCAGGCGTTCGCGGAGAAGGCCGCCGGTGGCCCGCCCCGTCTCGACCGGCTCGACTGCCGCGCGCTCACCGGACGCGTGAAGGTGGGCGGCCGCCCCGTGATCGTGGCCCGGCCCCAGACCTACATGAACGCCTCGGGGGAGTCCGTGAAGGGCCTCGCGGCGAAGTACGACGTCCCTCTCGACCGTCTCCTCGTCGTCTCCGACGACGCGGCGCTTCCCGTCGGGGCCCTCCGCCTCAGGCGCTCGGGCTCCTCGGGGGGCCAGAAAGGCCTGCAGTCCGTGATCGACTGCTTCGGGACGAACCTCATCCCGCGCCTGCGCCTCGGTGTGCGCGGCGAGAATTTCCAGCCTGGCGAGCCCCTCGACACGTACGTGCTCTCGCGCTTCTCGAAGAAGGAACGCCCCGTCGTGGACGAGGCGATCGCTACGGCGGTAGACGCCCTCTCCGTCTTCGTGAGCGAGGGAATCGACGCCGCCATGAACCGTTTCAACCGTTTGCCCGAGGAATCCGCCTCGGCGAACTGAACCACAACCTTGGCTCGGCACCGGACCTACGGTCCACAGCCGCGCCTCGTGACCGGCGGAAGCCGGCGCGATCCAGAAGGAGGAGACCCACGTGACGACCCCGAATCCGCAACGCCAGTACGACATGGTCCTGCTCGTCGTCCCCGAGAAGGACGAGGCGGGAACCCAGGCCGTCGTCG
>DASVJU010000141.1:0-4106 GCA_036385755.1 Thermoanaerobaculia bacterium
CCCGCTTTCTGGGCGATGAGCCGATCGAGACGCTCGGCCTTGTCGGCGTCGCCGTCGAAGAGCGCCACGAACGAAGCCTGCGTTCCCGTCGCTCCCTTGCAGCCGAGGAAGCGCAGTTCGTCGGCCCGGCGGACCAGCTCGCGGTGATCGAGGGCGAGGTCCTGAAGCCAGAGGCAAGCGCGCTTGCCCACCGTGGTGGGCTGCGCGGCCTGAAAGTGCGTGAAACCGAGGCAGGGGAGGTCGCGGTAGGCGCGCGCGAACCGTGAGAGCCGTCCCATGACGCGCACCGTGCGCCTGGCGAGGAGGCGGAGCGCTTCGCGCAGGAGGAGAAGGTCGGCGTTGTCCCCCACGAAGGCCGACGTGGCGCCGAGATGCAGGACGCCCTTCGCCGCGGGCGCAACCTCGCCGAGGGCGTGGAGATGAGCCATGACGTCGTGCTTCGTCTCGCGCTCGTACCGGTCGGCGGCGGCGAGCTCCGCCTCGGTGGGAACGAGGTGGGCCCGAAGGGCGTCCAGCGAGGCCTCTGGAATGGGCAGCCCGAGCTCCCTCTCGGCCTCCGCGAGCCAGAGCCAGAGCTTCCGCCACGTCGTGAACTTCGACCGCGCCGAGAACAGCGCGGACATCTCGGCCGAGGCGTACCGGCTCGTGAGGGGGTTTTCGTAGCGGTCGATGGGAGAGTCGGGCAAGTCGCTCATCGGCTCACTCCTCGACCTCGTCGTCCGTGGGCAGCCGGAATTCCTTCGGCTCGTCGTTGCCGCAGATGTTGCAAAACGCGCTCTTGATGCCCTTCGTCTCCTCGTACTCGAAGAAGTAGCACGGCGTGTCGCAGTTGAGACAGACGATGAATTCGACTTCCTCGCTCATGACGACGATCTCGAGGCTTCAGGTTAGCATTCCTGCGGCGGCCCGGCCGCCGCTTCGAGGCCCGCCATGACGCTTTCAGTCGACTCCGAGATCGGCCGCCTGCGGACGGTTCTCGTGCACGAGCCCGGCCGCGAGATCGACCGCATGGTGCCGTCGATGATGCAGGATCTGCTCTTCGACGACATCCTCTTCGGGGCGCGTGCGCGCGAAGAGCACCGCCGGTTCCGGCAGGTGCTTCGGTTCGTCGCCGACGAGGTGCTCGACGTCCAGGATCTCCTCGAGGAGGTTCTCAGGGATCCTCACGCGCGCAACGAGGTGCTGACGGAGCTCTCCATGCTTCTGGCGTGGCCTCCGGCCGTCCTCTTCGCGCTCAACGAGTTGCCGCCGGCCCGTCTCGCCGCGGCCCTCGTCGAGGGCGTCGAGCGCCCCGATCCCTCAATCACCGGCTCGCTCGATTCCCTCTACCTGCTCCCGCCCCTTCCGAACTGGTTCTTCCAGCGCGATCCGGCCACCGTCGTGGGCCGCCGCGTCGTGAGGGGCTCGATGGCGACGCGCGCGAGATGGCGCGAGCCGCTTCTCTCGGGCGCCGTGTTCACCCACCATCCCCGATTCGCGGGGAGAGAGCCCCGCTTCTGGTTCCAGGAATTCGCGGCGGGCGAGGGCCGCGACCTTGCGTGGGCACGCATGCGTCCGACGCTCGAGGGGGGCGACGTCCTCGTGCTCTCCCCCGAAGTGCTCGTCATCGGCTACTCGGAGCGCACGGAAAAGACCACGATCGAGCGCCTCGCCGAAGCGCTCCGCCATGAGGGGTCGGCGGTGCGCAAGATCCTCGTCGTCGCCATCCCGCCGCAGCGGGCGACGATGCACCTCGATACCGTCTTCACGCGGATCTCCTCGGGCGAATGCCTTTGCTACGGCCCGATGATTCTGTCGGGCGGCGCCGAAGAGGCGGACGTCTACGAGGCCGACCTCACGCCCCGGGAGATCACCTGGACGACGAAGGACGACCTGCTGTCAGCGCTCCACGCGCTCGGCATCGACCTCGCGCCGATCCTGTGCGGGGGCCTGGATCCGATCGATCAGCAGCGCGAACAGTGGACCGACGGCGCGAACGCATTCGCCCTCGCCCCCGGCGTCATCCTCTGTTACGACCGCAACGAACGCACGGCGGAGACGCTTTCCCATAATGGCTACACAGTCGTGGCCGACGACGATCTCCTTCTGGGGCGAGAGTCGCTCGACCTCCGGAAACCCGGCAAGCACGCGATCCTGCTTTCGGCGCCCGAGCTCTCGCGCGCCCGGGGCGGCCCCCGCTGCATGACGATGCCGCTCGTGCGCGATCCGGTATAGAAAGGAAGCCATGTTTCAGAAAGATCTGATCTCGATCCACGACCTGTCGGCGAGCGACGTCGCGGCGCTCTTCACGCTGGCCGCCGGCATGAAGGCGCGCCCGAAGGACTTCCGGGCGACTCTCTCCGGGAGAATCCTCGCCATGATCTTCGAGAAGTCCTCCACGAGGACGCGCGTTTCGTTCGAGGCGGGGATGACGCAGCTCGGCGGTGCCGCCCAGTTCCTGTCGGCACGCGACATTCAGATCGGACGCGGCGAGCCGATCGCGGACACGGCCCGCGTGCTGTCGCGCTACGTGGACGGAATCATGGCGCGCACCTTCGCGCACGACACGGTCGTCCAGCTCGCCCGCCACGCGACGATCCCGGTCATCAACGGCCTCACGGACCTTCTCCATCCCTGTCAGGCGTTGACGGACTATTTCACGATGCACGAGAAATTCGGGGCGCTCGCGGGTCTCAGGCTCGCGTATGTCGGCGACGGCAACAACATGGCGCACTCGCTGATGTACGGAGGGCCGAAATGCGGCGTGAACGTCGCCGTCGCGACGCCCGCCGGCTACGAGGCCGATGCATCCGTCACGGCGAACGCGCGCGCGGACGCGGCGGCGGCGGGAACCACCCTCCTCGTGACGCATTCGAAAGAGGAAGCGGTGGCGGGCGCCCACGTCGTCTACACCGACGTGTGGGCGTCGATGGGGCAGGAGGCCGAGCAGCAGAAGCGCGTGCGGGACTTCGCAGGCTGGACCGTCACGGACGAGCTTCTCGCCCTCGCGAATCCCGATGCCGTCTTCATGCACTGCCTCCCGGCGCATCGCGGCGAGGAAGTGGCGGCCAGCGTCTGCGACGGGCCCCGTTCCGTCATCTTCGACGAGGCGGAGAACCGCCTCCACGTGCAGAAGGCGATTCTCGCCACGCTGATGGGTCGCCCCTGACACGCCGTCTCGTTGCCGCCGCCTGCTTCGCTCTCGCGATGGGGGGCGCTTGCCGCAAGAGCGGCCCTCCCGCTCCGCCTCTGGCCGGGCCGCCGGACGACCGCGCCGTCGTCACGCTCGAGCGCGTCCCGGCGCGCGCCGATGCGGCCCCGAAAGCGCCGCAGGTCCTCATGCTGCCGCGCGGGACGGAGCTCAAGGTGCTCGAGTCCCGGGGCGACGCGGTCCACGTCGTGGCGGACCGTCGGGACCTCTGGATTCCGGCCGGCAGTTTCGAGCGCAGGCCGGATCGCGAGGCGCGCGAGAAGCGCGCCGAAGCGGTGGCGGGATTCGCGCCGCAGCCGGCGCGGGCGGTCGAGTCCTGTCCGGTGCTTCTGGCTCCCGACTACGGCGCCGCCCGGTGGGGCACGCTCGAGGACGGCGACGACGTGGACGTCGTGCTCTCGGATCACGATTTTTTCGGCGTCCGCCTCGCGGGAAAGATGCTGGCCTTCGTCCCCGCGCGCTCCGTGCGCCTCCTCCCGTCCGCCGTGACCGCGGGACAGGAGCGGTCCGCCGGCCGCGGGGTAGTGCCCGAAGTGCAGTCGCTCGGAGTGCCGGACCGGGATCTCCACCCGACCCCGGGGGGCGTCGTCCCGATGCCGCCCACCGTCGCGGGCGCCGGGCGGGCCCCCGCCCCGCCCCCGGCCTCGCCGGCTCCGATCCTCCCGCAGGAGCCGCTCGTGTCGCTTCCCGAAGGATCCGAGGTCCCCGTGCTCGTCTCGCGCGTGGACGCCCGTTACCCGGACGCGGCCCGCCGGCTGAACCTGAGCGGCGACGTCATGCTGCGGATCGTCGTGGAAGGGAGTGGCTCCGTCGGCCGCATCGACGTGCTCACGGCCGGACCTGCGGGCATGACGGAGGCCGCGGTGGACGCGGTCCGGCGGTGGACATACCGCCCGGCGCGTGTCCACGGGCAGCC
>DASVJU010000142.1:0-4177 GCA_036385755.1 Thermoanaerobaculia bacterium
TGGGCGTGTCGAAGGACGACGTAGAAACACAAAAGCGTTTCGCGAGAAAGAACGGCCTGACGTTCCGCCTCCTCGCGGACGAGGACGGGGCCGTCATCAAGCGCTACGGCGTCGGCCTCCCGTTCGGGTTCGCGAAACGGAAGTCGTTCCTGATCGACTCGAAGGGAACGATCGCGAAGATCTACGGGAGCGTTTCGCCCGCGGAGCACGCGGCCGAGGTGGCGGCCGATCTCGCGTCTGTCCCCTGACGGCGCCGCGGCTCCCTGAGCACCCTGAGGAGCCGGTCTCAACGCGGCGTCGGAGCGGGGGCGGGCGCGGGCGCTGCAGGCGCGGCAAGCGCTGCGGGAGCGGCCGGCGGCTTCACGCGGGCTTGCCAGCCCTCGGGCAGGAGGAGAACGACCTCTCCGGGCCTCACGAGGTTCAGCGTCTCCCGGGCGATCTTCTCGACGGCCTTCGGATCGGTCTTCAACGCGACGACCTCTTCCTCGAGGCGGCGATTCTCCGCGTACAGCTTCTCGACGTCGGCCTGCATCGCGGCGAGCTGGATGCGCTGCTTCCTCACCTTCAGAAGGCCGCTGGGGCTGAGGAGGAAGAAGCCGAACACGAGGAGAGAAAAGACGAGCGAGATGGCGACGTACGAGGCAGGTCTCACGTGCCTGCCGTCCGGGCGGGCGCCGGAGGCCGGCGCTGGCGTGTCGGGCATCAGCTCGGGCAGCGGGCGGGACTCTTCGCGGCGGCCCGGCGCAGGCAGCTTCTTCACCCCGACGAGACGGGGCGGACCCTTCCCGCCGACGATCCGTTCAAACCTCACGAATCATTTTCGCGCAGAACGACCGCGCGCGTCAGGCTTTCTTCGCGGCGAGGCCCGGATAGACCCCCGTCTCCGCCAGATCCTCTTCGATGCGGAGGAGCCGGTTGTACTTCGCGATGCGCTCGGAGCGGCAGAGAGATCCCGTCTTGATGAAGCCCGCGTTCACGGCGACGGCGAGATCCGCGATCGTCGTGTCCTCGGTCTCTCCCGAGCGGTGGGAAATGACCGTGACGTACCCGGCGGTCTGGGCCATGCGGACGGCTTCGAGCGTCTCCGTGATCGTGCCGATCTGGTTCACCTTCACGAGAAGGCCGTTCGCGATGCCGTCGGCGATCCCCTGCTTCAGGATCTTCGGATTCGTCACGAAGTTGTCGTCGCCGATGAGGTGGAGTGTCGTCCCCAGTTTTTGCGTCAGGAGCTTCCAACCCGCCTTGTCGGCCTCGGCGCAGCCGTCCTCGATCGAGAGAATGGGATAGTCGTTGGCGAGGCCTTCGTAGAAGGCGACGATGCCTTCGGGCGAGACCTGCTTTCCCTCGAGAGAGTAGGAGCCCTTCTCGAAGAACTCGGAAGCCGCGCTGTCGAGCGCGAGAAACACGTCTTTGCCGGCGTGATACCCGGCCTTGCCGATCGCGTCCACGATCAGGTCGAGCGTCGCGCGCGTGGAGTCGACGTTCGGAGCGAATCCGCCCTCGTCTCCCACGCCGGTCGCGAGGCCCTTTCCCTTCAGGATTCCCTTCAGCGCGTGGAACACCTCGGCCCCGGCGCGCAGCGCCTCGCGAAACGTCTTGAACCCGGCTGGGACGAGCATGAACTCCTGGATGTCGAGCGGGTTGTCCGCGTGCGCGCCGCCGTTCACGACGTTCATCATCGGGACGGGCAGCGTCACGGCGCCCGTGCCGCCGAGGTAGCGGAAGAGCGGGAGCGCGCAGGCTTCGGCCGCCGCGCGGCAGACCGCCATCGAGACGCCGAGGATCGCGTTCGCGCCGAGGGCCGTCTTCATCTCGGTGCCGTCGAGCTCGATCATGAGGCGGTCGATCTCGGCCTGCTGCCGCGCGTCCATCCCGAGCACCTCGGGCGCGATCGTCTCGTTGACGTTCTTGACGGCCGAAAGAACGCCCTTGCCGCCGTAACGCTTCTTGTCGCCGTCGCGCAGCTCCAGCGCCTCGCGCGAGCCGGTCGAGGCGCCCGAGGGAACGCCCGCGCGGGCCGAGGCGCCGCTCTCGAGGAGGCACTCGACCTCGACGGTGGGGTTGCCACGGGAATCGAGGATCTCGCGGGCGTGAATGCTTTCGATGGCGTGCATGTGGCTACCCCTTACCCTCTGAGAACATATTCCTTCGCTGCTTCCAATAGCCGGTTCGTCTCCCGTTTGTCAGCCGATTCCGCGTAGATGCGCACGACGGGCTCGGTGCCCGAGGCGCGGAAGAGGATCCAGCGGCCGTCGCCGAGGAGGAGCTTCTGGCCGTCCGTCCGGTCGATCGACTGGACCTTCAGCCCCGCGAACGAATCGGGGTTCTCCGCGAGCCTCTTCTTCATCGTTTCGGCGAGCTTCGGGTCGAGGCGCGTATCCGCGCGGTCGGGCCAGAAGGGTCCGACGCGCTCGAAGAGGTTCGCGAGGAGCGCGCCAAGTCCCTTGCCGGTCTCGGCCACGAGCTCGGCGAGGAGGAGGCACGCGAGCGGGCCGTCCTTCTCGGGCACGTGGCCCTCCATCGTGAAGCCGGCCGACTCCTCGCCGCCCATCACGATCTTGTCCTGGAGCAGCAGCGCGCCGATGTACTTGAAGCCGACGGCCGTCTCGAAGACGGGCGCGCCGCAGGCCTTCGCGACCGCGTCGAGACCGTGCGTCGTCGCGACCGAGCGCGCGATGCCGCGGGAGTCGCCCGGCTTGCGCCTCGGGAGGAGGCGGTCCGCGAGGAGCATCAGGCAGTGGTTCGGGTTCACGTACGTCCCGTCGGCGTCGAGGACGCCGAAGCGGTCCGCGTCGCCGTCCGTCGCGAGCCCGATCGCACGCTTCTCGGAGACGACGACCTTTCCGAGGGCGAGAAGGTTCGGCGCGTCGCACTGCGGCGAGAGGCCTCCGAAGTACGGGTCGCGGTGGCCGTTGATGACGTGGACGTCGACGCCGGCCCTGACGAGGAAGGCGTCGAGGTAGCCGCGCGACGTGCCGAAGCGCGGGTCCACGGCGACGCGCAAACCGGCCTTCTTCATCGCCGCCCCGTCCACCCGGCGAAGGAGCTCGGCGAGGTAGGGCTCGGTCGGGTCGAAGGTCGGCGTGTCCGCGGCCGGCGCGGACGCCGCGTCCGCGTCCGACGTCTTCGCGATCTCCTCCTCGATCTTCGCGGTCACGTCTGGCAGCGCGGGCGCGCCGTCGGCGGTCGAGAACTTGATGCCGTTGTACTCGGGCGGGTTGTGCGAGGCCGTGAAGTTGATCGCGCCGAGCGCCTTTTTCTCGCGGATCGTGAACGCGACGACGGGCGTCGGGACGTCGCGGGCCGCGCGGAGCGGCCGGACGCCCTCGCGCGCGAGGACCCGCGAAGCCTCGTCCACGAACCGCTCGTTCAGGAACCGCGTGTCCGACGCGACGACGAGGCCGCGGAGCGGGTCGCCCGAGGCTTTCGCGACGCGGGCGATCGCGGTCACGACGCGCCGCGCGTTCGGGAACGTGAATTCCTCGCCGAGGATCGAGCGCCAGCCGGAGGTACCGAAACGGATCATGAGGCCGTAGGATTCTACGGTGCCGCGGCCCCCGATGGCGCATCGATGTTTCGTCTGGGCCGCGGCCTTGCTCGCGGCGGCGTGCGCGTCTCTGCCCATGAGCCGCGCGGCGGCGCCCGTTCCTGTCGCGCGCCGCGGCGGGGGCGCGGCGGCCGGGCCCTTCACGGAGAGGTTTCCCGAGGCCAAGGCGCGCCTCCTCGACCGCCTGAACCGCGAGCGGCGAGCCGCGGGAGCGGCGCCGGTCTCTTACGATCTCCTCGGCGCGCGCGTGGGCGACGCCTTCTGCCTCGACGCGGCCACGTCGCGCTCCTCGGGCCACTGGGACACCGCCGGCCGGCCGCCTTATCTCCGGTGGGCCCTCGCGGGCGGCGTCGATTACCACGGCGAGAATTTCAGCGCGCTGACGCGGACCGGAGCCGACGTGAACGAGTCGGAGGTGTCCCGCCTCCTTCTCGACGCCCACGGCCAGATGATGGCCGAGCGGCCCCCCGACGACGGCCATCGCCGCACCGCCCTCGACCCGAGTTGGACGCACGTGGGCATCGGCGCCGCCGCGCTCGGCGGCGAGTTCCGGATGGTGGAGGAATACAGCCGGCGGGTGGCCGAATGGGTCGAGGTCCCACGGGCGCCGGTTCCGGCGCGCGGGCGCGT
>DASVJU010000143.1:0-25659 GCA_036385755.1 Thermoanaerobaculia bacterium
CTCTTTGTAACTACCTCTCGTGGAGGTGTTTACGGGTTCAACGCGGGGTCCTCTCGGTGAAAATCCGGGTGGGGAGGGGGCCGAAAGTGGTCAATCGGTATGCTAGAATCGACACCTGCATATGGTCAAGGCCGCACCGTCTGCCGCGCTGATACTCAAGGACATCCGGGTCGCTCTGGATTCACGTCTGGACGGACGCTCAGATCGTGGAGACAAGTCCAAAGGGGCTGTTTCCAAGAGCCCGCTCAAGGCTCTCGGGGTCCGTTCCTCCTTCGTCCGATCGATCGCGCGCGACATCCAGACGAAGGCGAAGCCCGCGATCGACTACCCGGTTGCTCTTGCGCTCGTCGACGCGGCCGTAGCCCGCAGGGTGCGCGAGGAGATCCTCGTCGCACTCGAGCTTCTCGAGCGGCAGCAGAAGGAGTTCAAGTCGGGCCTGTTTGCGAAGGTCGAAAAGTGGAGCGCGGTCGCCGACGATCTGGAAGTCGCCGAGGTGCTCGGCGCGCGCATTGCCGCTCCGGCGCTGGGCCTCGAGCCAGCGAAAATGGCGGTCGTGAAGAAGTGGGCGAAGCTGAAGAGCGTCGGCAAGCGGCATCTCGCCGTGCTCGCGGCGACGGGTCTCGTGACGGACGGCCACCGGGAAGCCGCGGCCGTGCTGACCCTGGCAGAAGCGCTCCTCGACGAGCAGAACCCCGTCATGATCGGCGCCGTGGCCGGCTTGCTTCGGGAGACGACGCGGGTGGACGCGAAAGCGGTGCAGGACTTCCTGTTCCGCCGCTCGATCGACGGCAATCCCGACATTCTGAGGGCCGGGTCCGAGAACCTCGACGCGGCGCGTCGCGCGGCGCTCATCGCGAAGCTCGAAGCGCAGGCTGCCCTCGCCTCGCCGCTCGCGGCCGCGGAACGCTGACCGACCGCTGACCCGGACCTGAACGCCTTTCAGGCCGTTTCCCTGGTTTTCGCTTTCGCTCCCCGATAGAGCAGGTAGGCCAGGACCGCGAAGGCGACGAGCGGGAGGACGTCCGAGCCGAAGGCGGCGGGCCAGAATCGTGGTCCGAGAGCGAGCTTCGGCAGGTCGAGCTCTTCATCGAATCCGAGCCGGAACACGGGGAAGTGCAGGAACGCCACGAGCACGCCCACGAGCGCGCCGCCGGCAATGAGGCCGGACGAGAGGAGCGTGCCTTCGCTCTCGCTCGCGTCGTCGGGCACGCGGCCGTATTTCCGGTCGGCGAATTTGCGCACGAGCCCGCCGATGAAGATGGGCATCGTGCTGGAGAGGGGCAGGTAGACGCCTACCGCGAACGTGAGGGAATGTCCGGTCAGAAGCTCGATGAAGACGGCGATCGCCGCGCCGATGAGGACGAGACCCCAGGGCAGCTTCTGGTCGAGGAGGCCGGCGATGAGCACGGCCATCAGGTTCGCCTGCGGGGCGGGGAAGTTGCGGTTCCCGATCCCGTCGACGCGGTGGAAGAGGGCCGTGCCGGACGCGCGGTCGACGAGATAGTTGCCGGGTTCGAGCGCGGCGACGTCTCCCGTGCCGATCTTCACGAAGGCGTAGGCCCGTCCGTCCGGGCCCTTTTCGTCCTCGGCCGCCGCGAGCGAGGCGGCGGGGACGGGAATCGGCGACGCGAGCTTCGTGACCTTCGTCTCCGAGGCGTTCAGGGCCCACGTCGTCCAGCCGATCGCGAGGACGGAGGTCAGGACGCCTGCGAGGATGGCGGCCTGCTGGGCGCGCGGCGTGGAGCCGACGAGATGCCCCGTCTTGAGGTCCTGCGCCGTCGTGCCCGCGTTCGAGATGGCGATGCACACGACGGCGGCGACGACGAGAGCGAGATAGGAGTAGCTCGGTCCCGTCCAGCCGACGGCGAGGAAGATGAGGCAGCTTCCGATGACGACCGCGATCGTCATGCCCGAGAGCGGACACGAGGACGAGCCGACGAGACCCGTGATGCGCGCGGACACCACCGAGAACAGGAAACCGAAGACGACGATGAGGGCCGCGCCGAGCACGTTCATGCGGAAGACGGGCACGAGCGTGATGAAGACCACGATCGCGAGCGAACCGAACAGGACCCACGTGATCGGCGTGTCGCGCTCCGTCCTCAAGACCCGCGCCCCTTCGCCGGAGCCTCCGCGGAGCTGCTTCACGGACGCGGCGAGAGACTCCCAGATCGCCGGGGCCGAGCGCACGAGACCGAGGATCCCTCCCATCGCGACGGCCCCCGCGCCGATGTAGCGCAGGTATTTGTCCTTCAGGGCGCCATAGTCCATGTCCCGGATGAGAGTCGTGGCGGGGGCCAGGGGCTCTGTGAGGTGGCTTCCGAAGAACACGACCATCGGCCCGAGGATGAGCGCCGCCAGGAGTCCGCCCGCGACCATGACGACGCTCGTCTCGTATCCGATGATGTAGCCCACGGCGAGGAGCTCGGGCGACGTCTCGCACTCGAGGCGGGAGCCCGGGTAGAAGGAAAACGAGCGCCCCACGTTGTCCTTGAAGACGCCGAGCAGCTTCGTCGCGAGCTTGAACGTCGCGCCGAGGCCGATGCCGAAGAAGATCTTCTTCGCGGACGTTCCGCCCTGTTCGCCCGCGATCAGGATCTCGGCGCAGGCCGTGCCCTCGGGAAAGCGCAGCGTGCCGTGCTCTTTCACGATCAGGTAGCGCCGCAGCGGAATCATGAGGAGGACGCCGAGGACGCCCCCCGTGAGCGCAATGAGAAACGTCACCGGAATCTTCATTGGAAAACCGAGGAAGATCAGGGCGGGAATCGTGAACACGACCGCGGCGGCCACGGATTCGCCGGCCGACCCCGTGGTCTGCACGATGTTGTTCTCGAGAATCGTCGAGTTCCCCAGCTTCTTCAGAATCGTGATCGCCATGACGGCGATCGGGATCGAGGCCGAGGTCGTGAGGCCGACCTTCAGGCCGAGGTAGACGGAGGCGGCCCCGAAGACGATTCCGAGGATCGACCCGAGGGCGACCGCGCGGAAGGTGAACTCGGCCGGCGCTTCCGTCGCCGGGATCCAGGGCTGGAAAGCGGGAGCGGGCGTCCGGTCTGTCGCGGCCATGGTCCGGGAGTCTACGGGACCCTCAGCGGGAGAGAAGAAGCCTCTCCGCGCTCGCGAGTTCCTGCCCGGTGAGCGGCCTGGCGAAGGGGAGCGCGCGCCAGCGCGCCACCCTCTGCTCTTTCGGGAGGTGCCCGATGAGCCGGATTTCGGATTCGAGCCGGTCGTGCGCGCGCGAGTCGAGCTCGTCCATGCGGCTCGCGAGCCGGCGCAGTCCGGCGCGCTGGTCCTCGGAGAAGTCGTGGACGAGCGTCCAGCGTTCCTCGAGGAGCGAGCGTTCCTCCTCGGGGCGATCGCGAAACGATTTTTCGAGCCCGGAGAGGCGGGCGCGGTCCGCCCGGGGAGCGCGCTGCCAGTCGAGAATGCGCCCGGTGATCGCATCGGGCGTGTCGGGCGGGTGCGACGGAAAGCCACCAGCCGGAACCGGCACGGGAGCGCGAGGGCCGACGGGCTCGGGAAAGAATGCGTCGAGGCGCGCGAGCGTCCGGAAGGAACTGAGGAAATCGAAATCGTGGAGCGCGAGGGCCTCCGCCTTCTCCTCCGCGCTGAGCGGCGCGGTTTGAAACGAGATCGGCGTCGAGTGCACGGCGACGATGTCGGGAGGGGGCGCTTCCGGCACGGGGGCCGGCGCGCCCGGGAGGAGGGCGGAAGCGGGCTCCGCGGGTGGCGGCGTCTCGGTCTTCGGGCGCGCCCGAAGAAAGCGTGGCGCGAGGAAGGCCGCCAGAACGAGTACGGCCACGGCGCCACCCAGAAGCCACGCGCTCGAGAGAGGGTGCCGGGATCCGACGGACAGGCGAAGGCGCAACCGCGCCTCGAAGTCGGTCGGCGGCACGGGGGGAAGCGCGGTCCTCACGAGCCGGTCGAGAGCCCCGTATTCGCGCGCCGCGGCGCGGCAGACCGGGCACTCTTCGAGGTGAGCGACGACGGGTGCGTGGCCGCCCTGCGATGCCGACGCCGAGTCGACGATCCGCTCGCGCAGCTCGTCGCAGGTCACGAGGCGGCTCCGGTGGGGCCGCCGTCGGGCTCGCCCTGGGAGCCCGGCGCGGCCGGATTCTCGAGAAGGGGAACGAGAGACGTCCGGAGGGATTCGAGCGCGCGCACGAGACGGCGCCGCACGTCGGCTTCGGAGACGCCCATGGCCTCGGCGGCCGCGGCCGCGGAGAGGCGCGCGACGCGGGTCAGGAGGAAAGCCGCGCGTTCGGCCGGCGGCAGGGCCGCGATGGCCGACCGCACGAGCGCCGTCCGCGCGGCCGCCGACTCGGCCAGCTTCGAAGCGGGGATCTCGAGGACGTCGCCGGTCTTTCCGTCCTGGACGATCTTCACGGCGATTCCCCAGAGAAACGAGGGGAACGGAACAGAGGGCGCGTAGCGCGGCGAGCTCGCGACGAGCCGCTCGAACGTCGCGAGAGCGGCTTCCGTGGCGGCGGACGGCTCGCGTGTCCGTTCGAAAAACGCATAGACGGGTTGACTCCACCGCGTCACGAGACGCGAGAGCGCCGCGCTGTCCCCGGCGGCCACGAGCAACAGATCGCCGGAGTCCGGCGCGAGCTGAGGCGCGCTTCTGGGGGATGCCACCAGCCTGATTCTGCCAGAGCGCGGGCCGCCCTGGGAATTGCGGCGCGCTACTTTTCGGTCTTCAGGAAGCGCGCCAGAAAGAACTCCTGCACTGCGGCGTCTCCCTTCCGGGCGAGCGCGGCCATCTCGCCCTGCGCGAGGACGTCCATGATGCGCGCGTCGGGCATCAGGATCACGATGCCGGGCTGTTCGGCCGCCGGGTTTATGTTGTAGTCGACGAGAAGCGAGGCGTTCGTCCCGCTCGAGACGTCGATGTACACGGGAATGAACTGGTTGATGAACGCCGAGAAGAACCGCTTCTCGTGGATCGCGCCGTTGAACGCGCGGCACGGGACGCATTCGTTCGTGCCGAAGATGAGGAGAAGCCGGCGCCCGGAGTCGAGGGCTACCTTCTGATAGTCGGCGATCTGCTTCTGTCCGATCGCGTCCGAATCGAAGATCGGCGCCGCGGGGGCGGGGGCGGGGGCCGCGGACGCCGGGACCCCGGTCTTCTTCTGCGCGGCCGCGGCCCCGGGAGAGAAACCGGCGGAAAGGCCGAGCGACAGGCCGAGGGAGAGAACGAAGAGCTTTCGCGTGTTCATCGGTCGTGATCTTCCTTGTCTTGCGTCTCGTCTTGCGCCGTCAGTTGGGTCGAAACGACTCGGTGCCGCCCGGCCTTGGCGCTTCGAAGTCGGTGCGAATCGTGCCGAACGTCTTCTCGTACTGGGCCACGTTTTGCGCGAGGGCGTTCAGGAGCTGCTTGGCGTGGACGGGCGTCGTGAGCACGCGCGAGAGGACGCGCACGTCGCTTCGGCCCGGCACCACGCGGCCGAAGTCGAGCACGAATTCGGCAGGGTTGTGAATGATGTTCGCGAAATTCACGTAGACGCCGTTCGCGACCGAGTCGTCGATCGAGAACTGGAGAGACGGAGGCTTGGGCTCGGGTTTGGGGTCCTGGTCGGCCACGGCGGCACCTCGTGTTTCGTGGGTGAGCCTCTTCGCAAGAGGCGCGCCAGTATAGTGGACGTCATGCGGCGACCCTCCATGCTGTCCTGCCTCTTCGCCCTGTTTCCCGCTCTCCTCTGCGCATCCGAGCCCGTGCCGAAGCCGGACGACATCGACCGGCTCTGGGCGCTTCGCGCGGAGGGGTCGAAGGGGGGGCACGCTCTTTCGGCCCCGATCGATCTCACGATCGACGCCTGTCGCGCGGCCCTCGCCGCGGAACCGGAGTCGCTCGAGTTGCGTTGGCGCCTCATGCGCGCGCTCTACTTCAAGGGAGAGCACACGACGGACGATTCCGCCGCGAAACGGACGATCTTCGACGAAGGGCGCACGGTGGCCGAACAGGCCCTTTCGATTCTGCGGCGCGAGGCCGGCCGGGATGCGCACCGGGATCTCGGGAAGGCGACGCCCGTGGAGCTCGTCCCATACGTCAAGGGAAATCCGGCCGCCGTCCCGTCGTTCCTGTGGGCTTCCGTGGACTGGGGCAAGTGGGCGCTCGCCTTCGGGAAGACCGCCGCCGTGAAGCAGGGGGCCGCCGCAAAAATCCGCGACTATGCCCAGGCGGTCATTCTGCTCGACCCCGCGTACGACGGCGGAGGCGGGTACCGTGTGCTGGGCCGCCTGCACCATCAGACTCCCGCCGTTCCGTTTCTCACGGGATGGGCGTCGCGCTCGGAGGCCCTGAAGAACCTCCGTCTCGCGGTCGGGGCCGGGCCGCGGAATCTCGTCGGGCGCCAGTTTCTCGCCGAGGCCATGTGGGACTACGAGTCCTCCCGCCGCGCCGAGGCGCGGGCGATGCTGGAGAAGATCCTCGCCGAGACGCCGGACCCCGACGATCTCGTGGAGAATCGCAAGACGCAGGAAGAGGCCGGGCAGCTCCTCAAGGAATGGGCCGGGCGGTGAGAGAATGAGTCGCATGGGAGTCACGCGGCTGCGCGCGGCCATCGACCGGATCGTGACGGGGGCTGAAAACCGGCCCGTTCTTTCGGCGGTCGACGCTCCGCCGAAGCCGCAGAAGAAGGAGATCATCGAGATCCTGCGAATGCTGCAGGAGGTCGTGTATCCGGGCTTCTACGGCCACACCGTGCTCTACCGCGCGAACCTGCGCGACCATCTCGGAGACGTCCTCTTTCGCATCCATCTGAGGCTGGCGTGCGAGATCGAGAAGGCTCTGCCCGACGGAGCGCGCTCGAGCGAAAACGCGCTGGACCTCGCGACACGCTTCTTCGAGACGTTGCCCGAGATTGCCGACCTTCTCGCCGCGGACGCGCGGGCCGCGTTCGACGGCGATCCCGCGGCGACGGGCCTGGACGAGATCATCCTTGCCTATCCGGGGTTGAAGGCGGTGTTCACGTACCGCCTCGCGCACGCGCTCTACGACCTCGGAGTGCCGCTGATTCCGCGCATCATGACCGAGTTCGCGCATCTCGAGACCGGCGTGGACATCCACCCCGGCGCGCGCATCGGCCGGTCGTTCTTCATCGACCACGGCTCCGGGACGGTCATCGGCGAGACCACGGACATCGGCGACCGCGTCAAGCTGTATCAAGGGGTCACCCTTGGCGCGGTCTCGTTCCCGAAGAACGAGCGCGGCGAGCTGATCCGGGGCAGGAAGCGCCATCCGACCGTGATGGACGATGTCGTCATCTACGCGGGCGCGACTATCCTCGGGGGCGAGACGGTCATCGGGAAGGGCTGCGTCATCGGTGGCAGCGTCTGGCTGACGGCCTCCGTGCCGCCGGGGATGCGCGTCACGCTGCCGAACGACCAGCTCCGTGTGGAATCGCGGGCCCTTCCGCTCTCTGCCGCGCTCTCGACGAAATGACTATGAAGCGGCCGTTCCGGGCGCGAGAGGTCGCGCCGACCGTCGGACCGGCCCGGCGAGCCTGACGCGCTCCGTCGAGTCGCGCCTTGCCTCGGCGAGAAGCCGCGCCACCGTTTTCCCGGTCCCCGGCACGACGCGCCGCGCGGCAACGTCCGCGAGCGGAACGAGGACGAAGAGGCGTGTCGTCATCCGCGGGTGCGGCACGATGAGGGCGCGAGAACGGATCTGCTGGTTGCCGTAGAGGAGGAGGTCGAGGTCCAGGGGGCGCGGGCCGTTCCGTGTTCCGCGCGCCCTCTTTCTGCCGGCGGCAGATTCGGATTTTCTTAGAAAGGTCAAGAGGGCCGGGGCCGAGAGTCTCGTCCGCCCGACGACGACCGCATTGAGGTAGTCCGGCTGAGGGGGAATGGGAGGGACGGGAGACGATTCGTAGAAAGGGGAAGAGCGCAGCTGCCGCATGTGGGGCGCGATGGCCTCCATCGCCTTTCTAAGAAATCTTTCTCTTCCTCCGAGATTCGATCCCAGGCCGATCGCCACGAAGACGGGGCGGGGACGGCGCGCGCGGTCAGTAGTCGTCTTCGGAGTCCCCCGTGCCTTCGAGCGTCTTGGCCTCGCCGAGGGGCAGCTCTTCGTCGTCATCCACGCGTTTGGCCGCCGGGTCCTCCGGCTCGCCGGTGGCGACGTCTTCGTCCTCGCGATTGCGGTCGAAGACGTCCGGATCGGCGAACTCGTCACGCTTCGCCCGGCGCGCTGCGTGGAGCACGACGGGAGACGTGGCTTGCGGGGGAGCGTCCTTCTGGTCGACGCCGCACTTCGGGCAGTGGACGGGCGTTTTCCTCAGGTCGTAGAACTTCGTCCCGCATTTGAAGCAGTTGTGTTTGTTTCCGAGATCCGGCAATTCGCCTCCTGCAAAACGGGCCGGAACATAGCATCCTTAGTTTTTCAGGGTCAACGCACCCTCTGACCGTACACTGGGGGCCCTTATGCCGACGCGGTCCGCTCCGCCCAAGAAACAGGTCCTCGCGGCGGTTGCGGCCACCCTCCTGTGGGCGGGCGCCGCCCGCGCCCAGATGCCATTCTCTCCTTTCGGCGCGCGCTCCGTCGCGCTCGGGGGTGCGTCTGTCGGGCTCGGCCCGGACGTCGCCGCCGGGATCGACAACCCCGCGGCCGTTCCGGACGGGAATTTCGCGTTCACGGTCTCCGCCGGCCTCCTCACGCGAGAGAGCGGCGATTTCCTGTCCCCGCTTCGCGTCCTTTCGGGCAACAACCCGTTGGCGCTCGCGTCGGGTTCCCAGCCGCAGAGTTTCGCGGACGTCGTCCGGGCGCTCCGCACGCTCGCCGATCCGGGCAACGGGGTCTCGGGAAACGGTCTCGCGGGTCTCGCGATCGCGCACGGCGGCTGGGAGCTCTCGTTCACCGACTGGGGATTCAGCGGCCTCACGGCGCGGACGGATCTCGTCCACACGGCGCTCGGGACGAACCCCGCCACCTCGATCGCCTTCAACGACTCCGCGGCCGCCTTTCGCGGCCTCGAGCTCCAGGACCTCGCGCTCTCGAAGGCGATGTCGTTCTTCCTCGGCCGGGTCACGGTGGGCGCTTCCGTCCACGCGCTGTTCGGGTCGACCTATACGAAGGAAGAGTCCGCCTTCACGACGGAGGTCGGCGAGCCGTGGAACCTCGCGCAGCGCGCGCTCACGGGCCGGCAGCGCTCCCACACGGACTTTTCCTTCGACCTCGGCGGCCTCGTGTCGCTCGGCCCGGTCCACGTCGGCGGGGTCTTTCGGGGAATCAACAAGCCCACGTTCCCGTTCGCGGACGACGGACCGGCGGCGGATCGCGGGCGCTCCGTGACCTACGGTCAGCAGGCCCGCATCGGCGCGTCCGTGAAGATTCCGGTCCTCGGCCTTCTCGTCGCGGCTGACTACGACCTCACGGCGAACGAGACGCTCGTCGACAGCCTGCGCGTGCGGCAGCTGGGCGGGGGGGTCGAGTGGACGATGCTTCTCGTCGTCGTGCGCGGCGGCGTGTCGGTGAACCTCGAATCACCCGACAGGACGCCGGCATTCACGGGCGGAGCCGGTGTCGTCATCGGTCCCGCGAAGGTGGATCTCGGAGGCTGGTACAGGACCGACAAGAGCGCGCTCGGCCTCATGCTCACGGCCCGCGTCGGCCTCTAGAGAGGATGCTTCGCTTCGAAGTTCTTTCCTCGGGCGGCGGCGGGCAGGGCCCGCGGCGCGGACGGCTGACGCTCGATCACGGGACCGTCGAAACGCCGGTGTTCATGCCGGTCGGCACCCAGGGGACAGTCAAGGCCGCGCGGTGGAGCGACGTCGAGGAAGCGGGCGCCGAGATCGTGCTCGCGAATACCTACCATCTCATGGTCCGTCCGGGCAGCGACGTCGTCCGGCGACTCGGCGGGCTGCATCGTTTCGTCGGCTGGGACCGGCCGATCCTCACCGACTCGGGCGGCTATCAGGTCATGTCCCTCGCTGGGAACCGGACGCTCTCGGAAGAGGGCGTCCTCTTCCGGAGCCACGTCGACGGCTCGCCCCATGCGCTCAGCCCCGAGCGCGCCGTGGACCTTCAGCTCGGGGATTTCGGAGTCGACGTCGCGATGGTCCTCGACGAGTGCACGCCTTATCCGGCGACGGAGGCGGCGGCGCGCGCATCGATGGAGCTCACGCATCGCTGGGCGCGGCGGGCGGTCGAACGGCGGGACGCGCTGGGGGGAACCCGAGGCGCCCTCTTCGGCATCGTTCAGGGCGGCATGTTCCCGGGACTCAGGGAACAGAGCGCGGCGGCGATCGCGGCGCTGCCGCTCGACGGCATCGCCTGCGGAGGCCTCTCGGTGGGCGAGCCGAAGGAGGAGATGCGCGCGATGGTCGCGCATACGGGGCCGCTCCTTCCCGCGGGCAGGCCGCGCTATCTCATGGGCGTCGGCCGGCCGGACGACCTCCTGCACGCGGTCGCGCAGGGCTTCGACATGTTCGACTGCGTGCTCCCGACGCGCGCCGCCCGCCACGGCCTCCTCTACACGTCGCATGGCACGCTGCCGATCAAGCACGCCCGCTATCGCGAAGACGACGCGCCGCCCGATCCTGACTGCCGGTGCCCCACGTGCCGGCGGCACTCGCGCGCGTACCTCAGGCACCTCTTTGTCGCGGGCGAGCCGAGCGCCGCGACGCTCATGACCGTCCATAACCTGACCGCGATCCTTGACTTGATGCGTGGAATCCGTGAGGCTCTCGACGCGAAACGGTACGCGGCGTGGGCGGCGGAAACGCTCCCGAAGTGGTCGCGCTCCGTCGGAAAGGACGTTCCATGAACCCGTTCCACCTCCTGCAGGCGGCGCCGTCAGCCGCGTCCTCGCCTCTCGTGCAGATGGTCCCGTACATCCTCATGTTCGTGATCTTCTACTTCGTCCTGCTCGCGCCGATGCGCAAGCAGCAGAAGAAGCAGAAGGAGCTCCTCGCCGCGCTGAAGAAGGGCGATCGGGTCGTCACCTCAGGCGGGATTCACGGCACGATCGCGCAGGTCGAGGACCAGATCGTCTGGCTCAAGATCGCCGACACGGTCAAGATCAAGGTGAACCGCAGCGCCATCGCCGGGGCGACCGGCGAGGCCGACTCGAAGGAATCGGCCGCGTAATGCGAAACTAGGGGGTGACCTCCGGGCGTCCCCTGACGTTTCTGCAGTCCTCGGACTGGCATCTCGGCTCCGCCCTGACTGGCGGCGGCCTGTCCTTCACGCCCGAGGCCCGCGCCGTCCGCCGGGACGAAGTGGACGCAGCCGCGGAGCGCGCGGTCGCAGCCGCGGTGTCATGCGGCGCCGACGGAATGCTCGTCCCCGGGGATCTGTGGGACGCCGAGAACGTCCCTCCCGCGACGATCCACCGCATCCTCGAGGCCTTCGCGTCATTCGCGCCGCGGCCCGTCTTCGTGGCGCCCGGAAACCACGACTTCGCCGGGCCCGGCGGCTACTACGATCCGGCGCTCCTGTCCGCGCTCGGGATGAGGCCCTGGCCCGAGAACGTCTTCGTCTTTCGCGGCCCGGAATGGGCGGCCGTCCCGTTTCCGGGGCGGGACGACGTCACCGTGGTCGGACGCGCGTTCCTTTCTTCCGCCGTGATCGTCGAACGCCCGCTCGCGCCCCCGCCGCCTCGTCCGTCGACCCCGCACGCGCTCCTTCTCCTGCACGGCTCCCTCGAGTCCTACGCGGGCGCCGACTCGCCGAGGAGCACGAAGCGCACCGCGCCGTTCTCCGCGAGCGAGCTCACCGCCGCCGGGTTCTCGTGGGCGGCGCTCGGGCACCATCATCACGTTTACGTCGTGACCGACGACGAGGGCCGCCCGCGCGGGGCTTATGCGGGTTGCCCGACGGGCCGCGGCCTCGACGAGGCGGGCCCAAGGTTCTTTCTCCGGGTGACGCTGCCCGCAGACGGATCGCCGATCGTGGTCGACAGGATTCCGGCCGACACGCGCGTCGTCAGGGACCTGGCCGTGGAAGTGAGCGAGCTCGAGCCGGGCCCTCTCGTCGAAAAGGTCGAAGCCGCGTTCCGGGACGCTGGAGTCGAGGCCCCGGACCTCGTGCGGGTGACTCTGACCGGGACGCAGGTGTTCGGCGCGCGGCCGGCCGATATCCTGAGGCCGCTCGCAATGCGGGTGAAGCACCTTTCCGTGCGCGACCAGACCGAGCCGCCCGCGCCCGAACCCGGGCCGCGCTCGGCGGAGGCCCGCTTTGCGTCCGACCTCCTGGCTGCCCGCGCCGCGGCGGCTGACGACGCGCAGCGCCGTGTCGCCGATCTGGCGCTCCGGCTCGGACGCGACGCGCTCCTCGGCAGGCCGATCCGGCCGCCGGAAGCCGAGGACCGATGAAGATCGAGCGGATCCGCATCGACGGATTCGGCGCGCTTCGCGACCTCGATCTCGCCTGGCCCGAGGGGCGCGTCCTCCTCGCGGTCGATCCGAACGAAACGGGCAAGACGACGCTCTGCGAGGCCATCGTCGCCGCGCTTTACGGACTCCCGGCGACGCGCGGAGTGGCGGGGCGCGTCCGGGAAGTCCGGAGGCCCCGGAGCGGCGCCCCTTTGCGCGTGGGCCTCGACGTCTCTGCGGGACAGACCCGCTGGTCCGTGGACCGTGACCTCGAGGCGGGAACCGTCCGCGTCGTGGACCGCGATCGCGGCCTCGACTGCACCCGCGAGTTCCTGCGCGCGGGAGGACGCGACGTGTTCGGCGAAACCGTGACGGGGGGCCTCACCGAGGCCCTTTTCCGCGCGACGGCCTACGTCTCGCAGAACGTCCTCGACCGCGATTCGCTCGACGCGGGCCTGACCGTCGAGCTCGCGCGCATCGCGGACTCGGGGGGCGGCGAGGCGTCGGTCGTGCGCGCGCTGAAGGGTCTCGAGGCGGTCCGGGCCGAAATGCCGGAACCCGCCGCGGGCTCCAAGATCTCCGTGGACACGGAAATCGCGAGGCTGGGAAAGCGCGTCGAAACGCTGAGGCAGCGGCGGGCGGAACTCGCGGCGCGGCGCGCCGCCGCCGCGCAGGCCTCGGCGCGCCTGTCGGGATGCGTGAGGACGCGCGACGAGGCGCGGCGCGCCGCCGAGATCGCCGCCCTCGCCGAGGTCCTCGCGCACCGGCGGGCGCTCGCGCAGCGGCGGGAGACGCTGGGGTCCACGCTCCGGAAACGGCGCGCGGCAGAAGACGAGGCCAAAGAGCTGGCCCCGGAGGCCGAGCTCTTCTCGGACGCCGCGCTCGCCGTCGTGGACCGCCTTCGCGAGGAGCGCGGGAACAGGCCGCAGGCCCTCGAGACGGCGCGGGCCGTGGCGGCCGAAAGCGAGCGGATCGCGGCGCGAGAGGACGAGGAGAACGCGCGCCGCTTCGGGCCCGCGATCCGGCTCGGGGATGCCGAGCGCGCGGGGCTGGAGGAGATGCTCCGGGCCGAGCTCTCGACGGCGCGGGATCTCGTCGAAGCCGAGCGCCTCCTCGAGGAACGATGGAACGCCCTCCGGAGGGACGGTCTCGCCGAGGACTTCGTCCGGCTCGAGGCTCTTGAGCCCGAGGACCGCCGCTTCCTCGCCAGCGCCGAGGAGGAACGGGCGGCGCTCGAGCTCGAGGGCGTCAAGCTGGACCGGCGCGTGGCCGACGCGGGAGCGACGGCGGCGATCGCCGCCGGCGAACGGACGCAGCGGGTGAGGCTCGCTCGCTCTCTCGTCGGCGCCGCGGCCGTCCTGGTCCCGTTCGTCGGCTGGCTCGCGCTCCGGTCCGCCGGCGCGCCGGTTTACGTCACCGCCTCGCTGGCTGTGTTCGTCCTGTCGCTCGGTCTCTTCGGAGGCATCGCGTGGGCCCGCGCCGCGCGCTACCGGCTCGGAGACGAAGCGCGTGCGCGGGAAGATGAAGCGGCGAATCGGCGCAAGGCCGTGGAGCTCAGGAAAGGGCTTTCCGCTCTGCGTCTCCGGCTCGACAGGCTCGCCCGTGGGACGGGTTATCGCGACACGTCCTCGATGCTCAAGGCCCACCGTCGCGTGCGGAGCGCCGAGGAGCCCCGGCGCCACGTCGTCGCCCTGGCGGCACGCCGCGACGGTGCGAAGGAACGCCTGCGGTCGCTCGACGAAACCCTCCGGCCGCACCGCGCGCTCCTCGCGCTGCCCGAGGGTCTTCCGGCTCCCGAGGAGGCCGAGCGCGCGCTGGAATTCCTGGCGGAACTCGCGCGGACCCGGCAGGACTCCCGCCTGCGCGCGGAGGTTCTCGCCCGCGAGGCGGAGCGCCTCGACCGCGAGGAGGCGGATCTCCGCGAAATGGAAGGGAGGATGCGGGATGCACTTGGCCGGCTTGGCGTCCCAGGATCTCTCCCGCTGGCCGAAGGATTGCTCGGGGTGGAGGTCGGCCGGCGCAAGGCCGCGCGCTTCCGGAGGCTGCTCGACCACGAGCTTCCGGCATGGAGGGAGGGTGGCGGCGAGGGGGAAGAGGCGGATCTCGCGGCGCGCCTCGCCAGTCTCGACGACGAGAGCGCGCGGCGCGCCTCGCTTCTGGGGGTCGATCCGCAGGCGCTCGCGCTTCCCGAGACGCCCGAGGCGGCGCGCCGGGCGGCGGACGCCGCGCGGGCGGCGATGACGGCCGCCGAGAACACGCGTGTGGCGGCCGAGCGCGAACTCGCGGACGCCGCGCGCGAAGGCGGTGAGATGGCCCGCGCCGTCGAAGAGGATCTGGCGGCGGCCGAGGCGTCCCAGGCCCGCGCGATCCTGTTTCGGGACGCGCTCGACCTCGCCCGCACCACGCTGTCGGCGGCGGCCTCGTCCGTGTACGGCGACTTCCGCCGCGGACTGCAGGCAGCCTCGAAGGAGATTCTCGCGACGTGGCAGACGCCGTACGAGGCCCTCGAGTTCGGCGACGATCTCTCTCTTTCGGCGCTCATGCGCGGCGGGCGCGTCGCGACGAAGGGCGAGATCCGGTCGGGGCTTTCGACCGGTGCGCGCGAGCAGCTGCACCTGACGGCCCGCCTCGCCGCGCTGAGGTACCTCGGGACGGGAGCCGCGGGCGTGCCGCTTCTCCTCGACGACCCGCTCGTCGGGGCGGACGACGAGCGTTTCCTGGCCGTGATGCGATTCCTCGCCACGGACGTCCTCGGCGAGCGCCCGGTTCTCGTCGTGTCGTGTCACGCCTGGCGGCACGAGCGGCTTCTGGAGGCTCTCCCGCCCGAGATCGTGCAGAGGCTGACCCGCGTCTCGCTGGCCGCCTATTCTTCACGGCCGTCGCCACCGGGTTTGCCGGGTCCCGAGGGGTGAGGGTTCTGCTAGACTCCGCCGGTTCGCCCGGAGAAGCCGGGCGCATCCCGCGGTCTCCCTGACGAACGGGTGGCTTCTCGCCGCCTTCCGGACAGGCCCGCGCCCGGAGGTTGCGTTCGTGAACAAGCCCACCGGATGGCGCGTCGGCGTGACGTTGGCCGTCCTTCTCGGTTCGGTCGGTGCGTACTGGTGGCGGGGCCACGAGGCGCTGAAGAAGTCGCCGACGGCTCCGCCCAACCCGACGACCTCGGACGTCCTCCGAAACGGCCTCAAGCTGGGTCTGGACCTGCGCGGCGGCATCCACCTCGTCATGCAGGTCAAGACGACGGACGCGCTCAGGGTCGAGGCCCAGGACACGCTCGAGCGGCTCAAGGACGAAGGCGGCAAGCGCGGCGTGCCCGTGATCCCCGCCGGTCCCGCGGACGGCACGGGCTTCGCGCTCCAGGTCAACGAAAAGACGGACGCCGCGAAGCTCAAGGATCTCGTCACGGCGGTTCTTCCGCCGAACGCGTGGTCCGTCGACCAGCGCGGGCGCGAGTGGAAGATCTCCTACAAGGACTCCGAGCGGATCACGATCGAGGACCAGGCGACGCGCCAGGCCGTCGAGACGATCCGCAATCGCGTCGACGCCCTCGGCGTCGCCGAGCCCGTCATCCAGCGGCAGGGCACCGACCGCATCGTGGTCGAGATTCCGGGCGTGGACGACCCGAGCCGCGTCAAGGAGATCATCGGGACGACGGGCCTCCTCGAGCTCAAGCTCGTGGATGACCGCGGCGGTCCGTTCCCGACGATGGAGGCCGCCCGCTCCGCGTACGGCGGTACGGTGCCCGAGGACCTCGAGGTCGTCGAGGGCTTCAACGAGGACGCCGACGCCCGCACGCGCACGCCGGTCTGGTACGTGCTCAAGCGCGCCGCCGCCGTCACGGGCCGCGACATGAAGAACGCGCGCGTCGACCGCGACAAGTTCAACCAGCCCGCGGTCATGTTCTTCCTGAACGCCGCCGGTGCGACGAAGTTCGCGAAGGTCACGGGCGAGAACATCAACAAGCGCCTCGCGATCGTGCTCGACAAGCGCGTCCAGTCCGCGCCGAACATCAACAGCCAGATCAAGGAGAGCGGCATCATCGAGGGGAACTTCACCGCGGAGAAGGCAGACGCCCTGTCGCTCGTTCTCCGTTCGGGCGCGCTTCCGGCCGAGATGATCATTCTCGAGGAACGCACCGTCGGGCCGTCGCTCGGCCTCGACTCCATCAAGAAAGGCGTCCTCGCGTCGATCGTCGGCATGATCTGCGTCTTCATCGCGGTCGTCTTCTACTACCGGCTCTCGGGCGTGAACGCGGTCGTCGCGCTCACCCTGAACTCGCTGATCCTCCTCGGCGCAATGGCCTACATCAACGCGACCCTCACGCTGCCCGGCATCGCCGGATTCATCCTGACGATCGGCATGGCCGTCGATTCGAACGTGCTCATCTTCGAGCGTATCCGCGAGGAGATGGACAACGGCAAGGCGCCGAAGGCCGCGATCGACCTCGGCTTCAAGCGCGCGTGGGGCACGATCGTCGACACCCACGTGACGACGATCATGGCCGCGCTTTTCCTCTTTCAGTTCGGCACCGGCCCCGTCAAGGGCTTCGCCGTCACTCTCGTCATCGGCCTCTTGGCCTCGGTCTTTACCGCGGTCTTCGTGTCGCACCTGCTCTTCGACCTGATCTACGGTCCGAAGGAGCGCGTCGAGACCCTTTCCATCTAAGGCATAGAGCGGAGCCAACGTGCGCCTGTTTCACAAGACGAACATCGATTTTCTCGGGATCAAGTGGATCGCGATTTCGCTTTCGATCCTCTCCATCGTCATCGGCACGATCTCGCTCGTCGCCAAGGGCGGCCCGAAGCTCGGCATCGACTTCACGGGCGGTGCCCAGATCGTCTACGGGTTCTCGAAAGCGCCCGACGAGGACGAGATCCGCAAGATCGTCGAAGCGGCGAACGTGAACGTCGTCTCCGTCCAGCGCTTCGACAAGCCCGAGAAGAACCAGGTTCTCCTGCGCGTTCCGATCGAGAAGAAGGAAGGCCGTGACCTCTCGAAGGAAGTGACGGCGGCGCTCACGAAGGCGCTCTTTCCCGAGGGCGCGAACGCCGCGGCCTTCGACCTGAACTTGAACGGCGCGGACACGCTTCTCGGGAAGCTCATCGCCGACGACCCCGAAAAGCTCGCGACGCGGCCCAACGCGGATCCGAAGGTCGAGTACGGGCGCGAGGTGCAGGCGATCATCGCGGCCCGGTCGGAGAAGGGGCTCTTTCATTCCGTCGAGGAGGCGGCGAAAACGCCGGGAGTCTCGCCCGCGACCGCCGACTGGCTCAAGGCGAGGACTCTCGCCGGCCCGTTCACGCTTCTCTCGGCCGAGAACGTCGGGCCGCAGGTCGGAAAGGACCTGCGCGAGAAGGGCACGTGGGCGATCCTCTTCTCATGGGTCGCGATGCTCCTCTACATCGCCTTCCGCTTCCGTTCGGCCTCCTTCGGAACGGCCGCCGTCGTGGCCCTCATCCACGACACGTGGACGACGCTCGGCATCTGCTCGATCCTGAACATCGAGATCTCGCTCACGGTCGTCGCCGCGTTCCTGACGCTCATCGGCTATTCGGTGAACGACACGGTCGTCGTGTTCGACCGGATCCGCGAGAACCGCGAGAAGTCCAAGCGGACGCCGCTCCCGGAGCTCGTCAACACGTCGGTCAACCAGACGCTCTCGCGGACCGTCCTCACGTCGGTGCTGACCTTCGTCGTCGTCGTCGTCCTCTTCTTCCTCGGAGGCGAAGTCCTGCGCGGCTTTGCCTTCGTGATGATCATCGGGATCATCGTCGGGACGTACTCGTCGATTTTCATCGCCGCTCCGCTCGTCGTGGTGTGGGAGGAGTGGAAGCAGAAGCGCGCAGCTCTGAAGGCTCAGGCCAAGCCTGCTCCGGCCCCGGTCAAGCCCGGCAAGGCGGCCGCGAAGGCGCGCTGACCCCCCGGTCGCGCGCCGGCCGGAGGGCTCCGGCGAGATCGCGGTGAGCACCGGTCAGACCGCTTCGGCTCCGTCGGAGGCCTCGGCCCCGAGCACGCCTTCCCATTTCGCGACGACGACGGCGGCGACGCAGTTGCCGGCGAGGTTGATCGACGTGCGGCCCATGTCCATGAGCTCGTCCACGGCGAGGATCATTGCGACGCCGGCTTCGCCGGGCAGGTTGAAGCTCGCGCAGCCCGCCGCAATGATGACGAGCGAGGCGCGCGGCACGGCGGCGACGCCTTTCGTCGTGAGCATGAAGACGAGGCACATGGAGACCTGCTCGAGGACCGAGAGGTGGCGGCCGGCGGCCTGCGCGATCGTCATCGTCGCGAGAACGATGTAGAGCGTGGAGCCGTCGAGGTTGAAGCTGTAGCCCGCGGGCAGGACGAACCCCGCCACGCTCTTCGGGACGCCGAACTCCACGATGCGCTCCAGGGCGCGGGGGAGAGCGGCCTCCGACGACGCCGTCGAGAAGGCGATCAGGAACGGTTCCCGGATCTTCCTCACGAATCGCCTGACGGAGACCCCCGCGAGCTTGAGGGCGGGGACGAGGACGAGGAGCGCGAAGACGACGAGGGCCCCATAGAGCGAGCCGACGAGCTTCGCGTAGCTCCCGAGGACCGTGATGCCGTGATGCGAAACGGCTCCCGCCATTGCGCCGAAGACGCCGAGCGGCGTGAGGGACATGACGTAATCCGTGAGCTTGAAGAGCACCGCCACGGCCGCCTCGAAAAAGTCGACGAACGGCTTCGCCTTCTCGGCGCCGACGTGCGCGGCGGCGACGCCGAGAAGCGTCGCGAAGATGACGATCTGGAGGATGTCCTGTTTCGCCATGGCCTCGAACACGTTCGACGGGAAGAGATGGAGCAGCGTCTCGACGAGCGTTTTCGGCTTCGCGAGATCCAGGTCGCCGCTCGGCGGGAGTTTCAGGTCGAGCCCCGGTTTCACGAGATTCGCGAAGACGAGGCCGATGACGAGGGCGATCGTCGTCGCGACCTCGAAGTAGACGAGCGCCTTGACGCCCATGCGGCCGACCGCCTTCACGTCGCCCGTCTTCCCGATGCCGAGGACGATCGTCGCGAAGATGAGCGGAACGACGAGCATCTTGATCAGGCTGATGAACGCCTTCGACAGAAACCGGAACGACTCGTAGGCCCAGGGGTGCGTCTCGGCGGGAAGGAGGTGCCCGAGGGCGACGCCGAGGATCAGCGCATAGAAGATGAGCGCCGTGGAGGAGAGGAAGCGGCTCCGCGCGCGGCCGCTGTTCACGCCCGGGCGCCTCGATTCGCGCGACGCCCCTTCCACCACTCCCAGAGGAGCGGGAGCGTCGAGATGCCGATGATCGCGAGGACGACGAGGGAGAAGTTCCGCTTGACGACGGGGATGTTTCCGAAGAAATAGCCCGAGAAGACGCAGATCGCGACCCAGGCGACGCCGCCGACCACGTTGTAGGCGATGAAGGTCCCGTACGTCATCGAACCGACGCCCGCGACGAACGGCGCGAATGTCCTGACGATCGGGACGAACCGCGCGAGGATGATCGTCTTTTTCCCGTGCTTCTCGTAGAACGCCTCGGTCTTCCGCAGGTGCTCCTGCTTGAGGAACCGGACCGTCCCGTCGAACGCGCGCGGCCCGATTTTCTTCCCGATCCAGTAGTTGACCGTGTCGCCGAGGACGGCGGCGAGGGAGAGAAGGAGGAAGAGGACCCAGACGTTCAGGGTGCCGAGCGAGGCGAGCGCGCCGGCGGTGAAGAGGAGCGAGTCTCCCGGGAGGAACGGCGTCACGACGAGGCCGGTCTCCGAGAACACGATCGCGAACAGGAGGGCGTTCGTCCAGGCTCCGTAATCCCGCGTGACCTCGGCGAGGTGCTTGTCGAGGTGCAGAAAGATGTCCACGAACTGCTTCAAGAGATCCATCGGGGCTCCTTCGGTGGCGCGGAGATTAACCGGAAAGGCCCGTGTGCCGCGATAATGGGCCCGTGCTGCGCTTCGAGGACATCCTCGAGAAAGTCGAGTCCTACCACCCCGCGGTGGACGAGGAACTGCTGCGCCGCGCCTATGTCGTCTCGGCGCACGAGCACAAGAACCAGCTCCGGTCCTCCGGCGAGCCGTATCTCGTCCACCCGCTCGCGGTCGCCATGACGCTCGCCGAGATGAAGCTCGACGACGCGTCGATCGCCGCAGGTCTCCTCCACGACGTCCTCGAGGACGGCTCCGTCTCGAAGGAACGCATCGGCGAGCTGTTTGGTGCCGACGTCGCGCACCTCGTCGACGGCGTCACGAAGATCGGCAAGTACGCCTTCACGTCGAGGGAGGCGCAGCAGGCCGAGACGTTCCGAAAGATGCTCCTCGCGATGACGGACGACCTCCGCGTCATCCTCGTCAAGCTTGCGGACCGCCTCCACAACATGCAGACCCTCGAGCACGTGCCCGAGGCGAAGCAGCGCGCGACGGCGGCCGAGACGCTCGAGATCTACGCGCCGCTCGCGAACCGGCTCGGCATGGGCAAGATGAAGGGAGACCTCGAGGACCTTTCGTTTCGCTTTCTCCATCCGGAAGAGTTCGGGGCCCTGCGCGCGGCCGTGGACGAGCGGATGGCGGCATCGGCGGCGAACGTCGAGAAGATCCGCCTAGACCTCGTCGCGAAGACGAAGGCCATGGGCATCGAGGCGGAGATCACCGGACGCGTGAAACGGTACTGGTCGATCCGGCAGAAACTCATCCGGCAGGCCATTCCGCTCGAGCAGCTCTACGACGTGCTCGCGTTCCGCGTGCTCGTGGACGCCATTCCAGACTGCTACACGGTGCTCGGGATCGTCCATCAGTCCTGGCGCCCCGTCCCAGGCCGCATCAAGGACTACATCGCGATGCCGAAGCGAAACTTCTATCAGTCGCTGCACACGACGCTCGTGCCGGAAGGCGCTCCGCCATTCGAGGTGCAGATCCGCACGCGCGAGATGGACCTCGTCGCCGAAAACGGAATCGCGGCTCACTGGAAGTACAAGGAAGGAAAGCTCGTGCGGACGGACGCGCGCCACGAGGAGCACATCAGCGTCCTCCGGCAGATCCTCGAGACGACGAAGGACGTATCCGACCCCCGGGAGTTCCTCTCGTCGCTCCGGATCGACCTCTACCCGGACGACGTCTACACGTTCAGCCCCAAGGGCGCGGTCTACGCGTTTCCGCGAGGAGCCACGCCCGTGGACTTTGCGTATCGCGTCCATACGGACGTCGGGCATCACTGCGTGGGCGCGCGCATCAACGGGCGCCTCGTGCCGCTGAAGTCGCCCCTCGAGAACGGCGACATCGTCGAGATCCTCACGGCGCCGTCCGCGCACCCCTCGAGGGACTGGCTCGCGTTCGCGGTGACGTCGCGGGCGCGCAACAAGATCCGGGTGTTCATTCACACGGCCGAGAAGGAGCAATCGGCCGAGATTGGCCGGCGCCTTCTCGAGCGCGAGCTCAAGAAGTGGAAGAAGAGCCTCGCGAAGCTCCTCGAGGCGAAAGCGTTCGATCCGCTGCTCGGCGATTTTGGCGTCGCCAAGGTGGAGGACCTCGTCGCCGACGTCGGATCCGGGAAGATCGCGCCGCGCGCCCTCGTCGCGAGGCTGCTGCCGGACGCGGCCGCCCCTCCCGAAGGCGCGCCGCCGAATCCGTCCCGGGTCGCGGCGATCTCGAGCGTAGTCCGGCGCGTGCTTCCCTTCGGCGCCGCGGCCGGGATTCGCGTCAAGGGGGAGAACGACCTTCTCGCGACGCTTGCCAAGTGCTGCCAGCCCGTTCCGGGTGACGACGTCGTGGGCTACGTGACGCGCGGCCGGGGTGTCTCCGTGCACGCCACGACCTGTCCGAACGTCCGCTCGCTCCTCTTCGACCCGGGCCGCGAGATCCCCGTCGAATGGGAGACTGCGAAGGGCGCCTCTGTGACCGTGGATCTCGAGATTCGCACGGAGGACCGGCAGGGAATGCTCGCCCGCATCACGCAGGTGCTTTCGGCCGCGAACTCCAACATTCGGTCGATCGAGGCCCGCGCGAGCCGCGACGGGAACGCATCGATCGAGGCGAGCGTCACCACCCCCGACCGGCGGCACCTCGAACGCCTGCTCGTCTCGCTTCGGGCCCTGCCGGGTGTGATGGACGTGCGGCGCAAGCTGCGCGACACGGATGCCGAAGCCGGCTGACGGCCCCGGCGCGCGCCGGATTGCCGATTTTCCGTGCTGTTTTTTGGAGCGGGAGGCGCGCAGCCTCGCGAGGCCGCTTTGCAAGAGGTGAACGTGGCTTCGCCGCTACGCTCTGGGTCCTCACTCTCGGGATGGGGCGCACTTATACCAACAATGTTGCACAGGAGCAAGGGAAATCGCGCAGGGGTAACAACTTGACACGCTCCTGAGGGGGGCGACAAAATAAGGCGAGTCAATCCCTTTTCGCGTCAAGCCCCCGGGGGTCCGGGTCGAGGGAGGGCAACCCTATCGTGCTGTTCCGAAAGGCGAAAAACCTGGTCGGCCTCGACATCGGCTCGTCGGCTGTGAAGCTCGTCGAGTTGAAGGAGGGCAAGGAGGGAACGTTCCAGCTCGTCAAGGCGGGCCTGGAAGTGCTTTCTCCCGAGGCGATCGTCGACGGCGCGATCATGGACTCCTCGCTCGTCGTCGAGACGATCTCGCGGCTCCTCGCGTCCACCGGAGTGAAGAACTCGAACGTGGCGGTGTCCGTGTCCGGACACTCCGTGATCGTCAAGAAGATCATGCTTCCGACGATGCCGGAGGAGGAGCTTTCCGAGTCCATCCGGTGGGAAGCCGAGCAGTACGTCCCCTTCGACATCAACGACGTGTACCTCGACTACGTCGTGATCGATCCGGGTGCCGTCGGCGAGACCATGGGCGTCCTCCTCGTGGCTGCGAAGAAGGAAAAAGTGGACGACTTCAAGAACGTCGTCACCCAGGCCGGGCGCACGCCCTCTCTCGTGGATGTGGACGCGTTCGCGCTCCAGAACTGCTACGAGGTGAACTACGGGGCCGACCCGGGCCGCGTGGTGGCGCTCGTGAACGTCGGGGCCTCCGTCATGAACGTGAACATCCTCGCGCAGGGGCAGACGGTCTTCTGGCGCGACATCACATTCGGCGGAAACCAGTTCACGGACGCGCTCCAGAAGGCCTATTCGCTCAACTTCGAGCAGGCCGAGTCGCTGAAGAAAGGTGAACCGGTCGCGGGGCAGACCGCCCAGACGATCCAGCCCGTTCTCACGGGCGTGGCCGAGGACGCAGCCGCCGAGTTGCAAAAGACGCTGGATTTCTTCCAGGCGACCTCGGGCGCGGACCGGGTCGACTCGATCATGATCTCCGGCGGAGGCGCGAAGGCCGCCAATCTCGAAGACGTCCTGAAGGACAAGTTCGGCCTGCCGGTCGAGATCCTGAACCCCTTCCGGTCGATCTTCACCGACGACCGCGCGGTCGACGCCGCGTGGCTCTCCGAGGCGTCACCTTCGCTCGCGATCGCCGTCGGTCTCGGCGTTCGGAAGATCGGGGAGTAGCCGCATGATTCGCATCAACCTCCTCTCCGAAGCCCGCCCGCAGCGCAAGAAGAAGGGCGTCTCCGCGCTGGGCGGCGCCGGCCGCCTCAATACCCTCCTCATGGGAGGGGCGATCGGCCTCGCCGTTCTCATCGGGATCGTCCATTACTGGGTGCTTCGCTCACAGATCAAGGCCCAGGAAGAGAAGATCCGGATCGCCCAGGTCGAGGTGGCGCGTCTCGAAGCCGTGCTCAAGGAAGTGAAGGATTACGAGGCGAAGAAGGCCCGCGTCCAGCGGAAAGTCGACCTCATCAACCAGCTCAAGCAGAACCAGCGAGGCCCGGTCCGGCTCATGGACGAAGTCTCCAAGGCGCTCCCGGACCTCGTCTGGGTCGAGCGGATGGAGTACCACGGAAACGCGATTTCGATCGACGGGAAGGCCTTCAACCCGCCGGCGGTGGCGAACTTCGTCGCGAACCTCAAGCTCGTGCCCTCTTTTCAGGAACCGAAGGTGGAATTCGCTGCGTGCAGCGGCCCGACGGGCTCGTCGCTCTACTGCTTCAAGACGAACTTCGGCTTCTCGAACATCGACCGAACGCAGCCGGACTCGGGAGCCCCGAAGCCGGCCGAAGAGCCGAAGAAGGGCTAGGGGAGAGCCATGGCGTCGCTCGACCTCAAGCAGCTCGAAGGGAAACCCTGGTACTACGGGCTCGGAATCGGCCTCGCGATCGCGATCGCGCTGTACGCGGCTGCCTACTACCAGCTCCCGAACCTCGGCCAGATGAAGCAGACGCTGGAGAACAAGAAGAACGAGCTCGACCAGCTCAACGCGAAGATCAACCAGGGTCGGGCGGCCGAGCGCCGCCTGCCTCAGCTGCGCGAGGAGGTCCGGCGGACCGAGCTCGACCTGCAGCGGCTCCTTCAGATCCTGCCCACCGCGCGCAACGCCGAAGAACTCATCAAGAAGATCCAGGCGCTGGCCGGACAGGGCGAGTTCTTCCTCAAGAAGTGGGCTCCCAAGGAATACATCAACAAGGATTTCTACGCGGAGTGGCCGATCGACCTGCAGGTCGACGGGACGTACCACAACCTCGCGCTCTTCTTCGAGAAGGTGGCGCGTTTCTCGCGGATCATCAACATCGAGGATCTCGTGATGGTCGGCTATCCCGACGCGGTCGGCGGACGAACGCTGGGCGCGAATTTCACGATGAAAACTTTCATCTATCTCGGGGACACGGACACGGCCGCACCCGGTGCGGTGGCCGCTGCCGGCGCGCCGAAGAAGCCTGCCGGCGCTCCCGGGAAGAAGGATTCGCTGGAGTGATGAGAGCCCGCCGTTTCCTCGCCGCGTCCGTCCCCGTCGCCCTGCTGATCCTGTGCGCGCCCGCGCCAGCTTTCGCGCAGGCGCCCCCCGCGCAGGCGCCCCCCGCGCAGGCGCCTCCCGCAGCATCGAACGCGCCGGTCGAAGCTGCCGGCACCGCGGGAAAAGTGACCGAGCAGGATTTCGTTCCTTCCGTCTACACGTACGAAGTCGGCGGTCGCCGCGATCCGTTCCGCTCGCTCCTCGTGCGCAACCCGTCCGACAAGGACCGCGTGCGCCCGCCGGGCCTGGCGGGGGTCATGGTGGACGAGCTCGAGTTGCAGGGCACGATCAAGATCAAGCAGGGCTGGGTCGCGATGATGCGGGGCCCGGACAACAAGTCGCATCTGATCCGCAAGGGGACCACGCTCTTCGACGGCGAGGTCGTCGAAGTGTCGGCGACGGAAGTGACGTTCCGGCAGAACGTGAACGATCCGACGAATCCGAAGCCGTTCCGGGAAGTGGTCAAGGCGCTCACGCTCCAGAAGAAGTCGTGACCGAAGGGATGTCCATGACGACGATGCTG
>DASVJU010000144.1:0-36132 GCA_036385755.1 Thermoanaerobaculia bacterium
CGGCCCGTCTTCCTGAAGCGCGGGTTCGGCACGACCGTGGAAGAGTGGCTCTCCGCGGCCGAGTACCTCCTCGACGCGGGCTGCACGGACGTGATCCTGTGCGAGCGCGGCATCCGCACGTTCGAAAAGTCGACGCGGGGCACGCTGGATCTCGGGGGCCTCCTCGTTGCGCGCTCCCTCACGCATCTCCCGCTCTTCGCGGATCCATCGCACGCCGCGGGCCGTCGCGACCTCGTCCCGGGCCTCGCGCGCGCGGCGTGGGGCGCGGGCGTGGACGGGCTCATGATCGAAGTCCACGACGCGCCCGAATCCGCGCTCTCCGACGGGCCCCAGGCGCTTCTGCCCGAGGACCTCGAGGAGCTGATCGACGAGTTCGGAATCCTGCCGGGCGCGAGCGGCTCGGTGGAGAGGCTCCGGCGCGCGATCGACGGCGTGGACGAAGGCATCGCGCGGCTCGCCGCGCGCAGACTCGGCCTCGCGCGCCTCGTGGGTGCCGTGAAGAGATCCTCGGGCCGCCCGATTCGCGACGAGGCCCGCGAGGCAAGCGTGCGCGCGCGCTTTGCGGAGGCTCTCGGCGAGGATGCGAGAGGAGCCGCCCGCCTGGCCGACGCGCTCATCGACCTCGCCCTGGAAGCCGAACGCCGGGGAGACGCGCCGGCCGATTGACGTGATCTTTCTGAGACGGGTAATCGGCGCAGGCGGACCGGTCGACGCCGTTTCTTGCCGGCAATCATCAAGAAAGACGCGCTGATACCTCCGATCCCCCGCCGGCGGACTGAAGCATTTACATCATGTTTCTTGTTCCCGAGAGTCACATGTTAATTGTGTCTTGCATCGGAGGCGTCGTCTCTTCGCCTTCCGGCGGTCCTGTGTCTATCGCCGGCTTCGGAGGCTCCTGCCCCGTGCTGGCACAGTAGATCCGGATCTCCTCGCGGCGGTCGCGGCCGCCCGGTTCGACGAGCGCAAGACACCGACGAGCCCCTCGTCGGTTTCGTTCGGACGTGGGCGGTCGAGGTCGCCGCGAGGTTTCCGTCAGGCGGCCCCATCCACGATTTCTCGAAACTGCGCTTTGCGGAATTGCGTGACGTGTCACGCGGTCATCCACGGGTCAAAACGCGATCCACACCTCCTCGACAAATGAGGAACAGAAAAGGAGAAAGATCTATGAAACCGCTCGCAAGGGCCTCGCTCGCCGTGGCGCTCCTGGCGCTGCCCCTCGGAGCCGCGAACCAGAAGCCCGTCGTGCAGAGCCCGACACAACCGATCCAGGTCAGCGCCGCCCAGGTCCTGCAGACCGGGAGCCTCCGTAAGGTGCTGCTCGGCTATTACAGCGCCGCCGCGATCGACAAAGGCGTCTATATCGGCTCGAACTACTGCGTCGCGTGCCACGAGGACAAGAAAACCTTCCTGGACACGCAGCACGCCACCTTCGTCCGCCGCCCGCTGACGCAGGCCACGATGGTTCCGAAGAAAGGCGTCCTCGCCGACCTGGACGGAAACGGCAAGGACGACTTCATCGACGGCCTGGACCTCAACACGGTCAGCACGGCCTTCGACGCCTACAAGCCGAACGCCCCGAAGCTCTCGGTGAAAAATGGCACGTACCTCATCACGATCGCGGGCGTCGACTTCCCGGTCGTCGCCACCCTCGGCGGCGGCCCCGCCCAGGCGCAGCGGTTCCTCGTCCGGATTCCCGTGACCGACTCCGACACGAAGTTCACCAAGGGCCTCTACTTCGCTCCGTTCGCCTGGGACCCGGTCGCGAAGGCGTACACGGCGGCTACCCCGGCCAACTGGTACGACGCGAACAAGCAGCCCATCTTCACGGCGGCGACGACGATCGCGACGCTGGGCCCCATCGCGGCCGCCAACTACGACGCAACATGCAAGGGCTGCCACGTCCCCGGCATCAAGTCGCTCGCCAGGGCGAACACCGGCGAGTGGTCCCTGACGGCCTACGACGCCACGCTCTTTTCGGCCGATGACCCGGCGTTCGTCGACTTCAATGGGGACGGCACTCTCGAGCTGGCAGGCATTCAGTGCGAGAGCTGCCACGGCCCCGGTTCGAACCACATCCTGGGCGGCGCGGACAAGACCAAGATCGTCAACCCGGCGAATCTCACGGCCGCGCAGCAGCAGGACGTTTGCACGCGTTGCCATGTGACGTCGAAGTCGACTCCGGCCGGCACGTTCGCCTGGCCCTTCAAGGACGACACGATGACCGATTGGCTCCCGGGAAGCGGGCCGATCGCGAGCTACTTCACCGACACGACGGCCTACTTTCCGGACGGCTGGCTTCAGAAGAGCGGGCGCCCGTGGGGTGACTACCACACCAGCCTGCACGCCAGGAACACGTTCGAGAACGTGAGCTGCAACGTGTGTCACAACGTCCACAAGCGCACGACGAACGAGAGGCAGCTTATCGAGTCCCGCCTGGATCCGGACACGAAGCTGACGATCGCGACCTCGCCGGAGAACGACACGTTGTGCCTGAGCTGCCACGCCACGCACGGAGCCTTTGCGGGCATCACGAAGGCGATGGTCGCCGACTACCCCAAGAACGAGGAGGCGATCGGAAAGCTCGTGTCGGCGCACACCCACCATCCCTATACGCCGGAAGGGATCATGGGCAACAGCAATTGCATTCAATGCCACATGGCGGCGACGGGCGGAGGACATTCCTGGCGCGCCATCGCGCCCGAGCTGACGCTGAAGTACCAGGCTCAGGGTGGGATGCCGAACTCCTGCGCGGGCGGGGCCGTCGGCGGCTGTCACAACTCGAAGGTCAATATCTTCGGCCTCGGGCTGAAGACCGGCACGACGTGGAACACCCAGTACGACAAGGACCTCGCGACGATTCTCCAGAAGTATTACGGACCGGGCGGTACGTGGTGGGACACCACGGGGCAGTCCGTGGCGCGGCCACCGAGCAGCAAGTAGCCGCTCGCTCTGGTTTCCTTGCCGGGGGCCCTTCGGGGCCCCCCTTTTTTCGGGGAGCCGTCTACTCTCCGATGATCTTGATCAGGACGCGCTTGTCGCGGCGGCCGTCCCACTCGCCGTAGAAGATCCGCTCCCACGTGCCGAAGTCGAGCCGCCCTTTCGTGATCGCGACCACGACCTCACGGCCCATGAGCTGCCGCTTGATGTGCGCGTCGGCGTTGTCCTCGCCCGTGTCGTTGTGCCGCCACTGCCGGATCGGCTCGTGGGGGACGAGCGTCTCGAAGAAGCGCTCGTAGTCGCGGTGGAGACCCGGTTCGTCGTCGTTGATGAAGACCGACGCCGTGATGTGCATCGGGTTGACGAGGCAGAGCCCTTCCTTTACGCCGCTCTCTTCGATCGCGGCCTGGACCTCGTCCGTGATGTTCACGAATCCGATGCGGCCGGGAACACGAAGCGTCAGGACCCTGCGAGAGGATTTCACGGCGGGGCCTCCACGTGGGGAGCGCCCTCCAGCACTTTCACGCCCTCCAGCGCCTTCACGCCCGCCTCGGCGGCGGCCTTCCTCGGGTCGCCCGGCGGAAGGTCGTTCTTCAGGACCTCGTCATAGAGCCGTCGCGCGTCCGAGAGCCGCCCCGCGGCCCCGTAGAGAGCCGCGAGGCCGAGGCGCGCCTCGTCGGCGTGAGTCGATCCGGGCGCCTTGAGCAGAATCTCCTCATACAGGGTCGTCGCGCGAACGGTGTTCCGGGACCTTTCGGCCCCCCGCGCGAGCCGGAGCGTCGCCGGCACGCTGACGGCGGGATCGTTCGCCCGCGCCGCCTCCTCGAACAGGCGGTCGGCGGCGTCGCCCTGACCCAGCGAAGCGAGGAAGTCGCCTTTTCTGAGGAGCGCCTCCGGGCGCGCCGCCGGGATCAGGAGGAGCGCGTCCAGGGCCTTCGTGACGCGCGGCGTGTCCTTCGCCTTGAAGGCGAGATCGGCGATGAGAGAGAGAAGGGCGGCGCGCGACTCGGGTCGCGCCGTCGCCTCGAGGGCTTCCTCATAGAAGGCGAGGGCGGAGGCCGCGCCGTTCTCGCGCTCGAACAGCGCCCCGCGTTCGCGGACGCGCTCGAGCCCCGACTCCCCGCCGTGTAAAGGCACGACGGCGGGCGTCGGCGCTCCCGCCGGGCCGGAGCGGCGCACTCCCGCGGGAATGCGGGGCGCCCACTTCGCCCACCACACCCCCAGGGAGGCGAGCACGATGAAGATGCCGGCTGCCGCGAGGAGACCCGCGCGACTGGACTCGTCGCGCGGGATGACGGGCACGGTGCGCGGCGTCCCGCCCGGCGCGAGGGGCACGGCGCGTGTCGCGAAGCCGGAGGCCGGTTCACCCCCCGAGAGCAGAGACGCGATCTGTCCCCGCGTATAGGCGTCGGGCGGCCCGAGCGACTGCAGCTTCCGGAAGAACCGCATGAGATTCAGGAAGTCGTGCTCGAGGCGGTAGAGCTTGGCGAGCTGGAGGAGGAGCGCGAGGTTGTCGGGCTCCTTCTTCAGGGCCTCCTCGAGCTCGCGGATGCGGGCGTTGTCGAGCGGCTTCTCGCGCTGTCCGGCGCGCAGCGCCGCCGTGCGCAGAAGCGTCTGCGCGGCGGGGTCGTCCGGCGTGCACGCGACCGTTTGATAGGCCGCCCAGAGGGCTTCCTCCGGAGGCGCATTCCGGTCTTTCAACAATCGCTCGGCGGTCGCCGTGGATTCCCGCGCGAGCCGCTGGTTGCGCTCGGCGACGAAGGCCGGAGGGTTCTCGAGAAACTCCCGGAAGAGAAGGCCGGGCCGTGTGACGCCCTCCCGTTCATACAGCGCCTCCAGGGCATCGCCCGCCGCCGTCGCGCTCGCGAAGCGCCGCGACCGGTCCTTGGCGTGCAGCATCCTGAGAAACGTGTCGACGGACGGGGGAATCGAGGGGTCGAGAAGCGAGGGCAGATCCGGCTCGACCTCGGCCACGCGGCGTAGGGAAGCGGCGATGGAATCGGCCGTGAAGGGGTTGTAGCCGCAGAGGAGCTCGTAGAGGACCGTCCCCATCGAGAACAAGTCGGTGCGTCCATCCAGCTCCTCACCGCGCGCCTGCTCCGGAGACATGTGCGCGGGAGTGCCGACGACGGTACCCGTGTGCGTGAGGCGCGTCAGGTGCGCGGCGTGGCTGATTCCGAAGTCGCCGATTTTCACGCAGCCGTCGCGCGTCCACATGATGTTCTGGGGCTTGATGTCGCGGTGGATGACGCCTTTCGCGTGGGCGGCGGCGAGGCCGCGGAGGGCATCCTGGGCGACGTAGAGGGCGATCTCCCACGGGAAACGGCCGGACTGCCGCCTGAGAGAGTGCAGTTCGCCTCCGTCCACGAACTCCATGACGATATAAGCCTGCTGGGGAATGGGGCTGCAGTCCAGGAGCTCGACGACGTTCGGATGTTTGAGAGAGATCTGGATCCGGATCTCGTGGAAAAAGCGGTCGAGGAAGTCGGGATCCGTCGCGATGTGGGGCAGGATCTTCTTGAGCGCCACGGTGCGGCCGGACTTCTCGTCGACGGCCTCGAAGATCTCGGCCATGCCTCCGAGCGCAATCCGGCGCACGATGCGGTAATGGTCGATGCGCTCGGGCATCGAGGGCGAACCCGTCTCGGAGGACATTGTTTTCAGAATATTAACTGGCGGCGCTGAAGGTAGACTCCGCGCCTTGCCGTCGCGCCCTTCCCTTGCCGTCCTCGACGTCGGCTTCGTCAAGCATCCCGACCTGCCCGCCCGCCGCGTGATCGCGTGCCGCGACGCGACGGGCCGCCGTGTCGTGCCGTTCCGCTACGGCGACCCGAGGTCCTTCGCCGAGCACGGAACGCGCACGATGCTGCTCGCGGCCGGGGACGGTCACGGGAGCGGCCTCGTCTCGCCCAGCCCACGCGCCGGCGTCGTGCTCCTGAAGGTGGGCGAGGGGCCCCGCGTCCCGAGGCAGGCGATCGTGAGGGCGTTTCGCTGGCTGCTCGCGCGCGGGGCCGCGTACGGGATTCGCGTCGTCCTCTGCCCGTTCGGGGACGATCCCGAAAGGCGGGGGGAGCGCAGCGAGGTTCCGCTCCTCGTGCGGGCCCTGGACGACCGGGGCATCGTGGTCGTCGCGGCCGCGGGCTGGGATCCGGCGGGGGCGTGCGTGTCGCCCGCGTCCTCGCGTCACGCGATCGGCGTCGGCGGTTGGGACGTCGAGGCGAAGCGCCCGGCCCGCGGTCCGCGAGTAGGTCTCATCGGAGGTGTCCTGAAGCCGGATCTGCTCGCTCCGGCGGTGCCGCTCGTCGTGCCGTCCCTCGACGGGCGGCATCGGGAGAAGGCCGGGGGGACTTCCTTCGCGGCTTCCCTCGTGGCCGGGGCCGCCCTGGAACTCCTCCGCGAGGACCCCCGCCTCGACCGCGAGGGCGTGCTCGCCCGGCTCGCCGGCGCGGCCCGAAGGATCCCCGGCCACCCCCCGGCCCTCGATCTCCGGGCGCTCTTCCGGTTTGGGATTCCCGTTCGGCGGGCGGACTGATATCTTTACCGGGTGAATCAAAACGCAGACGAACGCCGGGTCTTCGACGACTTCCTGAGAAAGAAGGGTCTGAAAGTCACGCGCGAGCGGACGGCCCTCTTCGACGAGATCTTCTCGACGCACCGGCACTTCGACGCGGAGGACCTCGTCATCCGCATGCGGGACCGCGGCACCAAGGTGAGCCGCGCGACGATTTACCGCACGCTGGAGCTTCTGCACGAATGCGGGCTCGTGGGGCGCGTGCGGCTGAACGAGGAGAAGTACCGCTACGAGCGGCTGCGCAAGGGCGAGCACCACGATCACCTCGTGTGCTCGAACTGCGGCAAGGTCATCGAGTTCATCGACGCGGCGATCGAGAAGCGCCAGGAAGCCGTCTGCAAGGAATACGACTTCGCCGCCACGTCGCACTCCCACCAGATCCGGGGCATCTGCTCCGCGTGCCGCAAGTCGGCGGCGAAGAGCTCCGCGAGGGCTGCCGGCGTCGTCTGAGGGTGCCCGCGGCTCTCACCGCGCTCGCGAGGCCGAAAAAAGGCCTGAGTCGGAATCAGGGGCTGGGTTCGGCCGGCGGCACGGACGCAACGGGAGCAGCGGCGTCGAGCGGGAGCCCGTAGAGCGACGAGTAGACGCTCTGGAAAAACAGCACGCGCTTGACGTAGAAGCGTGTCTCCGAGAACGGGATCGACTCCAGGAACTCGTCCTCGGGCGCGAGGCCGGACGCCTTCTTCCACGCGCGCACGCGCCCCGGTCCGGCGTTGTACGCCGCCAGCGCCGCGGCGGTGTCGCCCGAGAAGGCATCGAGGAGCTGCCTCAGGTAGCGCGCACCAAGACGCAGGTTCGCCTCGGGATCGGCGAGGTCGGGACGTCCCTTGGCGTTCTCTTTCCGATAGAGGAGACGGCCCGTCGACGGCATCACCTGCATGAGGCCGAGGGCACCCGAGCGCGATTTTGCGTCTTCGGTGAAGACGCTTTCCTGCCGGATGAGTCCGAAGAGGAGCGACGCGGGCACCCCCGCGGCGCGCGCGGCCTCGGTGATCCGGTCCGCATGCGCCATCGGGTAGAAGGCGGTTCGCGCCTCGGCGGGAACCGCGCCCTCCTCGGGAGTTCCGAGTTCCGGATAGCGCCGCTTCAGCACCGCCGCCGCGCGGCGGTGGTCGCCCCGGGCAGAGGCCGCCCGGCCCGAAAAGAGCGGATCGAGAGAGCCTTCGCTCTCGGCGGCGTCCTCGGCGAGCCCGGGGAATCCGCAGCGGAGAAGCTCGCGCGAGGGCAGGGCGGCTTCCGCCGGAACCTCGTCCCTTTCTCGAGCGGCGAGCGCCGGCGATGTGGCCGGAAGCGTCACGCCGAGCGCGGCGGCCGCCCAACGGCCGTAGAGATCGGGAACGGTGCCCGGCACGAGCCCGGCGTAAAGCGCCTGGGCCGTGCTCGCCTCGCCGGCCTTCTCGTGTGCTCGCGCCGACCAATAGGTCGCGCGCCGGCGCAGGAACGCCCCGCGGTACGCGGGAATCTGCTCGTCGAAGAGGCGTGCCGCTCCCGCGAAATCGCCGCCGGCATAGCGCGCCCACGCGACGGCGAACCATTCCGCCGCGCCCGCGTCCGTCGTCGGGTCGAGAGCGAGGAGCGGCGCAAGGAGGCGGCGGGCGTCGTCCGCGCGCGCGACCTTCGAGGCGAGACGGACTCCGCCGTCGAGGATCCTGCGCCGGTCCTCGTCGGAGACCGGTTTTGCGAGGAGTGCGTCGAGGGCGGCCAGCCGGACGCCGGCGGCGGCCTTCTCCTTCTCGGACACGGGCGGGCCCGGCTTTCCGGGCCGGGAGGCGGGCGCACGACGCCTGCGGCGCGCCCGGCGGGGTTCGGGAACACCCATGAGACGCGTCTCGACGAGCCACGAGAGCGCGGCCCGATGGAGTCTCTCGGTTTCGTCCGCCGGGTCGGCGGGCCCGAGGGCGAGAACTCGTTTCGCGTCGCGCGGGCTCCCCGCCAGAAGCCACGCATCGGCGGCCTCGGCGCGAGAACGAGCCGGCACATGAGGGCCGAGCGAGCGCAGGAGCGCGGAGGCCCGCCTGGAATCGCGGCCCGCGATGGCCCGGGCCCGGGCCACACGAATTTCGACGGATGACTGGCTCACGGCGGCCTCGAAGGCCTCCCGGTCATCGTCGTCGAAGAGGTCCGAGGCGCGGGCGGGAGCGTCGGGGAAGACCGCCGCGAGGCGGGCGAGACGGCCGCGCGCCTCGTCGCCGGAGGCGACACGCGACTCGGCGAGTGCCTGCGCGATGAGCGCGCGGGGCTGCGACCTTTCCGGCGCGGGATGCGCGGCCAGGGCGGCGCGCACCGCGTCGCGCTCCTGTGGCGTGGACGCGAGACGCGCGGCGCGCGCGAGGGCTGCGCGCGCGAGAGCGAGAGACGGTTCGCCCGCCGCGAAAGAGAGGAGGGCGGGCACGCGACTCGCACGCCCGCCGATTCCCGCCGAGAGCTCGATCCACGAGGGCAGGCCCGGGAGGCCGAGAGGCGACGCGTCGAGTCCGGCGACGAGGGCAGCGGCGGAACCGTCGCCCCGTGCGAGTGCGAGCGATGCGGCGAAGAGACGCGTCCTCAGGACCGCGGCATCGGGGGAGACCGGCGGCGTGTCGGGCGCCGCCGACGCGGGAGCGAGGCTTCCCACGGAAAGGGCGCCCGCAAGAAGGAAAATCCGGAGAGTCAGCGGCTCAGCTCACCGAGCCGAGCGCCTCGGCCCGTCCGTCGGCGAGGATGCGCACGAGCTCGTCGTGGAAGAAGTCCGTGTCCTGGCGGACGGCGGCGGGCGTCCTCTCGTCGTACACCTGGCGGCTCCTCTCGATGTCGTCCTTGAGACGATCGTAGAGGTCGTTCAGAGTGCGGCCCTCTTCCACTTTCTTCTCGTTGTAGAGCTTAATCTCGGAAATGAGCAGGCGGGCCAGCCGCCGGGCGTCGTCGAGCGCGCGTTGCGGGCTGTCGGCGGCCGCGAGGCGACCCCGCGGAATGAAGCCCGAGATCGGCCGCACGGCATTCGCGATGTCGCGCGGGGGTGTGACGATGGAGCTCGTCGTGCGGGCAGGCTTCTGCACGGTGACGTCGCCCTCCGTGGGCGACGTCACGCGCCCGGACGCGCGCAGGGCTTCGAAAGCGCCCGTGAAATCGCCGGTGGACGCGTTGGAGAGCGGCGATGCCAGCGATCCGGGAAGCGAAGCGGAGAGCGGGGGGGCGGGCGGGGGCGGGGGCGCGGGCGCGTGCGGAGCGGAGAACGAGGGAACCGCCGCGAAAGAGGGAGTCGGCGGGAACGAAGGCGTTGACGGGAACGAAGGCGTTGACGACAACGAAGGCGCTGACGACAACGAAGGATATGCGGGTGCGGAGGGAGCCGGGACGGCACCCATCGTGGGGATCTGGCTCGTGAGCCCGGGATCGGACGAGAAGGAGCGGATGCCCGGCGGGATCCGGCTCTTCGCCGACTCTTCGATCGCGCGCAGGGCTTCGCCGGCGTCGGTGGACCGCGAGCGCAGCGGAGTCGGCGGAGCGGGCTGCGGAGTCGGCGGAACGGGAAGAGGCGCGGACAGTTGTGCGGGAGACGCGATCTCGAAGTCGGGGACGCTCGGTGGTGGCGAAGCCGCCGACGGCTCGAAACGGGCGATCGCCTCTCCCGTGGGTGTGAGGGAGGGGGACGGGATCTTCTTGCGCGCGGCCAGGAGATCCACTGCGAGCCCGGTCACGAACGTGAGAACTTCGACGGCGGCCTCGTTCAGCCGGCCCTCCTCGCCCGGAAGCTCATCGGCGCAGACGACGCCGGCGAGTCGGTCGCGGATGACCATCGGAACGAGAAGGGTGCGCGCGGGCGCCTGTCCGCCGAGCGCGCGACGGAGCGGTCCGGATTCGCTGGGCGGCTCGGCGAGCACGGAGCGCTGCGACTTCAGAAGCGTGGCCACGAACGGGTCGTCCTCCACGCCGAGGTCGAGGGAGCGCACCGCCTCGTCGCGTCCTCCGGAGGCATCGAATCCGAGGGCTTTCCAGCCGGTGAGCCGGTCGTTCCGAAGGACGAGGAGCGCGACCCGCGACGCGTGCGCATTCACGCGCGTGAGAAACCGCGAAAGGACGTCGACCTGCGTGCGTGCGGATTCGATGGCGGCGAGCGAACCGCGCACGACGGTCCAGTCGGCCTGGGGCGCGCCCGAAGCGGGGGCCGCGACGGGAGCCGGGGGCGCGGGCGTCGCGTCCTCGAGCATCAGCGCGACGAGATCCTCCGGGAGCAACGGCTCTGCGTGCGCCGGGATCTTGTCCGACAGCGTGGTCAGGAGGACCTCGATGTCTCTGCGCGCGTCCACGAGCGACGACTTCCACGCCGCGAGGTGATCCTCGAGATGCGTGGAGAGCGATTCGATCAAGCGGCGTGTCGCGGCAGGGTCGACCGGCATACGTCTCCTGACGGCGCCTTCTGGCAGGGCCTCCGGCGTCGTGTTCCCGGCATTATATTCGGACAGCGCATCTTAGCGGGACTCTGGTCGGGTGGATTGACGCCCGGCCGAACCCGCTTTAGCATGCGAGGTTTGCCCGCGCCCTCTGAACCGCCTCCGGTTCGGGGCACTCGGGGCCGGAGAGGAGGGAGATCTTAAGTGCCACTGATCCACGTCAAGGAAGACGAATCGTTCGAGAACGCGCTTCGCCGCTTCAAGCGCAAGTGCGAGAAATCCGGAATCCTCTCCGAGCTCAAGAAACGTCAGCACTACGAGAAGCCCTCGGCCAAGCGGAAACGCAAGGCCATCGCCGCCCGCAAGAAAATGCTCCGCAAGCTGGCGGAAGAGCGGCGCACGGGGATGTAGATTCCCGTTCCGTGAGTCATCCCGAACTCGACTGGCCCGGCGCGCTTCGGCTCGCCGGGCGTTTTTGTTCCACGGAGCGCGGCCGGGACCGGGTCCATGGCGCCCTGCCGTCGCCGGATTCGTTCGAAGTCGCGCGGCGCCTCGGCGTCACCCGGGATCTCCTCGCGCGCCGCGCGCTGCGCCCTCCCGTCGCGCTCGGCGGGCTCGACGAGGGGGCTCCCCTCGTCTCGCGCCTTGGCCCGCAGGGGCGCGCGCTTCCGCCGGAGGACCTTCTCGACCTTTTCCTTCTCGTCGAGCGCGCGGAAGGCGCGCGCCTCGCCGTGCCGGTTCCGGACCTCGATCTCGCCGCCCTTTCGGACCTGCTCTTTCCTCTCGCGTCCTTCGAGGACCTGCTCGGAGAGCGCGAGCCCACGTTCGAGCTCGACGGGCGCGTCAAGGACACCGCGTCCGCGCGTCTCTACGCGATCCGCTCGTCGATCCAGCGGCTGAGGAAGGAGGTCGTCCGGAAGCTCGAGGAGGTCGCGCGGACGCATCCGGACGCGCTGACGGGCGGCTACGTGACGGAGAAGGGCGGCCGCTACTGCCTGCCCGTGCGCGCGGATCGTCGCGACCAGGTGGGCGGCCTCTTGCACGAGCGGTCGGGCTCGGGTCAGACCGTTTTCGTCGAGCCGCTCCTCGTCGTCGAGGACAACAACGCGCTCCAGGAAGCCGTCGAAGAAGAGCGCGAGGAAGTGCACCGCATCCTCGTGGCCCTGACCGGTCGCTTCTCGGCGCGGCGCGAGGACCTCGTGGCCGCGGTGGAGGTGCTCACGGAGCTCGACGCGTTCCAGGCGCGCGCGGAGTTTTCGTCGCGCGTCGCGGGCATCTTCCCCGACTTCTCGGATCGGCTCGTCCTCCGGGCCGCGCGCCATCCCCTTCTGGACCGGCGTCTCGCCGAGCTCCGCGCGGACGTCTTCGGAGAGCTCGAGGAACGCCATGCGGACGCGGTGCCGCTCGATCTCGAGCTCCCTGAAGGGGCGCGGGTGCTGCTCCTCTCGGGTCCGAACGCGGGCGGCAAGAGCGTCGCCATGAAGACCGTCGGCCTCTTCGCGCTGCTCGCGCAGTCGGGCTTCGCGATTCCATGCGGGCCGGGCTCCACGCTTCCCGTGTTCGACAAGGTGCTCGTCGTCGCGGGAGACGCGCAGGACCTCCTCGGGGACCTCTCTTCGTTCGCGGCGGCCATGACGCGCACGGCCCGGGTCCTCCATGAAGCCACGTCGAAGAGCCTCGTCCTCCTCGACGAGCTCGGCAGCGGCACCGACCCGGACGAAGGAGCGGCGCTCGCGATCGCGGTCCTGGACGAGGATCTCCTTCGCGGCGGGGTCACGATCGCCACGACGCACCTCTCCGCCGTGAAGGAGTGGGCCCAGGACAGGACCGGCGTCCTCTCCGCCGCGATGGAGTTCGACGAGAAGGCGGGCCGGCCCACGTTCCGCGTGCGTGCGGGCGCCAGCGGGCGATCGCGCGCTCTCGCCGTCGCGGAGAAGGCGGGGTTGCCGGCGCGCGTCCTCGCCTCCGCGAAAAAGCGCCTCGGCGCGAAGTGGGAAGCCGCGGATGCGGCGCTGACGCGCCTCGAAACCGAGACGCGCCGGGCCCGCGAGGAAGCGGACAAGGCGAAAGCGGCGGCGGAGAAGACGGCCGCCCGCCTCCTCGATCTCGAGAGAGAGCGCGCGGCGCTCGCCGCCGAACGGGCGAAGGTGAAGGAAAAGGCGAAGGAGCAAGTCGACAAGGCGCTCACGACGCTGCGCGAAAAGACGCGACAGGAGCTCGAGCGCATGCGGGAGGACTTGAAGGCGGGCCGCTCGATCTCGCGGGGCGCGCTGATGACGGTCACGCAGTCGGCGCGCGAGGCCGCGCTGGGCCTCTTCGGCGGGGACGACGAGCCTCCCCCGCTCGCTGGGCCGGTTTCCGTCGGCATGGAGGTCCGCATCGCGGGCCTTGGCGCGACCGGCCGGCTCCTCGCCCTTGCGGCAGGGCGCGGTGAGGCCGAAGTCGAGGTAAAAGGGAAGCGCGTAAGGGTATCGCTTGCGGCCCTCTCCCCTGCCGCTCCTCGAGGCCGTGCGATTCCGGTCAAGTCCGCGGTCCCCGCTCCGAATCGGCCGCAGACTCCCGCCGCGTCCTCGTCCGCGGTCCTCGCGACGGCCGAGGTCGTCCTCGTCGGGCAGAGGGTCGACGACGCTCTTCCCGTGGTCGAAAAAGCCATCAACGATGCGCTCCTCTCCGGCAAGGCGGCGCTGAGGCTCGTCCACGGCCACGGGACGGGCCGCCTCGCGGCCGCGGTGCGGGAGTTCCTGAAGACGCATCCGGGAATCGCGTCCTACCGCTGGGGCGACGCGGAGGAGGGCGGCCAGGCCGTCACGATCGCGAGGCTGGATGTCTGAGCCCGTCTACGACATCACGGACGACGTCAAACGCGACGTCCTCGCGGCGACGGATCTCGTCCAGCTCGTCGGAGCCACGACCTCTCTCAAGAAAGCAGGCCGTTCATGGAAGGGCCTGTGCCCGTTCCACACCGAAAAGAGTCCGTCGTTCCACGTGCATCCCGACAAGGGCTTCTATTACTGCTTCGGTTGCGGGGCGAAGGGCGACGCGATCACGTTCGTGCGCGAGATCGAGCGCCTCGAGTTCCCCGACGCGGTGGCGTATCTCGCCCGGCTCGCGGGTATCACACTTCCGATGCGGCGGAGCGGCACACGCGTGGACCGCGGGAAGGAGACGCGCGCGGCGGAGGCGCTGAGCCTCGCGGCGGCGTTTTTCCGTGCGAACCTCGACACGCATCCGGCCGCGCGGGCGCTCCTCGAGAAGCGCGGGCTCACGCCGGAAGAAGGGCATGCCTACGGCTTCGGAGCGGCTCTCGACGCCTGGGATGCCCTGAAGACCGCGCTTCTTCCGCGCGTCCAGGAAGACACGCTGGTCGAGGCGGGACTCGTTCAGAAGAATCCGGAGACGGGGCGCGTGTACGACCGTTTCCGCAACCGGCTGACGATCGAGATCCGCGACGGGCGCGGCGAGATCCTGGGCTTTGGCGCGCGCGCGTTCGGGGACGACCAGCCGAAGTACCTCAACTCGCCGGAAACCGCGCGCTTCTCGAAGGGAAAGCTCCTCTACGGCCTCGACCGCGCGAAAGAGGCGATCCGGAAGGAGGACGTCGTCCTCCTGGTCGAAGGGTATTTCGACCGGATCGCCTGCGAGCGCGCGGGCGCAGCGAACGCCGTCGCCTCGATGGGAACGGCGCTCACGTCTCCGCAAGTCGATCTCCTCGCGCGGCAGGCCGCGACGGTCGTCGTGGCGTACGACGGCGACGCGCCCGGCGTCGCCGCGGCATACAAGGCGTTTCCGCTCCTCCTGGCCCGCGGAGCTCACGTGCGGCATCTCGCGCTGCCCGAGGGACACGACCCCGACTCGTATCTCGCGGCGCACGGTCCCGAAGCCTTGCGCGCCGCGATCGCGGCGGCGCCGCCGCTCCTCACGGCACTCCTCGTGCGGATCCCCGCGGCCGCCGGACAGGACCCGACAGAGCGCGCCGCGAAACTGCGCGAGGCAGTCGACATCCTCAACGTCGCGCCGGATCCCGTCCTTCGCCACGAGCTGCTTTCCGGCCTTGCGAGGGGGGCCGGGGTTCCCCTTTCGGTCCTGGCCAGGGGTGACGCCGCTGCCGAAGGGAAGAAACAAGCCGGTCAAGCGGTTAGAAAAGCACCGGTGGCGGCACAACAGGAGCTGCCGGGGCAAGAGGCGAAGGTCTTGGCGGCTTTTTTAGACGACCTCGTCAACGCGAAATCCGGTGAAGCAAGGCTCGCTCCCCTAGTCCAGGTTATCGACATCGAGCTTTTTACGCATCCGATTGCAAAGGAGATACTTGTTGCTCTCAGAGAGTATGGGTCTCAACCGGGAACCCTTGATTTTTCGTCACTTTCGACCCATCTTGGGGCGGATGCGGGGCTTGTCGCCGCTCAGCTTCTATCGAAAGAGGACAGCCTGAGGGCGGAAGGCGCGGTCCAGGAGAGCTCGGAGGGGCTCAGCCGCATCCAGATCCCATTGATGCAGTTGAAGATACGCCTACTGGAGGAGACCGCGGAGAACCTCCAACCGGAGATTCTGAATGCCGCATCAACCGGAGACCTCCCGGCAACACGAAAGAAACAGGAATTGGTCGAAGAGATTCGCCGCCTGAAGGCGGAACTAAAAGCGGAAACCGCGAGACGAATTTGAAGCGCGCCGGCGACCCCCGGACGCGTATGGAAGCGAGAAGTCGGTGACGGTAGAAGAAAAGCACCCCGAAGTCAGGACCCTCATCAACCTCGGCAAGGAGCGCGGGTACCTGCTCTACGACGAGATCTACCAGGCTCTGCCCGAAGAGCTCGCGAATGCTCCGGACGAGCTCGACGAGATCTACATCCGGTTCGGCGACTTTGGCATCGAGGTCGTCGACGTTCCCGAGAAGGCGACGAAGAAGGCCGGGCCGGCCGCCGGCTCCGAGACGACTGTTCCCGATCCGACGACCGTCGAGAAGACGAACGATCCGGTCCGGATGTACCTGCGCGAGATGGGCACCGTGAAGCTGCTCGACCGCGAGGGCGAGGTCTCGATCGCCCGCCGCATCGAGAACGGCGAAGCGAAGATCTACCGCGCCCTGTCGACGAACAAGGTCGTCCTCGGCGAGATCCTGAAGATCGTCGAGCAGGCGAAGAAGGACAAGAACGTCGCGCGCGGCTTTCTCGAGTTCGCCGCCGCGGCGCTCGAGGAAGCGGACGAGATCGATCCCAGGACCGCGAACCGCATCGGCTCGATCCAGAAGCACTTCGAGAAGATCGGGAAGCTCGACGGCGAGCTGCGCAAGCTGGCCGACCGCAAGCGGCCCGCGCCGAAGCCGAAGAAACTGACGGTCAAGGCCCTCGTTCACGCGAAGGCGAAAGCGGCGGGGAAGCCGGTGCCGCCCACGAAGCCGCAGCCCATCGTCGATCCCGCGATCGACCGCCGCATCTCGGAGATCGCGCGCCTCATCCACGCGATCGACTTCACGCCCGCGACGCTCCTCAGGATGGTGAACATGCTGAAGGACCTCGACAGGCAGTTCGCGATGCCCGAGGCCACGATCCGCCAGGACCTCACGAACCTCAAGAAGGAGAAGAACGAGGTCCGCCGCGACTTCTACAAGCGCCGCGTCTCCAAGTACCGGCAGATGCTCAAGGACCTCGAGGAGAAGTACCGGATCGATCACGACGAGATCAAGCGGACGATGAAGCTCATCCGCGAGGGCGAGGGCGAGGCCGACCAGGCCAAGCAGGAGCTCATCGTCGCGAACCTCCGCCTCGTGGTGTCGATCGCGAAGAAGTACACGAACCGCGGCCTCCAGTTCCTCGACCTGATCCAGGAGGGGAACATCGGCCTCATGAAGGCCGTCGAGAAGTTCGAATACCGCCGGGGCTACAAGTTCTCGACGTACGCCACCTGGTGGATCCGCCAGGCCATCACGCGCGCCATCGCCGACCAGGCCCGCACGATCCGCATCCCGGTCCACATGATCGAGACGATCAACAAGCTCACGCGCACCCAGCGCTCGCTCGTGCAGGAGCTCGGCCGCGAGCCGACCGCCGAGGAGATCGCCAAGCGCATGGACATGCCCGCGTCCAAGGTGCGCAAGATCATGAAGATCGCGCAGGAGCCGATCTCCCTCGAGACGCCGATCGGCGAAGAGGAAGATTCTCATCTCGGCGACTTCATCGAGGACCGCCAGGTGATCTCGCCGATCGACGCCGTGATCGTCGCGAACCTGAAGGACCAGACGCGCCGCACCCTGAAGACCCTGACCCCGCGCGAGGAGCAGGTCCTCCGCATGCGTTTCGGCGTCGGAGACGGCTCGGAGCACACGCTCGAGGAAGTGGGGAAGAGCTTCAACGTGACCCGCGAGCGCATCCGCCAGATCGAAAGCAAGGCGCTCCGGAAGCTCCGGCACCCCAGCCGGGCCAAGAAGCTCCGGCCGTTCGTGGACGTCGGGCAGTAAGGTGTTATATTCCTTCTTCGGCCGTAAGGGTCCGTAGCTCAGCGGTCAGAGCCACCGGCTCATAACCGGCGGGTCCCTGGTTCGAATCCAGGCGGACCCACCGGACGGTTCCGATGGCGAAATGAAAGAGGGAGACTCGACATCCGGGCGCGCAGAAACACTTCCGATCCCTCCGGCGCATTCGAGCGCCGGGGTCCGTCCAGACGGGCGTCTCTTGGCGCCCGTCTTTGCTTTTCAGGGGGTTCAAGATGAAGACCGGGACGACCAGGTGAGCGCGACGATGACGAGTCCGCTCGACAGACTTTTCCTCCTCCAGGAAGTTCTTCTCGAGGTCGACGCCAAGACCCTGCGGCGCGGACGCACGCCGGACCACCTCGTGCACATCGAGGCCGCGTATCTCGACGCCCGGCGGCAGCGCGACGCCGCGGGGGCGATCCTCTCGCAGGCCGGGGACCGAAAGAAGGTGCTCGACGGCGAAATCCAGGATTTCAACGAGCACCTGAAGAAGTACCAGCAGCAGCTGCAGTCCGTGAAGACGAGCCGCGAATACAGCGCGCTCCTGAACGAGATCGACGGCATCAAACGCGAGGTGAGAACCCGCGAGGACGAGCTCCTTTCCCTCGACGAAGCGATGGCCGGCTCCTCGACCGAGCTTGACCTTCGGGACGAGGCGTTCCCGGCCGAAGAGGCCGGCTACGAAGAGCAGATGAAGGAGTGGCGGGCCGAACAGGCCGCCCTCGACGCCGAGATCGCCGACGCGAAGAAGCGGGCGAAGAGCCTTCGCGCCGAGCTCGAGCCGCGCCTCCTGAAGACGTTCGAGCAGATCCGGAACAGGAGGGCCGGCGTGGCCGTGGCCCGGGTCGACATGGTGGGAGCGCAGACGGCCGCCTGTTCGGCCTGTCACGTGCGCCTTCGGCCGCAGCTTCTCTCCGATCTCCGGCTCTCCAAGGAGACGGTCTTCTGCGAGAGCTGCAAGCGGATCCTGTACTGGATTCCGTGAGCCTGCCGGGACGGAAGCTCGCGGGAACGCTCGTTCTCTATTTCGACGGGGCTTCGCGCGGGAATCCCGGGCCTGCGTCCTACGGCGTCTGGTCGCCCGCGGGGCTCAAGGACGCGAGAACGCTCGGCTCCACCACGAACAACGTGGCCGAGTGGCGTGGTTTTCTCGCGGCCCTCGACCTCGCGCTCCAGGCGGGCGCCAAGGACGTCGAGATCCGGGCCGACAGCCAGCTCGTCCTCCGGCAGTTCTCGGGCGAGTACCGCATGAAGGCACCGCATCTCGCGGGCTTCCTCGCGGAGGCCCGCCGGAAAGCTCGCCAGATTCCAAGGCTGAGCGTCGTCCACGTGCCGCGCGAGGAGAACCACGAGGCCGACGCCCTCGCGAACGGGGTTCTCGACGACGCTCGCGACGCCGCCCGCATCCGAGGGTGACGACGCCGTGACGCGGGCCGGGGAGATTGCCGCGCGCCTCGCCGACGTGAAGGGGCGGATCGCCGCCGCGGCATTGCGCAGCGGGCGCGCGCCGGAGAGCGTCTTTCTCGTCGCGGTGGGGAAGACCTATCCCCTCTCCGACCTCCTCCTCGCCCACGCGGCGGGAGCCCGCGCGTTCGGCGAGAACCGCGTCCAGGAAGCCGAGGAGAAGTTTCCGCTGCTGCCGCCCGATGCCCTCGGCCATCTCATCGGCCCGCTCCAGTCGAACAAGGTGAATCGCGCCGTGAAGGCGGCCGCGGTCGTCCAGACGGTCGACTCTCTGGATCTGGCCCGGCGCCTCGACCGCGCCGCGGCGGCCTGCGGCAAACGCCTCGCGGTGTTCGTGCAGGTGCGCCTCGGCGGGGAGACCACGAAGTCGGGCGTCGAGCCGGCGGGCGCCGCCGCACTCGTCGAGGCCGTGCGCGCGCTGCCCGCGCTCGACCTCAGGGGACTCATGACGATTCCTCCGCCCGGAGAGACGCGCCCGCACTTTGCGAAGCTTAGGAAACTCGGCGGGACGCTCGGCCTTTCGGAGCTCTCGATGGGCATGAGCGACGACTTCGAGGCGGCCGTGGAAGAGGGTGCGACGCTCGTCCGCATCGGCACCGCGATCTTCGGGGCGCGGGAGACGAAGAAAGAGATTTCTTAGAAGGTGAAGAGGGAGAGAGCGGCCTTGCTAATCTGCCGGGGATGAGGCCGACGTACAGGGCGCGCTTCGCCGCGCCTCCGGGCTGGCGCCGCATCCCGCCCGTGACGCGCGCGGTCCTCGTCCTCGTCGCGGCGGGCTACCTCCTGACGCTCGGGTGGCCGGTCGGGGCGGCGTGGCTCGCCCTCGTGCCCCGCGCGGTGCTTGCCGGGCAAGTCTGGCGGCTTCTGACCTACGTCTTCGTGAACGCCTCGATCGGCGGCGTCCTCTTCGGGTTGCTCCTCTTCTGGAGCCTCGGCAGCGAGATGGAGCCCCAGTGGGGCTCGCGGCGCTTCGCGCTCTTCCTCGCGGCGGCCGCGATTGTCGCCGGAGTCTTCGGCGTCTTCGTCGGAGGAGGCGCTGGAATCTCTCCGGCGCTCCTCGCGCTGATCTTCGCGTGGATGCTCGAGGGACCTTCGCAGAGTCTTCTCTTTTTCGGCGTCTTCCCGATGACGAGGCTCGCCTTCGCGGCGATCGCGTTCGTTCTCGTCGTGTTCGGGGAGCTTGAACAATCGCGGTCCCTCGCACGCCTCGTCTTCGTCCTCGGCGGACTGCCCGTCAGCTGGCTCTTCGTTCGAGGGTCGCGCGGCGGTGGGCCGCGTTTCCCGCGAGTGAGGAACCCGTTCCGGCGCCGGCGCTTCACGATCGTCGACACGGGGCGCGACTTTCGCGTCCATTGAATTGCGTCCAAAGGGTTTATAATCAAGCGTATGAGACCGTCCATCAGCGCGCTCGAGATCCGTAAGAGACAGTTCCCGAAACGTTTTCGCGGCTTCGACCCGGCCGAAGTGACGAACTTCCTCGATGCCTTTGCCGAGGATCTCGAAGAGATGTCCCGCGAGCTGGACGAGCTGGAGCGCGAGAACGCGCGCCTGAGGGAAGAAAACGCCCGTCACCGCGACACGGAGGTCACGCTCAAGGAGACGCTGCTTCTCGCCCAGCGCTCGGCCGACAGTCTCCGCGCGACGAGCGAGAAGGACGCGGGCCGCATCGTGAACGAGGCCGAGACGAAGGCCGAACGCATGGTGCAGCAGGGCTTCGAGCGGATGGCCGAAACGGAGAAGAAGATCCGCGAGCTCCGCATGGAGCGCCGGAATTTCCAGATGAAGCTCCAGAGCACGATCGAACTCTTCCAGCAGGTCCTCAACTTCGACAAGGAAGAGGACGAGATTGAAAGCTCCCTCTCGATCCACCGCCCGAAGAAGCGCGAGGGAGAGACGGCCTGAAGCGGCTGTCCATCCGGCATCTCGCCGAGCTGGCGACGCCGGAGGGAGCCTCGGCCCGCGCCGGCGCCGCCCAGGGCGTCCTCCGAAGGGTCCGGGACGCCGCGCTCCGCATGGAAGACGGCCTCATCGTTTTCGCGGGGTCCGATGCGGAATTCGTCCGGCTCCATGGCGAGGCGCCGGCGCCTCACGAGACCGTTCTCGACGGCAGGTACCGGACGGCCGTTCCAGGGTTCGTCGACGCGCACACGCACCTGCCGTGGGAGGGTTTCCGCGAGGCCGAGTTCAACCGGCGTCTGAAAGGGGAGACCTACGCGGGCATCGCGGCGTCGGGAGGCGGGATCGTCGCGACCGTCGCTGCAACGCGGGCTGCCTCGGAGGAAACGCTCGCGAAAAACGTGCGCGTGCGCCTCGACCGGATGCTCGCGCACGGGACCACGTTCTGCGAGGCGAAGACGGGCTATGGCCTCGACCTCCCGAACGAAAGCAAGCAGCTGCGCGCGCTTCTCGCGGGCGCGAAAGGGCATCCGGTCGGCGTCGCGCCGACGGCGCTTCCCGCGCACGAGCTGCCGCCGGAAAGGCGCGGATCCGCCGCCCTCCGGCAGCGTTACATCGACGAGTGCCGGGCCGAAATCCTCCCCGCGCTGGCGGCGCTCGGCGCGCGCTTCGTGGACGTCTTCTGCGAGGAGGGTGTTTTCTCGCTCGAGGAATCGGCCGCGATCCTCGAGGCGGGCAAGGCCCTCGGCCTCGTCCCGCGCGTGCACGCCGACGAACTGACGCCGCTCGGTGGCGCGTCGCTCGCGGCGCGAATGGGAGCCGCGTCGGCCGACCATCTCCTCTACGCGACCGACGCCGGAATCCGGGACCTCGCGGTTTCCGGCGTCGTCGCGACGCTGCTGCCCGGCACGTCCGTGTTCCTGCGGATGAACCGCTATGCCGCCGCTCGAAAGATGATTTCCGCCGGCGTCGCCGTCGCGCTCGGGACGGACTGCAATCCCGGCTCTTCGTACACCGAATCGCTGCCGGCCGTGGCCTTCCTCGCGTCCCTGGGCATGGGCCTCACGGTGGAAGAGACGCTGACGGCGATGACGCTGAACGCCGCCGCGTCCGTCCGGGAAGCGGGGAGCCGCGGCACGCTCGAGCCCGGCAAGCGCGCCGACGTGGTCCTCCTCGACGCACCTTGTCTCGAGCATCTCGTGTATCACTGGGGCGTGAACCTGGTCTCCGACGTCCTCGTCGCGGGAGAGCCTGTGGTCGCCCACGGCAACCTGCTAGGCTCCCGCGCGTCATGACGCTGGCGGCTCTTTCCGTCTCGGATTTCGCGGAGTCCCTCGCGTCCGACGCACCCGCGCCGGGCGGCGGCTCGGCTTCGGCGGCGGCCGGCGCGTACGGTGCTTCGCTCCTCGAGATGGTCGTGGGCCTCACGCTCGGAAAAGAAAAATACCGCGCGTCCTGGGGAGACCTCGAACCGCTCGCCGATCGGCTGCGCGAAGCCCGGCTGAGGCTTCTCGAGCTCGTGGACGAGGACACGAAGGCGTTCGAGGCCGTCGTGGCCGCGCGCCGGCTCCCGAAGGAGTCCGATGCGGACAAGGCGGCGCGCCAGCGCGCGATCGACGCGGCGAACGTCCTTGCGGCCACCGTGCCGATGCAGACGGCGTTTTTCGCGCACGAGGGACTGAAGGCCTCGTCCCTCGTGCTTGCGAAGGGCAATCCGAACGCGGCGTCCGACGCGTGGGTCGCGGCTCTGCTCCTTCACGGCGCCGCGCTCGGCGCGCTCGCGAACGTGCGCATCAACCTCCCGGGCGTGTCGGACCCGGAGCTTTCGCGCGGCTTTCGTGAAGATGCCGCCGACCTGGAAGAAAAGGTCTCGGAAGCTCTCGAGAAGACGCGCGCGCTCGCGAAGGCCCGCGCGCTCGCTCTGTGAGCCGGCGGCTTCTCTCCGCGGCACTCGCCGCCCTCTTCACCGCCGCCTCCGCGAGAGCGTCCGCGGCCGTCCTCGGATTCGAGCGGCCGGGGGACGCGTTCGAGCCGTCGCCGGGGTTCCGCCTCGGTGCGCCCGTGTCCGAGGACGCTCCCGCCGATACGCGCGCGCGCCCGATTGCTGCGACGGAGTCCGTGTCGCGGCCGACGACGCCCCGCTTCTGGGACGCGCGGACCACCGCGATCACGGCCGGCGTTTTTCTCGGCGCGCCGGTCGTCGGCTATTTCACGTGGTGGCGGACGTCCAGCCGGTCGACGTTCGAGTTTGCGAACGAGCGCTGGTTTCAGCGCGACACGTACGCGGGCGGCGCCGACAAGGCTTCGCACGTCTTCCTCGGCTACATCGGGACGCAGATCCTCCAGAACGTGTACCGCGGCGTCGGGAAGACGCCGGCCGAGACGCGCGCGCTCGCGTTCGGCGTCGTCGCGCTGACGGGCGCGCTGATCGAGATCGGCGACGGCTACTCGAAATACGGCTTCGCCTGGGAAGACATCGCGGCGAACACGATCGGCTCTCTCGCCGCGACGGGAATCGACGCGTGGGGGCTCGGGGACACCGTCGGCTTGCGCTTCGGCTACGTGAAGGCCCTCATTCCCGATGCGTGCTGCCGCTACGGCGGGTACGGTGACGACTACTCCAAGGAGATCTACTCGGCGGACCTCAAGCTCGGGGGTTTCCTCCCGCGCCTCGGCGTCAGGCCAGGACCGGCGCGGTTCTTCCTCCTGTCGGTCACGTACGGGACGAAGGGCTACCGGTATTCGGCCGAGCCCCTGCGCGAGCGCAACGTCGGGCTCGAGATCGGCCTCAACTTGCGTGAGATTCTCGTCGCGGTCGGCGTGCCCCCGAATCCGTGGTGGGGGAAGGTCCTTCTTGGCATCGCGACGTATTTCCGGTTTCCGTACACGTCGTTCGGCTGGCACTACGACCTGAACCACGGCACGTGGAGCGGCCCGGACACCGGGGACCGCTTCGACCCCGGCTCGATCACGTACGACTGAACGTGCTCAGCCGGCGCGGCGCTCCTCGAGCCAGCCCGCGAAGCGGTCGTGCGACCACGTGTTCACGACGCGCGCCGCGGGAACGCCCGCAAGACGCGCCACGGCCAGCCCGAAGTCGAGGAACGAAAGGTGCGCCGCGGCGTGCGCGTCGGAGGAGAGCGAGAAGAGGCACCCGGAATCGAAGGCGAGATGCGCGAGCGCGGGCGGGAGGTCGAGTCGCTCGGGGCAGCCGTTCAGTTCGATGGCGACGCCGCGGACGGCGGCCACCGCGAACACGCGCGGCCAGTCGGCGCGGACGCCGCTGCGCATGTCGTAGAGCCGGCCCTTCGGATGGCCGAGGATCGCGACCCCGGGAGTCTCGATCGCGCGCACGAGGCGGGCTGTCTGGTCGCGCGGGCTCCGAAGATCGGTATGGACCGACGCAACGACCGCCTCGACCTCCGGGACGCTCCGGGGCGTGACGTCGAGCGTGCCGTCCTCCGCGATGTTCGCTTCCGCGCCGAGGAACATCGTGAACCCCGAATCGCCCCTGGCGTTCAGGAGATCGAGCTCGCGGCGCTGCGCGCGAAAGTCGCCCGCGAAGAGCCCGCCCGCGACGGCGCAATCGCGCGCGTGGTCCGTGAGGAGCGCGTAGCGGTCGCCCCGGTTCTCGAGCGCGCGGTGAAGCGCCGGGAGCGGCATCCGCCCGTCGGAGCGGTCCGTGTGGAGGTGGAGATCGGCGCACAGATCCGCCCGGGAGAGCCCGCCAGGGGCCGAGAGAATCCGGTCGGCGTCGGCGCGCGAGAGAAAGTCGCGCTTTCGGCTCGCCGCGGGGTCGGCGCGGTCGAGCATCGCCGCGAGCGCGTCGTCCACGTTCTCGTCCGACCCGCAGGCCAGGAAAGCGCCGATCGCATCGGCGGCGCGGGGCGTCACGTCCGGCAGCGACCCCAGCGCGAAACGCCGCCCGTAGAGATCGGCCCTGAGGTTCCGGAGCGTGCGCGCGGCCGCCCGGTATTCTCCCGAAGCCCGTCCTCCCGGTTCTTCCTCCGCGGCGAGGGCGAGGAGCGCCGCCGCGACGCGGTTGTTCGTGACCGCGGGGGCTGGGGGAACGCGGGAAGCGGCGGCAACGGCGGACATCGGGTGTGGAATCCCCTGTCCGATTCTACGGAACGAGGCCGATAGACTCCCGAGAATGAGCCGGAAGAAGATCGTCGATGGAGCGGTGGCGGTTGTCCTCGGGCTTCTGGCAGTCCTCGTCGCGCTGCCGTTCCGGGCGGAGGCGCTCCGCCTCACACCTCTCGTCTCGCTCGGCTGGGACGCGGCGTTGCATGCGACGGAAGGCCTCGATCTCTTCGACGATCTGAGGCTGGGCCGTCCACTCGACGCTCTCTCTCTGCTCGTGAGCCGCCACTGGTGGGGGCCCGCGTGGGCGCTCGTGAGCGCGCCCTTCCAGGCGATATTCGGACCGTCCCTCGCGGCCGCGAGCCTGCCGAGCCTCGCGGCATTCGTCCTCGCGCCCGCCGCCGCGTTTCTCGTCGCGCGGCGCCTCGCCCCCGCGGGTGGGCCCCTGTCGGCCGTCCTGACCGGGCTCGTCGTCGCAGGGCTTTTCCTGCGCTCGCCCATGCTTCTCGAGATCTCCGCGTGGCCGATGCTCGAGAGCCTCGGTGGTCTCGTCGCGCTCGTGGCGTTCCTCTCCTTTGCCGGGCGGGCGGAGCCCGCGGCGCGGAGAACGGCGTTTCTCGCGGGAGCCCTGCTGTTCCTTCTGAAGGTTCACTTCGGGTTCTTCGTCCTGGCCACGCTCGGATTCGTCGTCCTTTGGGAAGAGAATTCCGTGTCGAAAGAGCGTCTCGCCCTCACGGCGCACACGTTGCTGTTGAGGGGCGCGGGCGGCGGAATTCTCGCGCTCGCCTTCCTTCTCTCGGCCGTGCGTTTCGTCCTCGAGGCGCGGGGAGGAGACGCCCTCGCCCGGCGGGTGCCGAGCGTGTCGAACGTGGCGTGGGGCACTTTCGTGGTTCTTGCTTGTCTTGGCGTTGTCCGGCGGCGCGCGCTCGCGGAGGCGTGGAACGGGGCCTCCGGGGTCTTTCGCGACTTCGTTCTCTTCGGCGTCCTGCCGTGTGCCGTTTGGTGCCTCGATCCCGGAAACGTGCGCGGCTGGTACCGGCAGATCCTTCAGCCGACGGAGGCGCCCGAACGAAATCCTTTCGCGCAGCTTTCGGCCTTCTGGGGATTCCTGCGCGAGGACTACACGATCGGCGCGGGAGCCGCCGCTCTCGTGGCGGTCGGCCTCCTCCTCGCCCTCGTCCTGCCGGGAGACAGGACGCGCCGCGCGGTAGCGGCCTTCGCGATCTGGCCCGTGGTCCTCATGTCTCTGAGCACGTACCCCGTGGAGCCCCGGTTCCTCGCGTGCCTCGCGCCCTGTCTTCTCGCGGCGGCCGTCTCCGGCCTCGCGGCGGGAGCGGCGTGGCCGGGAAGACGGTGGCGGGAGGCCGTGCTCGCGACCTCGATCGTGATTCTCGCTCTGGACTTCAACGCAGGGCGCTGGCAGACGACCCTCGCGGCGCGTGCGGCTTACCGATACTCATACGGCGCGGCGGAGATCGCCGCGATCGAAGCGGCGGTCGCGGGGGCTCCCGCAGGGGGGCGCGTCGGTGTGCGGCTTCCCGCGGATCCACCGGTCTGGCCCACAGTGCGCCTCGCGCTCCGGCTCTCCCGCCGCGAAGTCGCGCCCGTGGACGTGGACGTGGAGGCGGGCCCGTGAGCGGCCCGTGACCGTGCGCGCCGCCGGATAGACTCGCGAACGATGGCAGATCCGCCGAAGAATCCGCTCCCGGCCCTTCCGACCCTGGCCCTTCTCGACGCGTCGAACTATCTCTACCGCGCGTTCTACGCGATCCGCGGGCTGACGGGCCCCGGGGGCCGTCCGACGAACGCCGTCTACGGCTTCCTGAACATGTGGCGGAAGTATCGCGAGACGCGGAAGCCCGAAGCGGTCGCCGTGTGCTTCGACCGGTACGAGAAGACGTTCCGCGAAGAGCTGGACGCGAGCTACAAGGCCCAGCGGCAGGCGATGCCGGACGATCTCGTGCCGCAGATCGAGGACGCCAAGAGGGTCTGCCGGCTTCTCGGCCTCGCCGTGGTCGAGGAAGCGGGCTACGAGGCGGACGACCTCATCGGTTCGATCGCGATCGCGGCTTCGGGCGCGGGCATGCGCGTCGAGATCGCCTCCGCCGACAAGGACCTCTTCCAGCTCGTGAAGGACCCGGCCGTCGTCGTCTGGCATCCCGTGCAGGAGCGTCTCCTGGACGAGGCGGGCGTCACCGAATTCTTCGGCGTCCCGCCGTCCCGCGTGATCGACGTCCTCGCGCTCATGGGCGACTCGTCGGACAACATCCCGGGCGTCCGGGGGATCGGCGAGAAGACGGCGAAGGAGCTCGTCACGACGTTCGGGTCGCTGGACGACGTCTATGCGCGGCTCGACGAGGTGAAAGGAAAGCGCAGGGAGACGCTCGCGAACGGGAGGGAGGACGCGCTTCTTTCCAGGACGCTCGCGACGGTGCGCTGCGACCGGCCGCTCCCGGCGGCGCCGGAAGATCTGCTCGAGCACTTCCGCATCCGCCCCCTCACGGACGAAGCGGTCGGCCCTCTCGCGGCGTTCTACGAGGAGCTCGGGTTCGCGAGGCTCAGGAAAGAGCTTCTCGACTCGCGCCCCGGCGAGGCCGCGAAAGAGGCTCCGGCCGCCTCATTGCCTTCGTCCACACTTTCTCTCTTCGACGAGGAGGCCGTCGTGGCGGGGGGGGCGGACGGCGCACGCTGGGAATCTTCGGAGTCGGGCCTCCTCGCGCTCGGCGCGTCCGCGCGGAAGGCAGGTCGCGCGGCCGTCCACGTGGAGTGCGGTCCCGGAACGCCCTGGCCGGCGCCGCCGCTCGCGGCGGTCGTGGCCATTCCAGGTGGTGGCACGGCGGCCTTCGCTCTCGACTCCTCTCTCGACGCAGCGGGAACGCGAGCGCTCGCGGCTCTCTTCCGCGACGTGCCCGTCGTGGCCCACGACGCCAAAAGGCTCTTTCTGGCGGCCGACGCGCTCGGGATCGCGCCTCCCGTGCGCGTCCTGGACTCCATGCTCGCGAGCTACGTCGTCTCGCCGGGCCTTCACGCGCACGATCTCGCGGGCGACGCGCGGGGCATCCTGAACCTCCCGCCGGAGGCGGTGCCGCCCCTCAAGGAGCTCGCGGGCGCAGCGCCCGTCACGCTCGACATGCTCGCGTCGGAGGCCGGGCGGAAGTGGCTCTCTCCCAGGGCCCGCCTCCCCCTCGCGCTCCTCGACACGCTCGCGCCGCGTCTCGCCGAGGGCTCGGCCCTCAGAAGCGTCCTCGACACCATCGAGCTGCCGCTGATCCCGGTTCTCGCGCGCATGGAGCTCGCGGGCGTCGCGGTCGACCGCGGCGTCCTCGCCGAGATGTCGAAGGAATTCGACGGCAGGCTCGCCGCGCTCGAAGCGAAAATCATCGAAGCGGCCGGAGAACCTTTCAACATCGGGTCGCCCGCGCAGCTCGGGCGGATCCTGTTCGAGAAGCTGGCGTATCCCGCCGTGAAGAAGACGGCCAAGACGAAATCCTGGGCGACGGACTCCGACGTCCTCGAGGAGCTGGCGGCGCTGTCCACGGGCCCCGTGCCGGGGCTCGTCCTCGAGTGGCGCGAGATCTCGAAGCTGAAGGGCACCTACGTGGACGCGCTTCCCCTGGCGATCGCGGCGGACGGGCGCATCCACACGCGGTACGACCAGGCGGTCGCGGCCACGGGGCGCCTCTCCTCGAACGCGCCGAACCTCCAGAACATCCCCGTCCGCACGGAGGCCGGGCGCGCGATTCGCCGGGCCTTCGTCGCGCCGCCCGGCAGCGTCCTCGTGGCCGCGGACTACTCCCAGGTCGAGCTCCGCCTCCTCGCGCACCTGTCGGGGGACGAGGCGCTTCTCGAGACGTTCCGGCGCGGGGAAGACATCCACCGCGCCACGGCCGCGAAGATCTTCGGCGTCACTCTTTCAGCCGTGACGCCGGACCAGCGCCGCGGCGCGAAGACCATAAACTTCGGCGTGCTTTACGGCATGGGTCCGTTCGCGCTCGCGACGCAGCTCGGCGTGCCGCGTGGGGAGGCCAAGGAATTCATCGCCGCCTACTTCGAGAGGTTCCCGAGGATCCGCGCGTGCCTCGACTCCATCCTCGAAAAGGCGCGGGCAACGGGGGGTACCGAGACGATCTTCGGGCGCGTGCGGCCCATCCCCGGCCTCCACGACCGCAATCACAACGTGCGCGCGAATGCCGAGCGCATGGCAATGAACGCCCCGTTTCAGGGCGCGGCCGCGGATCTCATCAAGATCGCGATGCTCCGTCTCGACGCGGCCCTTGCCCGCGAGATCCCCGAGGCGCGGCTGCTCCTGCAGGTGCACGACGAGCTCGTTCTCGAGTGCCCGGAGGCCCTCGCGGAAAAGACCGCATCTCTCGCGAAAACGACGATGGAGGGCGCGGCGATGCTCTCGGTCCCGCTCACCGTGGAGGTCGGCCAGGGCCATAACTGGGCGCAGGCGAAGTGAGAAGCCGCCGGAGAGGCCAATTCGCCGCGGCTCCCGCTAGAATCAGCCGGATGCGTCCCGCTCTTCTCGTCGCCGCCGCGGCGTTCACCTGCGCAGGCCTCGCGGGCCTGGCGGGAAGCGCGCCGGCCCAGACGCCGCCTCCCCGGCCCGTCGAGGCGCTGCCCGACGTCGCGCGCCTGACGCCCGCCGAGATCGCGTTCGTCCACCCTCTCACGCGCGCGCTCGACGACGCGCCGAAACTCGTCGAACGGACGAACCCGCCCGATCTCGCGACGCGCCAGCCGATCTTCTTCACGGTGCATCTGCTCGAGACCGGGCGCGTGGCGGAGGCGCTTCCCGTCGAGCCGCCGCTCAAGGCGTTCGCGACGAACCTTCCGGCGCTCGTGCCCCGCTGGCGTTTCACGCCCGCGAAGAAGGGCGGTCAGCCGGTCCAAACGTGGGCGACATACGGCATCGAGCTCGCGGTTTCGCTCGAGAAGGCGGTCTTCACGACCTTCACCCTCGAGCCGATCCGGAAGGACGATCCGCTCGTCGCTGCGGTTCCGGACACGACCGGCGACGCGTGGATGGCTCGTTATCCGCGCGACATCGACCCGAAGGATGCCGCGCTCGTGTCGATCGAGGACGTGGACGTGCTTCCTTCCCCCGAGAAGACCCCGTGGAGCCTCGACGCAGCGCGCGCGCGCGCCCGCGTGACCGCTCTCGTCGAAGTCTCCGAGCAAGGCACGGTCAGCCGTTTTCTTCCGACGGGCGAGACGGAACCGCTCCTCGGCGCATGGCTGAAGGCGTTCGCCGCGAAGTGGCGCTTCACGCCGGCCGTTTCCGGCGGCCGCCCTGTCTCGTGCTGGATGGCGCTCGACGTCACGCTCGACTACACGCTCGACTCGGCAAAGAAAAAGAGCGAGCGCATGGTCAAGAAGAACCTCCGCGCGACACCGAAATAGTCCTTATTCCACCTTGCGCACGTCGCCTAGGCGCCGGGTTTTCTTCTTTGCGTCGAAATACTCGAGCAGAGGAATGAGCGTCTTGCGCGTGAGGCCGAGGAGATCCCGGAAGCCCGCGACGCTCAGCGTCTGGCCGCGCACGGTGTCGAGCCTTTTCTCCGCGGCGAGAGCGACGTCCCGGTGGACGACGAGGTCGGGTGACAGCCTGACGAGCGTGCCGGACTTCACGAGGTGCGACACGAGACCCTCGACGACCGCCGGTTTCGTGCCCAGGACGCGCGCGAGCTCGTGAGGGTGAGGCTGCTCGAATCCCGCCGTGCGAAACCCCTCGGCGATCTTCGCCGCGAAGGAGGCGGAATCGCCGGTGAGATCCGCGGCCTTCGCGCCGGGCGGGACGACGCGGTCGCCGTCGAGCGCGATCTTCTTTCCTGCGAGAAGAACGGCGATCCATCCGTCCACGGCGGCGGGCGAAAGGCCCTTTCCAAGCCGTTCGGCAAATTCGCTCTTCGCGAACGAGACGGAAACGCTCCCGCTCTTGCGGCGCTCCGCGAAGGCGGCCGCGGCGCGCTCGACGAGTGAGGACGCGGTCCCGGCATGCGCATGGAGTGCGGGCGCGATGCGCAGGGCCCGGCCGGAGGAGGAAAGCGCGTCGAGGAGGGCGGCGGCGGCCGGAGCCGGCACGCCGAGGCGCGGCCCGAGGCGGGCCGCGGTGAGGCCCGAGGCGCCGGCCTCGAGGAGGAAGAGGTCCGCGAGGTCGCGTTCATCGCCGCCCGAGAGCACGGAGAGGATCTGGGTCAGGTCCGCGGCTTTCCGGCGCCGGAGTCGCGGGCGCCCGGCGTCGAGGACGCGCCCTCCTCCGACCGTCTCGACGGGCGAAGGCCGCCTGAGGACGAAGCGGTCGGAGGGACGCGCGGGCAGAGGCGAGTCCAGCGTGATCTGGGCGAAACCGCTCGAGCCGGGCACGAAGGCGTGTTCGCCCGGAGCGCCCGCCCCGGGGCTCGCCCCGAGAAAGTGAACCCGCCCCGCGACATCGGCAGTCCCGAGATGAACACGCAGACGCGCGCCGTCTGCGAGGGGGCTCTTCACGGAAGGAAGCCACGTGACCTCCGCCGTCAGCACGGAAGAGGGCTCGAGCCCGCCGCGCGCGGCGAGCGCCTGCCCCCGGCGCAGCGCCAGACGCTCGACCCCGGCGAGGTTCAGGCTTGTCCGTTCCCCGGCCCAGGCTTCCCGGCGCTCCTCACCGTGCACTTCGATGCGCCGCACGCGCACGTCGTGTTGCTCGGGAAAGAGCGTGAGCGTGTCCTCGACTGCGATGCGGCCGCCGTCGAGCGTCCCCGTGACGACGGGCCCGAAGCCCTTCATCGTGAACGCGCGGTCGAGGAAGAGGCGCGGCACCCGTTTCGTGCGGTCGGGGCGCACGAGGCCGCGGGCCGCCCGGGTAAGGGCCGCTTTCAGCGCGTCGAGACCCGCGCCGGTGACCGCCGAAACGGCGACGAGGGGCGCGTTCGCGAGGAACGAGCCCTTCACGAGGGCGCGAATCTCGTCTTCCACCAGGGTGCCGGTGCTTTCGTCCGCGAGGTCGCTCTTCGTGCGCGCGATCACACCCGTCGAAACGCCCAGGAGCTTCAGGATGTCGAGATGCTCGCGCGTCTGCGGCATCACGGAATCGTCCGACGCGACCGCGAAAAGGACGAGATCCACCCCCTGTGCCCCGGCGACCATCGTCTTCACGAACTTCTCGTGGCCCGGCACGTCCACGAACGAGAACATCGTGTCGTCCCACGCGGCGTGGGCGAAGCCGAGGTCGATCGTGATGCCGCGCGCCTTCTCCTCGGGCAGGCGGTCCGGGTCCGTCCCCGTGAGCGCTTTGACGAGCGCGCTCTTTCCGTGGTCGATGTGGCCGGCGGTGCCGACGAGGACGCGGCGCATGTCAGTACTCCGGCCCCGTGTAGGTCGTGGCTTTCTCGGGGGGAAGCGGCTCTCCCGCGAGCTTCGCGCGCGCGTGCCTGGCGACTCTGAGGCCGTCGAGGGCCGCCGAGACGATCCCGCCCGCGAACCCCGCCCCCTCGCCGGCGGGGAAGAGGCCGGGCACGGTCGTCGACTCGCACCACCCGTCGCGCTCGATGCGCACGGGCGAAGACGTGCGCGATTCGGGGGCGAGAAGGACCGCCTCGTCGGAAATGAAGCCGGGCATCTTCCGGTCGAAAACCCGAAGCCCCTCGGCGAGAGCCTCGAGATAGGGCTCGGGGAGGATGCCGTCGAAGAGTGCGGGCACGACCGCGGGGCCATAGGTCGAATGCGGGATCTCGCGCGGCTCGACGCGCCCCGCGCGGCTCTTGAGGAAATCGGTGACGCGGAGCGCCGGGGCGGCGTACGTCGAGCCTCCGGCGCGGAACGCCGCCTCCTCGACGCGGCGCTGAAGCTCACGCCCCCGGAGCAGCGGCGCGCCCGGCAGGGCGTCGAAGTCCTCGTCGCGCGTCTGGACGACGATGCCTGCGTTCGCGTAGCCGGACGAGCGCTTGTAACGCGACATGCCGTTCGTGACGACGCCCGAGGGCTCGGACGAGCACGCGATGACCTCGCCGCCCGGGCACATGCAGAACGTGTAGATGCCCCGCCCGTTCGACGCGACGTGCGCCTGCTTGTAGTCGGCGGGCATCACGCCGCACGCGGACGAGAGCTGCGCGTACTGAATGAGGTCCACGGCGTCCTGGGGATGTTCGATCCTGAGACCCATTGCAAAGTGCTTCCGCGTCATCGCGACGCCGCGCCGGACCAGCATTTCCATCGTGTCGCGGGCGGAGTGGCCGAGGGCGAAGATCGCAAGCTCTGCCGGGATCTCCTCCCCCGAGGCCAGGACCAGGGCGTGGAGGTGGTTGTCCTTGCCCCGCGTCACGAGATCGACGACCTTCGCGCGGTAACGGAGCGTGGCGCCGTGCTCGAGGAGGTGCTTGCGGACGTTGCGCAGGACGAAGACGAGCCGATCCGTGCCGATGTGCGGCTTGGCGTCGACGAGAATCGAAGCCGGCGCGCCGAAACGGTGCAGCGTCTCGAGGATGACGGCGATCTTGCCGTGGCGCTTGCCACAGGTCAGCTTCCCGTCGCTGAACGTGCCGGCGCCGCCTTCCCCGAATTGCACGTTCGACTCGGGGTCGAAGACGCCCGACGTCCAGAACTTCATCACCGCGCGGTAACGGTCCTCGGCGGGATCTCCGCGCTCGAGCACCGTGACGGCGATGCCCGCGTCCACGAGCGCGAGCGCCGCGAAAAGGCCCGCGGGTCCGGTCCCGACGACGGCGGTGTTCGCCGCCCTTTCGACCGGCGGGAGGAGGAGCTCGGGGCCGTGGGGAGCCGGAGCGTCTGCGAAGCGGAGGGGAGGGGAAAGCCGGGGCGCGAGCGGCGCCTCGGAAGAAAACTCCACGCTCAGATCCCAGAAGAGCGCGGGCTTCTGGCGCGCGTCCAGAGACCGGCGCACGAGGACGAAATCGGAGAGTCCGTCGGGCGAGATGCCGAGGACGCGCGCGACGACGCCGAGGTCCACGCTCTTCGGCGCCCGGGCGCGGAGGCCGGAGAGGCGGTAGCGATGAGAACCCGGCACGGCTCGTATTCTGACGCTATCCTTCAGGCCGGATGATCGCCCTCGTCCTCGCGGCCGGTTTCGGCACGCGCTTCCGGCCCGAAACACTCACACGGCCAAAACCCCTCCTCCGGCTCGGCGGCCGGCCAATCCTCTTCCACGTTTTCGACCATCTCCTCGGGGAGGGCGCGGACGCCTTCGTCGTGAACGCGCACCATCTCGCGGAGGAGCTGCGCGGCGCGGTCGGGGAGTCGTACGCGGGCGTCCCCGTCGCATGGTCCGTCGAGGAGGAGATCCTGGGCACGGCGGGCGGCATCCGGCGCGCGCACGAGCGCGGCCTCCTCGGGGACGGGGCATTCCTCGTCGCGAACGGCGATATCTTCACGACGCTCCCGCTCGGGCGTCTCCTCGCCGGACGGCATGGGGCGGACGTCGTGTCGGCGCTCGCCGTTCTCCCCAACGGATCTCCTTCCGTCGACACGCCCCTCTGGGCCGACGCGAAAGGAAGGCTCGTCGCCGTGGGCGGCGAGCGTCCGAGGGAGGACGCCACGGGACCGTGGCTCTTCACCGGGCTGCAGTCCGCGACCGCCGCGCTCGCTGCGCGCATTCCCGCGGGTTTCAGCGAGCTCGCGCGGGACGTCCTCGCTTCTTCGGCCGCAGCCCGCGACGGCGCCTTCGCACTCGTCCCGTACGCGCCCACGGACGGCCTCTTCTTCGACCTCGGCACGCGCGAGCGCCTCGCGGCGGCCGAGGAAGCCCGTGCGATTCACCCCGCCCCTGCCGCCGACTGACACCGTCACCATCACCATCTCTTGATCCACTTCAGGGACTTGCCGTGCCACGTGAAGATCTGGATCTTCGCGGTCGCCGGCGTGACGCGAACCGCAGCCTGGCGGCGCTCTTTGTTCGAGAGGTAGACGGAGCCCGGCGAGGCATTGCCGAGCGGCGAAAAGGAGCAGATATCGGACCGGCCAAAACGAAGTGGATCGGCGAGATCGCCGATCGGCGCGCCGCCCGGGTCGAGGCCGTCGAAGCCGGGCACGAAAGAGAACGAGATACCCGGGTACTTGCCGCGGAGCCAGTAGGGCCCCGCGACGAGGCGGTCGACACCCGTCCTTATGTCGGCTGTCGTGACGCCGTTGCCGTTCCCGTCCTGATAGACGAAAAGCACGAGATCTCCGCCCGAGGAGATCCACTTCACCCCCACATCGGCGCCCTGGAAGACGGCGCGCGCGCGCGCCGTGGTCAGGATGGAAGAGACCTCACGTGCGGCCGTCGCGAGACTTTCCTCGCTGAGCAGGTCGAGGAGCGCGGGGACGCTGAGGGCGAAGACGAGGCCGAAGATGATGAGGACGACGAGGAGCTCGAAAAGGGATGTGCCACGCATGATCGCCTTCTTCCGCGAGGACGGGGGCGGCCCGGCGGAGACCCGCGCGGGCCGCCTTCTCCGTCAGGCCTCGTCAGGCCTTCCCTTTTTTCGCGCCGGCACCGGACTTCTTCGCCGCCTTCGACGAACCGCGCGTCCCCTTCGACGAGACCTTTTCGGCGAGGGTCGTGGGGCCGCTCACCGAGAGGTAGGGCTTCAGCGTCGTGAAGAACTTCTCGCCCACGCCCTTGACCTGCATGACGTCCTCGATGCGCGAGAACGGCCCGTGCTGCGTGCGGTGGGCGACGATCCTGTCGGCGAGCTTCTCGCCCACGCGCGGCAGGCGCGCGATCTCGGCCGGGGCCGCCTGGTTGATGTTGACGGTCTTGTGCGGGGCTGGAGGCGCACCGGCGTCGCCTTCGGCCACGGCGGGATGCGACGCGAGACCGGAAAGTGAGAGCCCGAGGACGGGCACGACGAGAGCGCGGACGATCGGACGCAGAGGCATTGGAAACTCCTTTCGAGTTCTTTGTCGTTGAGGGAATTCAGGACATTCCGGGATTCGGGTACGTTCCTTCCGCTTCTTCCCGGGCGCGCCCGGGTTCGCGCTTCGTTCACTTCATCCGCTTCGTCTCCTTTCGCAGCACGGCATCGCAGGTCTCGTGCCCCGTGCGCGTGAAAGAGCGCAAACCGCTCGCCCTCCGTGAGTTGCACGGGGGACGAGGTGCGAGCGGCAGGAGCGGACTGTTAGGGCCTCCTGTCAGCGGGGCGGCCGAGCCAGTCGCAAAGCCCTGCGCTCGGGAGATTTAGAACGACCGCACGAACCCGTCGGCGCCTGACAATGGCTCCTGACACCCCGATCCCCGGCCGCCGCCTCCGCCGTAGGACAATCGAGCCCGCAGGAGACTTCTTGAATCCCTCCTCTCATCTCGTCCTCGGCATTTCCGGTGCGAGCGGCGCGCGCCTCGGCCTGCGCGCCCTCTCGCTCTTCGCCGG
>DASVJU010000145.1:0-7597 GCA_036385755.1 Thermoanaerobaculia bacterium
GTGTACGGCGCGATGCGCGCGGTCAGGAGCTCGTAGATCCCCCGGCTTGCGTGCTCCGTCATGGCGATTCACCCTTCTCCCTTTCGAAGACCTCGAGAAAGTGGCTCGCGAAGCATTCTGCGACCTGCGGCAGCGGCGGCGGCGGATTTCCCGAGTTCTCCTTCAAAAGAGACGTCACGCCACCGTCGGCGATCCCGCACGGAACGATTAGCGAAAACCCTGCCAGGTCAGTCGTCACGTTGAGGGCGCACCCGTGCGTCGTGACCCAGCGCGACAGATGGACGCCGATCGCCGCGAGCTTGTCGTTGCCCACCCAGACCGAGGCCCAGCGCTCCGGTGCGGCGCTGCGCGCGGCTGCGACGCCGAAGTCTCCCGCGGTGCGGATGAGCACCTCTTCGAGATTGCGGACGTACCGCCGCACGTCGCGGCGATCGGGGGACAGGTCCAGCACGGGGTACGCGACGAGCTGGCCGGGGCCGTGGAACGTGAGCTTGCCGCCGCGGTTCGTGATCCGAAGCTGAACACCCCGTTGCAGAAGGAGATCCTCCGAGACCAGCAGCTCGCCGAGGTCGGCGTTGCGGCCCGCCGTGATGACGTCCTCGTGCTCGAGGAGGAAGAGCGTCTCGCGTCGCCCGGCCTTCACGCGCGCCTCGGCTTCCTTCTGAAGCGCGAAGGCCGCGTCCCACGAGACGCGGCCTTCGGAGAGAAGAGAGACGATGTCGAGGGCCCGGGGCATGGATGATTCTAGCCGAGAGACTCCAGCTCGCCCCACGACCCGTTCTCGAGCGCCGCCTTGACGACGTTCACGAACGCGTCGCCCTCGGCACCGTCGACGATCCGGTGGTCGAACGTGAGCGCGATGTAGCCCATCGTCTTGATCGCGAGCGAGTCGGAGCCGTCGGGCATTTCGACGACCTTCGCCCTCTTCTCGATCGCACCCACGCCCATGATCGCGACCTGCGGCTGGTTGATGACCGGAGTCGCAAAGAGCGAGCCGAAGGAGCCGTGGTTCGTCACCGTGAACGTGCCGCCCGCGACCTCGTCCGGCACGAGCTTCTTGGCGCGCGCCCGCGCGGCTAGGTCGTTCGCGGCCCGCGCGAGGCCCACGAGCGAGAGATCGTCGGCGCGCCGGATGACCGGCACGATGAGACCCCAGTCGAGTGCGACGGCGATGCCGAGGTTCACCTCGCGGTGGTGCACGATGTCGTCGCCCACGATCGAAGCGTTCACGAGCGGCCGCGCCTTCAACGCCGCGACCGTCGCCTGGAGGATGAAGGGCAGGTACGAAAGCTTCGTGCCGTACTGCTGCTCGAAGCGGCCCTTGACGCGATTGCGCAATTTCGCGATCCCCGAGTAGTCGATCTCGAAAACGGTCGTGACGTGGGCCGACGTCTGCTTCGACTCGACCATGCGCTGCGCGATCTTCTTGCGCATCGCGCTCATCGGCTCGATCGTGATGGCGCTTCCGGACGGGAACGCGAGCGCCGTCGGGGAGGGCGCGGGAGCGCGCGCCGGGACTGGAAGGTCCGCGGGGCGGGCGGCGAGGACGGGCGCCGCGGGCGGTGCCGCTTTCTCCACCTTCGAAGAATCTTCTCTCCCCGGTCCGGGTGCCGGCGCAGCCGGCGCTCCCGCCAGGAACGCCTCGATGTCCTGCTTCGTCACGCGGCCCGAGATGCCCGTGCCGGGAATCCGCGAGATATCGACGCCCTTCTCCTCCGCGATCGCGCGGACGACGGGAGACGAACGGCGCTTCAGCAGCTCGTCCTGCGACTCCCCGGGCTGGGGGGGCACGGAGGAAGAAGAAGTCGAAGAGGGGGATTTCTGAGAAGGCGCGGGGGCGGGCGGAGCAACCTTCGCAGGCGCCGCCGCGGGGCTGGCCGCCCTTTCCACCTTCAAAGAATCTTCCGCCGGCGGAGCCGGCGGGGGAGCGGCCGCAGTCTGCGCCGCCATTCCCTCCGGGGTCGAGGTCTTAACCTCATCTTCGACCGCCGCCGGCGCAGCCGGCGGTGCAGGAGTCTGTTCTCCTGACTCGGACAGCCGCGCGACGACGGTGTTGATGGGGACGGTCTGGCCCTCGGGGACGAGGATCTCGAGGAGAGTGCCGGCGCCCGGGGAGGGGATCTCGGCGTCGACCTTGTCCGTGGAGATCTCGAACAGGGGTTCGTCGCGCTTGACGGCGTCTCCGGGCTTCTTGAGCCACTTCGTGAGCGTCCCTTCGGCGATCGACTCGCCCATCTGCGGCATGATGACGTTGGTCGGCATGGTCTTGTCTCCGGTCGGCTAATACCGCACGAGCTTACGCGCGGCGGCAAGCAAGGTGTTCACGTTCGGCAGGAACGCCTCTTCCAGAGGCGGAGAGTACGGCACAGGCGTGTCCGGCGCCGTGACGCGCAGGATCGGGCCGTCCAGCCACTCGAACGCCTTCTCGGACAGCGTCGCGGCGATCTCGGCGCCGAGGCCGCCCGTGCGCGTGTCCTCGTGGAGGACGAGGCACTTGCCGGTGCGCCGGACGGACGCGAGGACCGCCTCTTCGTCGAGCGGAAGGAGCGTCCGGAGGTCGAGGACTTCCGCCGAGACGCCGTCCTTCGCGAGGATTTCGGCCGCCTCGAGGGCGGTCCAGACCATCGCGCCGTACGTCACGACCGTGAGGTCCGTCCCGGGCCGGCGGATCGCGGCTTTTCCGATCGGGACGACGTAATCCTCCTCCGGCACGCGGTCCTTCACCCTGCGGTAGAGGAACTTGTGCTCCAGAAAGAGAACCGGGTCGTCGTCGCGGATCGCGGCCTTCAGGAGGCCCTTCGCGTCGTAAGCGGTTGCCGGAGCGACGACCTTGAGGCCGGGGGTCTTCACGAAGTACATCTCGGGGTTCTGCGAGTGGTACGGCCCGCCGTGCACCCCGCCTCCGCAGGGCCCGCGCACGACCATCGGCACGCCGACGCCCGTGCGGTACCGGTTCTTGGCCGCGAAGTTCGTGAGGAGGTCGAAGGCGCGCGAGACGAAGTCCATGAATTGCATCTCGGCGACGGGGCGCATTCCGCGCATCGCCGCGCCGATGGCGGCGCCCACGATCGCCTCCTCGGCAAGCGGTGTGTCGAGGACGCGCTCTTTCCCGAAGCGGGCCTGCAGCCCTTCCGTCACCTTGAAGGCCCCGCCGTAGACGCCCACGTCCTGCCCGAGGACGAAGACGCGCGAATCGCGTTCCATCTCCTCGAAGAGGGCCTGGCGGATGGCCTCGAGGTAGGAGATCTCGACGCCGGCCGCCCCGTCCGCCGTGAGCGTGAGGGTGGCGCCGCCCCGCGCGACGCGCGGGTCGGCCATCAGAGGCCCCCCGTGAATACGCCCGCGCGTGCGCGCTCGAGAATGCCTTCGTCGGCGTAGACACCGCGGAACGCCAGGGAGGGGTCCGGGAAGGGCGAGGCCTCGGCGAACGCGACGTCCGCGTCGAGCTGGCTCTCGACCTCGTCGTGGACGCGGCGGCGCTCCGCGTCCGGCAGCGCGCCCGAGGCCTCGAGGGCGGATTCGAGGAGCGCGAGCGGGTCGCGGGCGCGCCAGGCGGCGAGCTCTTTCTCGTCGACGTACGCCTGCGCGTCGTGCTCGGCGTGGCCCTTCATGCGGTAGGTCTTGCACTCCAGGAGCGTGGGCCCGCCGCCGGCGCGCGCCCGGTCGACGGCCGCCCGCGCGACCTCGTACACCATCAGAGCGTCGTTTCCGTCCACGACCACGCCGGGAATCCCGTAGCCGAGAGCCTTGTCCGCGAGCGTCCGCGCCGCGCACTGCTTTTCGTAGGGCGTCGAATAAGCCCAGCCGTTGAACTCGACGATGAGAACGAGCGGGAGCTTCTGAACGGCGGCGAAGTTGATGCCTTCGTGGAAGGCTCCGACGGACGTGCCCCCGTCCCCGAGATACGTCATGCCCACGGTCCGCTTGCCCTGCATGCGGTCGGCGAGGAGCATTCCGGAGACGACCGGCACGAGCGTGCCGAGCATCGCGATGGGGGAATAGACGCCCTTTTCGGGGACCGAAAAATGGAGGTTCGCGTCCTTGCCGCCGGACGGTGCGGTCGCACGCGCCATGTACTGTGTGAGGATGTCGCGCGCCGGGATCCCCCGGGCCAGCACGGAACCGAGATTGCGAATGAGGGGCGCCAGGATGTCGCCGTCGTCCAGCGCGAAGGCGGTCGCGACGGACGTCGCTTCCTGCCCGAGCGAGCGGTAGAGGCCGCCGACGACCTTGCCCTGGCGATAGAGGTTGACCAGCCGCTCCTCGAGCAGCCGGTTGAGCAGCATGCAGCGATAGAGGTCGGCGAGGCGATGTGGCGGAAGAGAAGATGTCATTTTCATGGGGCTCGCGAACCGGCGAAGCGGATCGCGATTATCGAGGCCGCATTCGAGAGGGTCAAACCGCGGCGGACGCCGACCGCTCGTCGGCGTGAACGAGGGGCTCCGGCTTGACAGGCCCGGTCCTGCCCGCCTACGCTCCCCGCCCATGAATGCCGTCGTCATTTCCCGAAAGCGGATGACCGCGATGAAGACGACGCCGCCGAGCGGCGGGCGATGGAGCGTTCTGTAGATCGCGGCAACCTCAGCGATCACCAGAAGACACCCAGGGCCCGCCGGAAGGCGGGCCCTTTGCTTTTCGGATCTTGAGAGGAGCTTTCATGGCGACCCAGAACGACTTCCGGATCCCGGTGGCGATCCTCGGTGCGACAGGTGCCGTCGGACAGCGTCTCGTTTCCCTGCTCGAAGGGCACCCGCAGTTCGTCCTCGCGGAAGTCGCCGCCTCCGAGCGCTCGGCGGGGAAGACTTACGCGGAGGCGACGCGCTGGATCCTTCCGGGCGACATCCCACCGGATGCGCGTGGCCTCGTCGTGACGGCGGTGGACGCGGACTTTGCGTCGCCGGTCCTCCTCTCCGGCCTCGACGCGGCCGTCGCCGACACGATCGAGCCGCTGCAGGCCGGCCGCGGCAGACTCGTCGTCTCGAACACGAAGTCGTTCCGGATGCGGCCCGACGTGCCGCTCGTGATCCCGGAGGTGAACGCGGACCACCTCGCCCTCCTCGACGGGCAGCCCACCCGCGCCTCCGGAGGCGGGATCGTGACGAATCCGAACTGCTCGGTCGTGGGCCTCGCGATGGCGCTCGCCCCGCTCCACCGCGCGTTCGGCATCGAGGCCGTGACCGTCACGACACTGCAGGCCTTGTCAGGTGCGGGCTATCCGGGAGTCGCATCTCTCGATTCGAACGCGAACGTCATCCCGTTCATCGACGGCGAGGAGGAGAAGATCGAGCGCGAGCCGAAGAAGATCCTCGGCCGGCTCGAGGACGGACGCGTCGTCGACGCGGACTTCCCGATCAGCGTCTCCGTCAACCGCGTGCCGGTGCGCGACGGCCACACGGAGTCGGTCTTCCTCAAGCTCAAGGCGAAGGCTGCCGTGTCGGATATCAGGGCCGTTCTCGAGAGTTTCACCGGCGAGCCGCAGCGCCTGAAGCTCCCGTCGGCCCCCGCCAGGCCCATCGCCGTGCGCGACGAGCGCGACCGCCCGCAGCCCATCCGCGACGTCGAAGCCGGAGCGGGCATGACGGTCACGGTCGGCCGCCTGCGCCCCGACCCCGTCTACGACGTCCGCTTCACGCTCCTCGTCCACAACACGATCCGCGGCGCCGCGGGCGCGGCGCTCCTCAACGCGGAGCTCCTCGTCGCGCAGGGCCGCCTCGCGGCCCGAACCGCGGCGCGGTGACCCCTTGACGGACGTCCTCAAGTTCGGCGGGACCTCGGTCGGGACGGCCGGGCGGATCCGGGACGTCGCGCGCCTCGTCGGGACACGCGGGGGAGATCCGTGCCTCGTCGTCGTATCCGCGATGGGGGGCGTGACGGACGAACTCGTCGGATTGAAGATCTCTTCGAAAGGGAAAGAGCGGGCGGCCGCCGAGGCTGCACTCGAGAAGCTGGACGTCCGCCACCGCGCGGCGCTCGAGGCGCTCGCGCTGCCGGAGGGGGAGGCGCGGGCCTGCGCCGCCGCCCTGAGCGAGGAGATCCGGCGCGGACGGGAGCTCTCCCTCGGGATCTCTCTCCTCGAAGAAATCTCTCCTCGAACCTCGGATGCACTCCTGGCGATCGGAGAGCTGCTCTCCTCCCGCCTCCTCGCCGCCGCGCTCCGCGCACGCAGCACCGAGGCGGCCTGGGTGGACCCCCGCGAGATCCTCGCAACGGATGCGACGCACGGTGCCGCGCTGGCCGACGAGGCCGAGACGGCGCGCCGTGTCGCGGCGCGCGTCCTCCCGGAGCTGGCGGCCGGGCGCGTCGTCGTGACGGGCGGTTTCGTGGGTGCGGCCCCCGGCGGCGCGACGACGACGCTCGGGCGCGGTGGTTCGGACTACTCGGCGGCGCTCTTCGGCGCGGCGTTGAAGGACGCCGGCCTCCCGGTGGGCGCCATCGAGATCTGGACGGATGTCGACGGCATCCTCACCGCCGATCCGCGGCTCGTGCCCGGGGCCCGCCTCGTGCCCGAAGTGAGCTCGGCGGAAGCGGCCGAACTCGCGTTCTTCGGGGCCAAGGTGCTTCACCCAGCGACGATCCGTCCGGCCGTCCAGCGCGACATTCCCGTGGCCGTCCGGAACACGTTCCGCCCCGACGCCGCCGGAACGGTCGTGAGGAGGGACGCTCCGGGCGCGGGCGTGCGTGCCCTCGCGATGCGCACGGGGGTCACGGCGCTCTTCGTGGGCAGCCCGCGCATGCTGCTCGCCTACGGCTACGCCGCGAAGGTGTTCTCCATCTTCGAGCGCCACCGCGTCGCGGTCGACGTCATCGCGACGAGCGAGGTGTCGATCTCGATCACGGTGGACGAGAAGGCCGAGCTTGCGGGCATCGTCCGCGACCTGTCGGAGTTCGCGGAGGTATCGCTCCTGAAGCATCTCGCGGTCGTGTCCGTCGTGGGCCGAAACCTGCGCTCCACAGCGGGCATTGCCGTGCGCGTCTTCGCGGCTCTCGGCGACGTCAACGTCGTCCTCATTTCGCAGGGGGCGTCCGACACGAACCTCACGTTCGTCGTCGCCGAGGCGGACGCACCGGAGACCCTACGGCGTTTGCACAAGGAGTTCTTCGAATGAGAGCGCTGCTCGTCGGATACGGGAAAATGGGAAGGGCGATCGAGGCGGTGCTGGTGACTCGCGGCCACACGGTCGCAGGGAGATTCGGAAGAGGAGAGATTTGCTTAGAAGGTAAAGAAGGAAAGAGCGACCTGTGGGGCGCGAGCGACGGCGCGTCGTCGGCAGACGTCGCCATGGAATTCACCGCTCCGGATTCAGCGGCTGCCCTGATTTCCTTATTCCTTTCTAAGAAAATCCCGGTTCTTTCCGGAACCACGGGATGGGATGTCGCTCCTGCGGTTCGGCAGGCACGGGAACAGCAAATTCCTTTTCTTCATTCTTCGAATTTCTCCCTCGGTGTCGCCGCACTGAAGCGCGCCGTCGCCGCGGCGGCCGCCGCGCTCGCACCGTTTCCAGAGTTCGAGCCGGGCATCGTGGAAAGACACCATTCGAAGAAGAAGGACGCACCTTCGGGGACCGCGAAGGTGCTGGCTTCGGCTCTCGAGGATGCG
>DASVJU010000146.1:0-2474 GCA_036385755.1 Thermoanaerobaculia bacterium
CACGAAGACGGCCGTCGAGGCCCTCAAGGCCGGCGCCTACGACTACATCGCCAAACCGTTCGACGTCGAGGAGCTGAAGCACGTCGTCGCGCGCGCCCTCGAGAAGAAGCGGCTCGTCGAGGAGAACGTCGCGCTCAAGGAGCGCGCCGAAGGGCGTTCGGCGACGGGTGTCGTCGGGATCTCCCGGAAGATGCGCGCGCTCTTCGACCTCATCTCGCGCATCGGCAAGACGACCTCGACGGTCCTCATCAACGGCGAGTCGGGCACCGGGAAAGAGCTCATCGCCCGGGCGATCCACCAGGCCTCGGCCCGGGCCACGCGGCCCTTCATCTCGATCAACTGCGGCGCGATGCCCGAGAACCTCCTCGAGTCCGAGCTGTTCGGCCACGAGCGCGGCGCGTTCACGGGCGCGGTCAAGGAGAAGAAAGGTCTTTTTCACGAGGCCGAGGGCGGCACGCTCTTCCTCGACGAGATCGGCGAGACGTCGGTCACGATGCAGGTGAAGCTCCTCCGCGCGCTGCAGGAACGCGTCGTGCGCCGCGTCGGCGGCAACACCGAGGAGCCGGTCGACGTCCGGATCATCTGTGCCACCAACAAGGACCTGCAGAAGAAAGTCACCGACGGGACGTTCCGCGAGGACCTCTACTACCGCATCAACGTCATCCCCGTCGCGCTTCCGCCGCTGCGCGAGCGCCGCGACGACATCCCGCACCTCGTGCGGCACTTCCTGAAAAAGGTCTCCCTGGAACAGGGCATCGACGAGAAGCGGATCACGACGGAGGCGCTCCGGCTCCTGGAGGCGTACGCGTGGCCCGGGAACGTGCGCGAGCTCGAGAACCTCATCGAGCGCACGGTCGCCCTCGAGCCGTCGGACGTCATCACGACGGCGGCTCTGCCGGACGTGTTCCTGCATCCGGCGGGCCTGCCGCCCGCATCCTCTCTCGAAGGCTTCGACCTCCCCGCCGACGGCCTCGATCTCGAGGCCTACCTCGAATGGCTGGGCAAGCGCCTCATGCAGCAGGCGCTCGAAAGGACCGGCGGCGTGCAGATCCGCGCGGCCGAGTTGCTCCGCATGTCCGAGCGCTCGTTCCGCTACTACGCGAAGAAGTACGGCATCCGCCGGGACGGCGAGGAGACGACGGAGGAGCACGCTATGCCGCCGCCGTCCCCCGGCGGGGAATCGTGATCGGTCGTCGCGCCGCCGGCGGCCTCGGGTTTCTCGCCCTGCTCTCCATGGCCGCCTGCGCGAAGCCGGCGGCCTCCCCGGGCGCGTCGCCGGCCTCTCTGGCGACTGTCGCGACCGCCGGGCCAGCTCCGGCCTCGGGTCCGCGCGTCGTCCTGCCCTCGGGCACGCCGATCACCGTGGAAGTCGCCGTGACGGATCAGGAGAAGGCGCAGGGCCTCATGTTCCGCGAGTCGATGCCGAAGGACGCCGGGATGGTGTTTCCTTTCGAGGGCCTCGAGATTCGCCCCTTCTGGATGAAGAACTGCCACTTCCCGCTCGACCTCGTCTACGCGACGAAGGACGGAACGATCGTCGACGTCCTCAAGAACGTGCCGCCCTGCGGCCCCGATCCCGCGCCGTGCGACAACGTCACGCCGAAGGCGAAGTCCGACACCGTTCTCGAGGTCAACGCGGGCGTCGCGGACGCGAACGGCGCGGTTCCCGGCGCGAAGCTGAAGTGGATGGGGATTCAGGGACGGTAGGTCCACGAATGTCAAGCGTCGTAATACGCTGCTTGAATCGACTACCGATACGTATTACGATCCTCTCATGTCGCGCACGGTCGTTTCGACGAAGTTTCAGGTCGTGATTCCGAAGGACGTCCGCGAGGAGACCGGCCTTCGAAAAGGCCAGACGTTTCAGGTCATCAGCAAAGGCGGGGTCATCTCGCTCGTCCCCGAGCGCCCGCTTTCGGAGCTGAAGGGCTTCGCGCGAAACGCGCGGTCGACCGGCTTCCGGGAGAAGCGGGACCGGCTCTGAGGCGCTGACGCCGTGAGGCTCATCGACTCGTCTGGATGGCTCGAGGTCTTTCGGGGCGGGCCGCACGCCGACCGCGTCGCCCGCTTGCTCGCGGATCCCGAGGAGATCGTTACGCCGACGATCGCCGTCTACGAGGTCTACAAGGTGCTGAAGCGCGACGCGTCCGAGGAAGACGCTCTTCAAGCCGTCGCCCAGATGCTGCGAACAAACGTCGTGCCCCTGAGCGAGACGCTCGCCCTCGAGGCCGCGGACGCGAGCCTCGAGCATTCGCTCGCGATGGCGGACGCAATCGTCTACGCGACCGCCCGATCCCGTGACGCAGAGCTCGTGACGACGGACGCGGACCTCGAGGGACTCCCCGGCGTCGTGTTCCTTTCGAAGAAGAAGAGCTGAGAGCGCCCGCCGCCCGAATCACACGTAGCCGACTTCGCGCGCCCGGTCGCGGTCGCGTGGAAGAAATCGGGACGAACCGTCATCGAGATTTCGGCGC
>DASVJU010000147.1:0-7115 GCA_036385755.1 Thermoanaerobaculia bacterium
GGTCCGAGCGCCCGACCGCGAACGTGAAGGGGAAGAAACGACCTTCGCCGGATCCGCAATGGACTCTCCGGCTGGACAAGGCGGTGATCGCGGCAAGCGAGATCGGGTTCGTGAATCGCACGAAGGAGCCGGCGTATCGCGCCTACCTCTCCCGGCTCGACGGCTCGATAGCGGACCTCGGAAACCACGCTTCCGGAGCGCGGGCGCATTTCGACCTCCGCGGGCGGTTTCTCGGAAGCGGAGACACGCGGCTCACCGGATCATTCCGGGAGGGTGCCTCCAGCCCCGACTTCGACCTGAATCTCCGGATCGAAGCCACGGACATGACGCGCATGAACGATCTCCTCCGGGCCTACGGGAAGTTCGACGTCGTGGCCGGCGAGTTCTCGTTCTATTCCGAGCTGAAAGCCCGGGACGGCAATCTCGAGGGCTACGTCAAGCCGCTGTTCAAGGGAATGAAGGTCTACGACCGGCGGCAGGACCGGGACAAGACGCTGTTCCGCCAGGCCTACGAGATGCTGGTCGGAGGCGTCGCGGGACTCCTCAAGAACCACGAGCGAAAAGAGGTGGCGACGGTCGCGAACGTCTCCGGCCGCATCGACGGACCCCACACGAGCGGATGGCAGATCGCGCTCAGGCTCGTCGAGAACGCCTTCTTCCGCTCGATCCTGCCCGGCTTCGATCGCGAGCTCGGCCACAGGGGGCCGAAGGAAAAAGCGCGGCTTGCTCCCTCGAAGTGAGCGTCAAGCGCCGTAACGGGGCAGCGTCACGGAGAAAATGGTGCCTTCCGCCGGACTGGAGCGCACGGTGATTTCCCCGCGGTTACCGCGGCAGAGGCGGAACCTTTCCCCCGTGTCCCAGACCTTCCTCGAACTTCTTGACGGCCGCGGCGGCTCCGGTCCGCTCCTCGGCTGGCAGCGCGTCGAGAAGTCGGGGCTGGATCCAGGCCGTGCGCACGAAAAGGGCGCGCGCTTCTTCCAGCCGGCCAAGCGCCGCCGCCGCCCGCCCGAGGTTGAGGTCGCTCTCGGCGCGTTCCTCGAGACCTGCGGATCGCGCATAGAGCGCGTATGCCCGCTCGCGCTCGCCCTTGAGCGATTGGACCGAGCCCCACGCGAGGACGGCTGTCGCGGCCCGCGGACGAAGCGCCACGACGCGTCCCAGGCGCGCGTCGGCCGCGGAGAGAAGCTCTGCGCGTTCCGGCCCGGCCTCCTCGGGGGCTGAGGCCGCGTCGCGGAGGAAGTTCTCCCCGTCGGCCTGCTCGAGCGTCGTGAAAGAGCGCACCGCCGCGAGCACGACGAGGAGCAGCGCGCACGCCCCAACCGCGGAGCGAGTGCCGCGGTTGGGAGGCGATTCCCGTCCGGAATTGATGCGCCGGAACGCGAGACCCGCCAGGAATGCGGCGGGCCCGGACGCGACCGCGAGCCGCAGTGGAAAGTCGCCCAGGGCGAGGAACGCGACGCCGAGAAGCGACGCGAGAAGCACATCGGCCGAAGGGGAGGAAGACGACACTTCCTTTCGGCGCCCGGAGAAGAGACCCGAAAAGAGCGCAAGGGCCGCCGCGCACGCTGCGCACGCGGCGGGCACGCCGGCTTCGGCGGCGAGCGTGACAGGCTCGCTGTGGGCGTTGTCGAAGTGAGCCGAGCCGCTCCGATGCACGAGACGCCTGCCGGTGCGTTCCTCGGCCGCGAGGCGCGCGGGCACGAAGCGGTTCGAGAACGCACCCGGTCCTGCCCCGAGAATCGGTCGGGCGCGAACCATCTCCCGTGCCGCGTAGAGGCCGATGTCGCGCTGGGTGGTCGCCGTGGCGACGTCCCCCATGCGGAGTTGCTTGAGCTTTGAGAAGGCCCGCTGTCCGGCGCCGGTGGCCGCCGCGAGAAACGCCGCCGCGAGGAGCGCGAAGAGCGCAAGCCGCCGCCGCGGAAAATCCAGTGCGACATAGAGAAAAGCGCCTGCCCCGAAGGCGAGTGCGGGCCCGACGGACTCCGTCGCGAGGAGACCGAGAAGGGCGGCGAAAAGACCGAGTGCGGCGAGAAGCCGGGCGCGGATCGCGCCGGGCGCCGCGCTCGACGCAAAGAGGAGGAGCGCGGGCAAGACCAGCGCCATCCCGACGTCTCCGGCGTTCCCGATCAGGCCCGCCGCCAGGAAACGGGGCTCCGGAACGTCGAGCGGCATGCGGAAAAGGCCGGCCCACCGCTGGAGGGCGGCGAGCGCGCCCGTCAACGCTCCGGCCGCCATCAGCGTCGCGAGGGCGGCGGGCGCGGCCGCGGCTCCCGCGGCTGACGCGCCGAGAAACAGGAGCGCGAGTGGAGAAAGAACGGCGGCCGCCGTGAACGGGTCCACGACGCTCGCGTTCGCGATTGCCGACGCCAGCGCGAGAACGAGAGCCGCGCCCAGGCCGAACAGGACGACGCGGGCGGCCCGGCCGCGGCCGGGCGCGGGAAAGAGCTCGCCGCGCGCGAGACCGAGGAGGGCGAGCGACACGCCGAGCGCCTGGACGAGGAACTTGGATTCGCGAAGCGCGTCGCTGGAAGCGGTCGAAAAGACCAGGAACGGGAGAGCGAGCGCGGCGAGGATTCCGATGCGGACGAAGCGCGCCATGCCCCGCGAGGATAGCCGAGGCGTCAGCGCGCGTCGTGCGTGCGGTGCGCGCGCCACGCCGCGAGGACCTTGAGGAGCAGGCCGCCGTGCGCGTGGCGGGAAATCTGTGCGGGAGAGAGAAGAAGAACTTGCTGTTCGGACCCGGGCGCTTCGGGCTGGCGGCGGAGCGCGGACGCGGCTGGTTTTTCTTTGAAGGTGAAGAGGGAGATGAGATAGCGCCGATCCAGAACGGAATGCCGGAGCGTGGCCACCGGCTCGAACGCCGTGGCGTCGCGGCCCGCGAGGCGCTTCCACCCCTTTCTAAGAAATTTTGCAGACCCTTCCCCGGCAGGAACCGGAAACGTCGGGATACAGAGGTGACCCTTGACGAGGGTCTTGTCTTCTACGAGCAAGATCTTCTTCCCTCTCTCGACGATTCCCGCCACGAGATGGATCGTGCGCGCTCTTGGGCGCTTGGAGGCGAGCGGGTACGTCTCCGGCTTCCCGCTCGCCGCGGCCCTGCAGAGTGTCCGCAGCGGGCACGCGCCGCAGCGCGGCGCCCGCGGCGTGCACACGAGGGCGCCGAGCTCCATGACGGCCTGGTTGTGGTCGCCCGGACTTCGTTCGGGGACGAGCGGCCGCGCGTGCGCCCGCACCTTCGCGAGGCTCGCGGGCGCCTTCGGGTCGAGGCGCAGGCCATGGACGCGGCAGAGGACGCGCACGACGTTGCCGTCCACGACGGGCTCGGGGATTCCGAAGCAGATCGAGGAGATCGCGGCCGCCGTGTATTCCCCCACGCCGGGCAGCGCGCGCCATCCTTCGAGCGTGCGCGGGAACGCGCCCGCCTGCGCGACGGCCTTCGCCGCGCGGTGCAGATTGCGGGCGCGCGCGTAATACCCGAGGCCGCTCCACTCGGCGAGCACCTCGCGTTCCGGTGCGCGCGCGAGCGCTTCGACGGTCGGGAAACGCGACAGGAAGCGCCCCCAGCGCGGCACGACGACCTCGACCGTCGTCTGCTGGAGCATCACTTCCGATATCCAGACGGGATACGGAGCCGGCGTTTGCCGCCACGGCAGGGCGCGCCTGCGCACGCGGTACCACCGCGCGAGCCGGCGCGTCACGTCGCGGGAGGGCACCGCCTGCACATGCCGGGGATACCATACTCGCCGCATGGACCTCGACTGGGAAGGGCTCACCGTCGCGTTCGCGGCGCGTTCGATGCTCATGAATCACTTTCTCGATCGCGCCTCGGGCGAGGTGTCCGCGCACCTGAATGGCTCACCGGAGCTGCGCGGGGCGTTGCTCCACGAGAGGTCGGGGCGCTACCTCAGGATCCCGAAGTCCACGCCTGATGTCGACGCGGCACGCTGCCGCGCCTTCGCGCCGAAGATGGAAAACGCCGCCGCGCGGGAAAGGGCGCTCCACGCGCTCGAGTCCGGCGGTCCGCGCGCTTTCCGCGACGTGCTCCTCGCGTTTCCCGACGACGAACGGGCGTGGTTCGTCTTTCGGGACCGGCGGGTACGGGAGGAGCTTCGCGGCTGGCTCGCCGCACAGGGGATTTCGGCGGACGAAGCCGCCGGGGGCTGATCCGCCTGCCAGGCCTGATTGACTGGAGCCTACGGGGCCGCTGCGGCGCCGAAGACGAACCGGGCGAAACGGCTCGGCACGTGAAAGTCCGGCGGATTCGCGCGGAGTGTCGGAGACAGCGACAGAAATTCCGTCGAACGCCCGCGTGCGATCCGCGTCACGTTTCCTCGGCGCTCCTCTCCCGCCTCGGGCGCTCGGCCCGGAAGGAGCGACGACCACGGAAAGGCGAGGCGGCAGTTCCATCGAGCCCATTCCGTCGCCGGGCCCGTCGCCGGATCTCCCCGCACGTCGATGAATACTCCCGCCGGCGGCTCTCCGGCAACGACGTTCCACGTCTGGCGGCTGTCGTCGGGGTTCACGATGCGCGCCGCGTAGACGGCGCCGGATGGATTGACGACGATTTCGCGGTAAGCGAAGTGCTCATGGGGCGCGCACAGGAAGAGCTCGACGCATTCGTCGCGGAACACGTCCTCCCCGCCCCTGCGCTCGATGGTGAGAGGCGGTTCGGCGGTGGACTCGAAAAGGACGACGAAGTGCTCCGCTGTGGCCGCGAATCGCACGCGCGTCTCGACGCTTCTTGCGGGTGCGCCGTCCGGTCCGCGCAGCGTCCACGGCGGTTGCATCGCTACGTCCGCGGGCGAGACGACGCGAGCGACGGGGATGATGGGCGCGTCGGGCGCGATCACGGCACTTTTCCCGGGGGCGCGATGCCGAGGCGCGCCGCGACGCGACCCGCAACGTCCAGTTCGCGGACGACGCCGAGGCGTTGGGAAGAGACGCCGTCCCCCACGTGGAGGTACAGACCGTCGAGAGCGGGGTCGGCATCGAAACCGTGCTGGCCTGGGACCTCGGGCGGGCCAAGCGCCGAGGCGCTCCCGCCCGCCGGGAATCCGCCGCGCAGGTAGCGGGAGCCCGCCGCGATGAGGACGAGGTCGCCCGCGTTCGGATGGCCGAGGCCGAGCACCGCGGCCTCGGTGCGCTTCGCCACGACGGCGAAGACGCGCGCCCCGCTTTCGTCCTTCGCCTCGCGGAGGACGGCGGCGGCTCTCGAGACGACGGTCTCGGCTTCGTCCTCCCGCACGACGCCTCCGGGCAGGCTCGCGCGGTTCACGACCACGAAACCCGTTCCTCCGCTCGCGGCGACGAAGTCGAGCGGCGAGTCCGGCGCCGTTTCGAGACGTCCACCCGACCCGGGAGCGATCTTGAGAAGGCCCTTGTTCGCGAGGATCGCGGCCGGGTAGATCGACCGGGTCATGGCGCGCATACCGTGATCGGACACGAAGAAGACGTCCCCCTTCTCCCGAAACCGCAGGTACCGCGCCGCGGCTTCATCGGCTGCGCGCCAGGCCTCGTCGAGGGCTGCGGCCGACTTCGCCGCGAGGTCCTTCGTGTAAAAGGGCTGGGCGGGGTCGGTCACGAGAAGGTCGTGCTCGCATTCGTCGAGGATGGGGATGTAGGCGAGAAGCAGATCCCAATCGCCGCGTTTGTCGGCCACGTCGAACGCATCCACGAAAAAGCGCGTGAAACGCCGCGCCTGCTCGAGAAAGCTCGGAATGTCGGGATTCGTCCGCCTCAGGAAGGCCGTGTCGGGCAGGCCGGGCCAGAAGCCGGCCTTCTCCTCGATCGCGCGCCGGAACTCCGGAGGGTCCGCCGACGTGCGATAGCGGTCGCCGAGATAGAGCGTGACCGAGGACAGGTCCTGGGCGAGCGCGAGGAGCTTCGACCACCGGCCGAAGAGAACTCCCGCTTCGGGTCCGTCGTCGCGACGCTCTGAGAGAGGGAACCAGTCGCCTGCGCGGGCGCGCGCACGCACGCTTCCGTCCGTTCCGAGGGCGGCGAGCGTGTCGTAGTTCGTCCTGTCGTCGTCCGTGGAGTCGAGGAGGAGGAAGGAAACCCCGTCGACGTCGAACGACTTCGCCGGAGAGAACGAGGCGACTCCCGCCGGCAGGTTCGAGACGTCCGCGAATGGAGTGGAGGCAGCCGACCCCTTCCAGAAGACGCCCTTCGGAAACGCCTCGTTGAAGGTCAGGGCCAGAGCCGTGCGCGTGCGGGGCGTCCGCTGCGAGACTCCCGGGAAAGCGAGAGAGGCGACGCGCTTGCCTTGCCGGGCGGCCGCTTCCCAGAGCGTTTCGGTCTCGGGATCGACGTCGAACCCGCGGCGACGTTCCCTGAGAGCAGTTCCCGCGGGATGAAAGGTGTTCCCGACGATTCCGGTGACGCCCGGCGGCGCGCCGGTCGCGAGAGCGACGTGCGAGACGGCCGTCAGGGAGGGTGTCACCACGGCCAGGCGCGAGGCGGCCTCGCCCGCCTTCGCCGCGCGCGCAAAGCCATCTGGAGAAGAGAAGAAGCCAGCCGCGAGGCGGCGCGCGAATTCCAGGCCGCCCGCCCCGTCGAACGAGACGACGACGACGCGCCTCCCGCGAGCCGCGACGTCGGGATCCGCGCCGGCGGCCGGCCATGCGGCCGCGAACGCCGAAACGGCCAGGAGGCGGGAGAGAGCGTGTTTCAGGTCCATTCGAATTCCACATCTTCCAGGCGCGCGTGAAGCCGCTTGAAGGACGCCTGGGCGCGCGCGAGCGCGCGCTCCTCGGCGGCGAGGATCGGCGGCAACAGGCGCAGCGCGGCCCGCCGGTCTGCCGCCCGCGAGCGTCCCGCGAGGCGCCGGATCTGGAGGATGAGCTCCGAGAGGTCGTGCGCAGCGCCGGCGGCGTCCTGAAAATCCATGAGAAGCGGAACGAGGACGGCGGGGGCCGGCATCGTGGTGCCCGTGAATTCGAGGCCGTAGCGGAGGTCGCGGGCGAGGATGCGCGCCGGATGCAGGCCCGCGGGGCCGGGCACTCCGGCGGCTTGAAGGCGCTTCGCGGCCCGGCGCAGGCGGCGCCGGATCGTCCTCGCGAGCCTCTTCTCGTTCCCCTCGTCTGCGGTTCCGGTGAGCGGGTCGTGGAGACGCG
>DASVJU010000148.1:0-6561 GCA_036385755.1 Thermoanaerobaculia bacterium
CCCCGCGGCGAGCCCGAGTTCGGGAAACTCGCGCTCGCCGCGCCCGCCGCACCCACCGCCTCGCCCTCAACCCCAACCACAGGAGTGAAACGATGAGAACGAACGCACGCTCCCTCCCCGGCCTCGCCGCCGCTCTCCTTCTCGCCGCATCGGCCGCGACCGTGTCGAGCTGTTGCTGTAGGAAGGTGGAGGCGCCTCCCCCAGTCGTCGTCCGGGACCCGATTAGGGTCTTCGCGGCCGTTGAGTACGACGGGCACAAGGCCACGATGACGACGTCGCAGGGGCTCCCGGACAAGCTGGTCCGGCTCAGCGAACAATTCCACGACACCGTGCACTGGCTCTCGGCGTCCGGCGAAATCCACATCGTTAAGTGGGCCCAGAAGAGGCCGTTCGACAAAGACCCCGTGCACGAAAATAAGGTCCTGAAGTCCGGCCACCCGAGTGCGGGATCCGCCAAGGAGGGCGGATTGAAATGCAAGGACAATGAAGGGAACGAAAGGCAATGCTACGACTATGTGCTCGAGCTCGAGCTGCCCGACGCCGAACACACGCGCGTCAAGATCGACCCGCGCATTGAGATCATGCCCTGACGCAGTCTCCGCGCGGAGGTCGCGGCGAGCCTCGTCCGAGTCTCGTTGAGGTACCCTTCTCGGGCACGAAAGGGGAGGCATGAACGGCGGACGATCCTCATCGGCCGAAACGGAAGCTTTTGACTCGGCCGCGTTTCGAACCGCTCGCCCCGTGCCCGTGGATTGCCCGGCCGCGCCCACACCCCGGCTCGAGACCTGGGATTGGGAGTACCTCAACACCCGTCTCCGCCCGCGCCTCCTGCACGCGGGAGAGAGTCGATTCGGGCTGACCCGTGAGGAGGCCGAAGACCTCCTGCAGGACACGTTCGAGTCCGTCTTCACCAAGCGGCCGCGCGTGCGCAACATGGAGGGTTATCTGGTCGGGGCGTTTTTCAACCGATGCGTCGACCGCCTGGAACAGCGGACACGCCAGCGCCGGAACGAGGGGACTCTCGACCCGAATCTTCCCGACGCGGTCACCGCCCGGCGGATCGTCGACGGCGTCCACGTGCGTTCGGCTTTCCGGCTTCTGACACCCGCCTGCCGCCATCTGATCCGCGCGTACTGCGTCTTGCGCCAAACCCTCGCGGAGGCCGCGGCCGACGCGGGATGCACCGTGCCGGCCGTCTGGAAACGTCTCAATCAATGCATGAAGAGGATGCGCGGATGCCTCGATTGACGAGTCCGACCGTGCACCCCGCGGAAGCGGAGCTTCTCGGCCTCGAACTGGGCCGGAACGAGGCGGGCGCGGCCGCGGCCGCCCTTCACGTGGCGAACTGCAGTGTCTGTACGCGCCGCAAGACGGCGCTCGCGCGCCTCGTCGCAGGGCTCGAGACCGCGTCCGCCCTCGACGCCATCCTCTCCTCCACGACGAACGAAGGACCTCTCCCCGGAGGGACGTCCGCGCGACGCGACCGTCTCCAAACACTCTCGGCGGCCGCCGAGGCCGCGGATCAAACGGCGCGACGGATCGTGGAATCCGCCCGGGACTCGGACGACGCGCTCGCCGTGCGGCTGGCCGAGACGGGCGACACGGACGCCGGGCGGCTCGGCCTTCTGTACGCCGCGCAGACGGCCGCACGCCTGGCGGCGACCGAGCCCCATCGCGCGCTCGCGCTCGCGCGCGGCCTCGGAGCGCGCGCGAAAACCCTGCCCGCGTCGCGCCTCGTCCCGTCGCGTCGCCTCGAAGCGGAGGTCTCGCTTCTCGCCTCGCAGGCCCTCCTCAACATCGGCCGGCTCGAGGAGGCGCGAGAGGCTGCCTGTGCCGCCCGCGCAGCCTTCGCGACCTGCGGAGACGAGCCGTTCGATCGGGCGCTCTGCGCGTACTTCGAAGGGACTGCGGCCGGATTCCAGGCCGACTTCGCGTTCGCGGAGCGCGAGCTCAAGCTCGCCGCGCGGATTTTCGCTTCCTACGAACAAGAGACCTGGGTCGCCCGCGCCGAAGGGACGCTCGCAGGGGTCTATTCGCAGCGCGGGAATCCCGCCCGCGCCATTCCCTTCCTCGAGAGCACCATCGAGAGACTTGGCGGACCGGACGACGCCCACGTACGCACCGCGGCCGAGATCAACCTCGGCCGCGCGCTCGGCCACGTCGGCGCTTACGACCGCTCGCGGGCCGTCTTCGCGCGGGCGCTCGCGGACGCGCGCCGCCACGACCTCGGGAATCTCGTCTTCGGGGTCCGTCTCGGCCTGGCGGAGCTGGACCTCCTGCGGGGTGAAACAACCCGGGCGCTCGCCGCGTTCGACACGCTGGCCTTAGAAGCGGATCGGATGAATCTCGAGGAGGACAGAGTCTGGGCCCGCCTCTATGCCGCGGAGTGCCTCGGCCGGCTCTCGCGCATGGACGAGCTGCTCCGGCGTCTCCGGGAACTGCGGTCCTTCGTGACCGTCGAGACCCTCGGGGGCGCGCCAGCCTGGGAAGAGCTGGCGTCGTGTCTCGACCGGGGGGACCTCGAGGTGGGTCTCGTCGACCACGTGCGGGCCTGCCTCGGAGTCCTCTCGGGAGGCCTCGGCCCTTCCGCCCGACACGAGCGCCGCCGGGCCTGACCCGAACTTCCTTTGGTTTTTTTCGGAGGGTGGTTAAAAACTGCCCCCGAAAACCGTCTCTATCTATGTAAGGCGGTGATGACCGAGCGCTCGTGAGTTCCGCCTCCCGAACCGCCCCGGAAAGGGCGGCAACAGGAGGAACCCATGGACGCTTCGAGCCTCATCGATCTCGTTCTGTCTCTGCTCGGCCTGACCTCTCTGAACGAACCCGAGGATCCCGGCCGGTCGACCCGGCCCCTCGGCGGCTGAATGCCGGAAAGGACGGTTACCTGACCTTTCGAGTCTTCGACCTCGTCATCCTCGTCTCGATCGCGTGCGCGGCGGCGGGCCTCGCTCCGTTCCTCCTCTTCCTGAGGGAGGTGCGTCGCCGCCACGCGATCGAGCGATCTCTGGTTGCCTCCAACCGGAGGGTCGGGGAAATGGAAGCGTCCGCCGCGGAGGGGCGCCGGATGGAGGCGGTCGGGCGCCGCGCGGCCGAGGTGGCGCACGATTTGCGCAACGTGCTCACGGCGATCCTCGGCTTTTCGACGCTCGTTCTCGAGAAGGCCCGCGATCCGGAGACGCGCGCGAACGCGGAGGAGATCGTCAAGGCCGGAGAAAGAGCCGCCGTCCTCAGCACGCGTCTTCTCTCGTTCGGGCGCCGCGACATCGTCAATCCGCGGGCGCTCGACCTCCACGTGTTTCTGCGCGACCTCGAGCCGCTTTTTCGCCGGCTCGTGAAGGAGCAGGTCGCCGTGCACGTGCACCTCGCCGAGGAGCCTTTGCTTGTCGCGGCCGATGACGCCCAGCTCGAGCAGGTGATCCTGAATCTCGTCGTGAACGCTTCGGACGCCATGCCCGAAGGAGGCATCCTCTCTCTGCGCACGGCCGCGCGCACCGTGGAGGCCGGCGAGAAGATCTCGGGCGTTCCGGTGGCTCCGGGGCTTTATGCCGAAATCACGATCGCGGACACGGGTCAGGGAATGGACACGGCGACGCTCGCCAGGGCCTTCGAGCCCTTCTTCACGACGAAACCCATCGGGGAGGGCACCGGGCTCGGCCTGTCGACTGCCTATGGGATCGTCAAGAACAGCCGGGGCTACCTGTGGCTCGAGAGCGCCCCCGGACGCGGCACGACCGCGACCATCCAGCTGCCACGCAAGACTTGAACTCCCGCAACGCTCAGCGCAGGCGTTTTCTCATTGCCTCGCGGAACGCGCGGCGGCTCTCGTCGGTCGGGATGTCCAGCTCCAGCTTCGCGACGAGATCGGTGAGCGTCCCCACGCTCTTCGCCGCGCGCTTCACGACGACGCGCGCCAGCGGCCCGATCTGCTTCGCGAGCTCCGTCTCGGCGGCGCGGAGGTCTTCCTCGGAGATCAAGAGCGTTCGGCCGGCGGAGCCGGGCGTCTGGGAAGCGACCGATCTGCCCACGCTCGGGAACTCGGTGGGCGCTTCGCTCGGGGGCGCGGGTGTCGTGCGGCCGGGCCGGCTCGAACCTGTCGGCTTTCGGGCCGCGAGAAGGCACTTCGAGAGGAACCTGTCACGCGCCGCGGTCTCGGCAATCTGCTCGGCGAGCGTGCCGCAGAGGGCCTCGAGTGTCGGGGCCGTCCGGGCGGTTTTTCGCACGAGAACCTTCGCCATCGGTCCCACGGCGGACGCAAGGCTTTCCTCGATGTGGTTCAGGACTCCCGAGTCGAACGCCGCGCCCGCCGCCGGAACGTACCCGGGGGAGGCCGCCCTCCCGCCCCGTGGCTCGATCGCCGCGCCCGCCTGTTCGTCGGACTGCGGCATCTCGCCGCACTGCAGGCGGTAGAGGTCGAGATCCAGCGCGTAGACGTCGCTGTACCTCTCGTTGCGATCCTTCGCCATCATCCTGCGGACGACACGACAGAGACCCTCCGAGAGCCCGGCCTCGAACCGGCGTGGGTCGGGCAGCGGTTCGACGAGGTGCATCGACATGACGATGGGGCCGGAAGCTCCCGCGTACGGCGTGTGCCCCGTCACGAGGTGGTAGAGCGTCGCGCCCAGGGAATAGATGTCCGCTCGCGGATCCACGTCCTTCTGCCCGCGGATCTGTTCCGGCGAGATGTAGTGCGGCGTGCCGATTGCCTGGCCCGTCTGCGTCAGCGACTGATCCTCGTCGATGCGTTTGGCGATCCCGAGGTCCACGAGCTTCACCTCGCCACGGCTCGTGAGCATCATGTTGTCGGGCTTGATGTCGCGGTGGACGATGCCATCCGCGTGCGCAACCGAGAGAGCGCGGCACGCGTGCCGGATGATCTGGATCGACTCCGTCTCGCTGAAGTGGCCGCGCTTCAAGTACGTGCCGAGCGAATGGCCGTCCACGAACTCCATCGCGAGGTAGTAGACCGAGTCGACGCAGCCGAAGTCGTAGATCTGGACGATGTTCGGGTGGTTCAACCGGGCGGCCGCGCGCGCCTCCTTGAGGAAGCGCTGCACGAAGCTCGCGTCCGACGAGAACTGGTGGGCGAGCGTCTTCAGGGCGACGAGACGCTCGAGCGTCAGGTCCCGTGCGCGGTAAACCCTGCCCATTCCGCCGACGCCGAGCTCCTCGAGGATCTCGTAGTCGCCGAAGCGGGTGCCGGGAGGGATTGAGTCCGCCATCCGTCCGGGTCCCGCCTTACTCGGACTCGAGCATCTTCAGCGCCTTCGTCAGGCTGATGCGCATCCGGTTGAACGAGCCGGAGAGTACGGCGACCTCGTCCGTGCCCTTCATCGTCAGGTCGGGCACGTCGAGGTTCCCGGTGCTTACCTGGTCGGCCATCTCCGACAAACGCTTGATGGGCCGAATCACGACGAGCATGAGGAGGACGTTCAGGACGACGAGGATGCTCGCGAAGACGGCGATCAGCGACCCGAGGAGCGTCCTGAAAGCGGTGCTCGCGAGGCCGATCGGAACGGCCATCGGCACGGAGACGATCTGCGCGCCGATGGTCTCGTTCAACTTCCAGCCGTAGCCGCCGCTCGTTCCATAGGCCTTCACGACGGAGGCCGGCGCAATCTCGGGAGTCGTGTGGCACGAGAGGCAGCCCGCGTCCGTGATCTTGATGGGGCGCGCGAGGTAGAGCGCGCGTCCGAGGGGCGCGTCGCGCTCTCCGATGATCTCGGGGAGCTTTTCGTTCGCACGGAACGCGTTCACGATGTCCGCCTCCCACTCGACCGTCCGGTCGCGCGGGTTCGTCGGGTTGAGCGCCGCCTCCTTGTAGGTGTACTCGGGGTTGCTCTCTCTCAGGTTGTTGAAGATCTCGGTCGCCGAATAAGACGGAACCGACTGCGGAAGGAACTCGTCGGCGAGCCGCGGGGCGAGAAGCGGCTTGATCTGCTTGTTCGTGTAGCCGCGCGTCGCGAGCGCGCTCTGCATCATGATCCGCGCGACCTGCACGATCTGCGTGCGCGCGTTCTTCTGGAGCAGGCTGTTCGAGATGTAGCCAGCCGGCACCAGAGCCACCGCGAAAACGAGGATCAGAATCAGGTTGAACTTCAGAAAAAGCGACATGGACCCACCTTTGTCGCGATTCTAACGCCCGGGGGTGCTTCCCCCCGCCCCTCGCGGGCAGAATCATGAGAACGAGTCTGATCCTCGACTTGAATGGCCGGTTCGGAGGAGGGGCCGCTAGAACTTGTAGACGATCGCGGCGATGAGCGCCGTGTCGGTCTTCTTGAGCGTCGGCGGGTTGGGCAGATTCTTGTAGTCGACGAGGTACGCGACTTTCAACTCGAAGTTCTTGACGAGTGACGCCGAGAGACCCATCTCGAAATGGTAGAAGCAGTCGGAGGTGTGGTTCGTCTTCCAGAGACCCGTCGCCTTTTCCGTGATTCTACCGCCCGCGCCGCCGATCGCCTCCCGTCCTGGGGCACAATAACGAGAACGCGTCTTCGTCGCACCCGCCAGAGGGCTTTCCCGAGAGAGGTTCAGACGGTGTCCAGATTCAGGCGATGTCTGTCG
>DASVJU010000149.1:0-7640 GCA_036385755.1 Thermoanaerobaculia bacterium
CCGACGACGTGCGACACCTGCCACAAGAACACCGACGCCACGTGGCTGCTCGCCTCGGCGTTCGCCCACGCGACCTACTTCCCGCTGGCCGGCGCCCACGTCACGGCGCCCTGCGCCCAGTGCCACAAGAACGGCAACTTCATCAGCGTCCCCACGAGCCCGTGCTCCGCCTGCCACCAGAACGACTACAACACCGCCAAGACGCCGGTGGACCACATCGCGTCGAGCTTCCCGACGACCTGCGACTCGTGCCACAAGTTCTCCGACGCGACGTGGATGCTGGCCACGTTCAGCCACACGACCTTCCCGCTCGTCGGTCCCCACGCCACGGCGGCCTGCGCGACCTGCCACAACCCGCCGTATGCCCCTTCCGCGAACAACTACACGGCCGTCCCGACGACCTGCTACGGGTGTCACGTGAGGGACTTCACGGGTGCCACGGCCCCGGTGCCCCACACCGGCTTCCCGACGACGTGCGACACCTGCCACAAGAACACCGACGCCACATGGGCACAGAAGGGCTCCTTCGTCCACAACGCGTACTTCGCGCTGGCGGGCGCGCACGCCACGGCACCATGCACTCAGTGCCACAACCCCCCGTATGCTCCCAGCCCGAACAACTACATCAGCGTGCCCACGAGCCCGTGCTCGGCCTGCCACCTGACGGATTACAACAACGCGACGACCCCGGTGAACCACATTGCCGCGGGCTTCCCGACGACCTGCGACACGTGCCACAAATTCTCCGACGCAACCTGGCTGCTGGGGACGTTCAACCACACGTGGTTCCCGATCACCAGCGGCAACCATCACGTCCCCTGTAACCAGTGCCACACCACCGCCAACAACTACGTTCTCTTCAACTGCATCGGCTGCCACACAGCCGCCCAGACGAACTCGCACCACACGGGCGTCAGGGGCTACGTGTGGGCGTCCACGGCCTGCTACTCCTGCCACCCGAACGGACGCGCCGGCTGATGCGCCGGCGCCTCGCGATCCTCGCGGCCCTCGTCACCTGGGGGGCCCCGGCGGCGGCGCAGTCTGCCCTCGACTGGGGCCGTGTCTTCGTCTTCGGACAGGTCATGAGGTCGAAGAACCCGGACGGGACGACGACCGCCTACAACGAGCTCAACGCCTCCGTCACGCTCCATACCCCGCCTCGAGACAGCGACGGAGTGGACTTCTCGATCGACGCCCGCGGCTCCGAGTACCCCTCCGTGTCGAACCGCGATCCCCGGCTTTCCATCTACGACGCGTGGGTCGGCGGCCGCATCGCGGACGGCCATGTCGCCGTGCGCTTCGGCCAGATGTATGTGAACGACCTCGGTTCCCTCGGGGGCGTCGGCGGCCTCTCGCTCGAGACGAAGGCGGGCAAGTTCCGCCTCGGTCTCTTCGGCGGCCTCGAGCCGAAGGGGTTCGACGTGGGCTACGCCAAGGACGTCAAGAAGGGCGGCGCCTATGTCGCCTATGACGGGGAGCGCGGCTGGCGCGACGTGCTCGGTTTCGTGACGATCCGCAACCAGGGCCTCGCGGAGCGGAACGTCCTGTCGACGACGAACTTCATCCCGATCGGCCGGGAGTTCTTCCTCTACCAGGCCGCCGAGTACGACCTGACGGGCCCCGGCGGCGTCGGGAGCGGCGGTCTCGCCTACCTCTTCGCGACCGCCCGCTGGGCACCCGTGAGGGCCTTCGAGGTCCAGGCCCTCTACCAGCACGGCCGCTCGATCGACGCCCGCTCGATCACGCAGGACCAGCTCGCGGGGCGGCCGATCGACGCGAAGAGCCTCGGCGGCTTCCTCTTCGACTCGATGGGCGGGCGCGTGACCGTGGAGGTCGCCCGCGGCTGGCGCGTCTGGGGCGGCTATTACCAGGACAAGAACAACCGCGACGACATCAGGTCGAACCGCTGGCAGTTCGGCCTGTCCACGATGAACGTCCTGAAGTCGGGCTTCGACGTCTTCGTCTCGGACAGCCGGACGATCCGGCCGGGCAGCTCGAGCTACGACGCGTGGTACTTCTCCCTCGGGCGGAGCCTCGGCTCCCGCCTCTACCTCACGCTCGACTACTCGACCTCGCTCTCCGTCCTCCAGCTGACCGATTCGGGCGGGCTCACCGTGGTGAACCGGCCCTCGTCGAAGCGGTACAGCCTCTCGGGAATATTCAATCTCTCCCGTGCGTTCTCGGTCCTCGTGACGGGCGAGCAGCTGGTCGACGACACGACCACGCAAAACAGGGGCCTGCTCGGACTGACGTTCCGGTTTTGAAATCGAGTCTCTGAAGCAAGTGCACCAGTGGGGAGGGGGAGTATGGGCGTTATGATCCCCTCCGTGAAGAGCTTCGGTCTCATCGCCAAGTGGTTCCTGGGCCTCGGGATGGCGGCGATCTGCTGGGGCGCGTTCCTCTTCGCCCGGCCGGCCCAGAACTTCGTCGGCGAGTCCTCGCGCATCGTCTTTTTCCACGTCCCGCAGGCCTGGGTCTCGACCCTCGCTTTCTTCGTCGCGGCCTGGTACTCGTGGAGGTACCTGAGGACGCGCCGGATCGAGGACGACGAGGCGGCCTCTGCGGCCGCCCGGCTCGGGTTCCTGTTCTGCGTCCTGGCGACCGTCACGGGCTCGATCTTCGCGCGCGTCATGTGGAACTCGTACTGGAACTGGGATCCGCGGGAGACGTCGATCGTCCTCCTCCTCCTCGTCTACGGCGCGTACCTCGGCCTGAGGGGCGCTCTCGAGGACGCCGAGCGAAGGGCCACCCTCTCGGCGGCCTACGCGCTCGTCGCGGTCGTCACGGTGCCGTTCCTCACGTTCGCGGTCCCCCGCATGTACCAGTCGCTCCACCCCGACACCGTGATCAACGCCCGCGGCAAGGTCGAAATGTCCGCGGACATCAGAATCGTCTTCTTCTCGTCTATGGTGGCATTCATGGCACTGTTCTACTGGATGTGGAATCTCGACCGGCGTGTGTCCCGCATCGTGCGCGAGCGTGCGGCATGAGCGGCGCTCTCGGCTACGTCGCGGCGGTCAACATCGTGATCTGGGCCGGAATCTTCGGCTACCTCGTGTACCTCGACCGGAAGGTCCGGGCCGCCTCCAGGCCCCATCAGGAGTAACCCATGAAACGCGCTTACTGGGCCGGAGCCATCCTCATCGTCGGATTCCTCGCCCTCGGCCTGTCGACGTTCTCGCGCTCGATGAACCCCTATGTCTCGTTCGCCGAGGCGAAGGCGGCCCCCCGCACGGTCCAGGTGATGGGCGCGCTCGAGAAGGGCACGTCACGCTACGACACGAGCACGAAGACGCTCCTCTTCACGCTCTTCGACGAGAAGACAAAGGAGTCGATCCCCGTGTCCTACACGGACGTGAAACCCGCGAACTTCGAGGACGCAGTCTCGATCGTGGCGATCGGCCGTTACGAGAAAGGCGTCTTCGCCGCCGAGAAACTTCTCGTCAAGTGCCCGTCCAAGTACCAGGGCGAGGAAATCGAAAAGCAGTACGGCGCCGCGAAGAAGGCCTGAGGTCACTCCATGAACAGTCTCCCCGGACTTCTCGGCTTCGCGCCGGGCACGCTCGCGATTTGGGCGGCGATGCTCTTCGGCGTCACCTGCATCCTCGCGTACTTGTACTCGATGCGTGCTCCTGCCCTATTACCATTCAAGGAAAGTCCGGATCTTCCTCTTCCTCTTTCTCCAAACCTTCTCTTCGCGCGGCGTCTGTATTACGGCTACGTTTTCTCTGTCCTGCTCGCCGCGTTCCTCCTCTTGACCCGGCTCCTCACGCACGACTTCCGCCTCTCGTATGTGGCGTCGTACTCGGGGCGCGATCTGCCCTTCTACTACCTCTTCTCCACGTTCTGGGCGGGCCAGGAAGGCTCCTTCCTTCTCTGGCTCTTCTGGGGCGCGCTCATCGGGCTCTTCGTCCTGAAGTCGGCGAAGGAGCAGGAAGCGCCCGTGATGGTGGTCTACCTCGCGTCTTTCCTCGGGATCGTCGCGATCCTCGTCAAACAGTCGCCCTTCCGGTTCCTCGCCCAGATCCCGCCCGACGGCCAGGGCCTGAACCCTCTCCTGCAGGACCCATGGATGGTCATTCACCCGCCGGTCATGTTCTCGGGGTTCGCCTCGCTCTCGGTGCCGTTCGCGTTCGCGATCGCCGCGCTGTGGATGAAGCGTTGGGACGGCTGGGTCGTCCGCGCGATGCCCTGGGCGCTCTTCACGTTCGTGACGCTCGGCACGGCGATCCTCATGGGCGGCTACTGGGCCTACAAGACGCTCGGGTGGGGCGGCTACTGGGGATGGGACCCCGTGGAAAACACCTCGCTCGTGCCGTGGCTCGCGACCGTGGCGCTCGTACACGGCATGTACCTTCAGAGGGCGCGTGCCAAGCACCGGAAGATCAACATCATCCTCGCGATCCTCGCCTTCTGCTGCATCCTCTACGGGACGTTTCTCACGCGTTCCGGAGTCCTCGCGGATTTTTCCGTGCATTCGTTCATCGACCTCGGGATCACGGGCTGGCTCGTCGGGATCATCGCCGTCTTCCTCGTCGGCGGCCTGGGACTTCTCGCCTTCCGCTGGAAGGAGATTCCGGTCGTCAACGACATAGACGCCGCAACGGGCCGCGAAAAGGAAGAGCCGTTCCTCTCGCGCTCGGTTCTCTTCATCCTTTCCGTGACGCTCTTCAGCGCTTCGGGCCTCGTGATCCTTCTCGGCACGTCGGCGCCAATCTTGACGCGCGTCCTCGGCAAGCCTTCGCAGGTCGCCACGAGCTTCTACAACGTGACCCACCGGCCGATCGCAGTCCTCATCGCCCTTCTCATCGGGCTCGTCCCGTACCTCTCCTGGCGCGGCGAGCTCGGGCGGAACGTGCTCCGCAAGGCGCTCGTCCCGATCGTCGTGGGATTCCTGAGCATCGGGGTCTTCTTCGCGGCCGGAGTGCGCAGCGCGATGGACCTCCTGATCCTTTCTCTCGCCGTGGCGGGATTCGTGGCAAATGCCGAAACCGCGATCCTCTTCGTGAGGCGCAAGGCCATCACGACGATGGGCGGCTATCTCGCACACGTCGGCATGTCCATCATGCTCGTCGGCATTCTCGTGTCCGGCGTCTACGAGAAGAAAACGACCGTGAACCTCCTCCGGGGCCAGCCGATGACCGTGGGGAAGAACACCATGACCTTCACGCGTCTCGTCTTCGTCACCGACAGCGGCGAGGTGAAGCGCTTCGAGGAGCTCAACGCGATGAGCCTTACCGACCGCCGCGCCAAGCAGGCGATGGAGGTCGAGGTCACCTCGTCCGGGGGCTCCGTCTGGAAGGCGTATCCGAAACTCTACACGAACACGCGCACGAACCAGATGATGGCGAACCCCGACGTGAAGTCCTCGCCGCTCATGGACCTCTATGTCTCGCCGCAGGCGTACGACCCCGGCCAGCCCGCGCGCATCGAGGGAACGACGGTGGGCCTCAAGAAGGGCGAGTCGAAGACGATCGAAGGCGTAAAGGTGAAGTTCCTGGACTTCTCGGCCGACCGCTCGCAGGTCGCGTCGGACCGCCCGCGTGTCACCGTGAACGCGAGCTTCCTCGTCACGACCGCGGAGACCTCCGAAGAGAAGACCGCACAGCTGGTCATGTATTTCGGCAGCGGCTCGTCGGAGGCCGCGACCGAATCGCCGGAAACGCCGCTCCCCGGCAAGGGCCGCCTGAGGGTTCGCAAGGTGTCACCGAACGAGGGGACGTGCGAGATCGAGATTCTCGGCCTCGCCGCCGGCAGAGATCTCAAGCCCGCGACGCTCGAAACCCTGACCGTGGACCTCACGACCAAGCCGCTCATTTCCCTCGTCTGGGGCGGCTTCTACGTGATGATGGCGGGCGGTCTCGTGGCGCTCCTGCGCCGCGCGCGCGATTCGCGCCAGGCGGCGCTGGCCTGATCGAAGGAAGAGATCTCGTAGACTCGGCTCCAAAGGAGACGCCATGCGTTTTCGTGCGGCCGCCGTTCTCGTTCTTTCATTCGCAGGAATTCCCCTCTTCGCCCAGCCCGCCAAGCTGAAGGCGATCGACCCCGCCGACTTCGACAAGGCGGCGAAGCCCTGCGAGGACTTCTACCAGTTCGCGAACGGCGCGTGGCTGGCCGCACACCCGATCCCGTCCGACCGCAGCCGGTACGGCAGCTTCGACGCGCTGTCGGACCGCAACCGCGACGTCGTGAGGAAGATCCTCGACGAAACGTCGAGGAACGCGGAATGGACGAAGGGCACACCGCAGCAGAAGATCTCCGACTTCTACGCGACCGGCATGGACGCCGCGGCGCGGGAGAAGGCCGGCGCGGCCCCGCTCGCGCCGACGTTCGCGACGATCGCGAAGCTCCGGAGGGCGGACGACCTGCCCGGGGTCCTCGCCGAGCTGCACCTCTCCGGCGTGAACGCGGGCTTCGGGCTCCGCATCGCGCAGGACGCCCGGAACTCCACGCGCTATATCGGGATCCTGAACCAGGGCGGTCTCGGTCTTCCCGACCGCGACTACTATCTCAAGGACGACGCCAAGTCCAAGGATCTGAGGGAGGCCTACCGCGCCCACGTCGCGAGGGTCTTCGAGCTCACGGGTGATGCGCCCGAGTCCGCGAAGGCCGAGGCGGACACCGTGATCGCGATCGAGACGAAGCTCGCAGGGGCCTCGATCACGCGCGTCGAGAACCGCGACCCGCAGAAGACCTACAACAAGAGAACCGTCGCAGCGCTCGGCGCCGAGGCCCCTGGCTTCGACTTCGCGAAGTTCCTCACCGACATGGGTGCCTCCGGGGCCACCGAAGTCAACGTGCGGCAGCCGGCGTTCTTCAAGGCCTTCGCGGCTCTCACGCGCTCAGAGCCGCCCGAGGCGTGGCGCACGTATCTGCGCTGGCACGCGGCGCGAACGGCGGCGCCGCTCCTCTCGAGGGCGTTCCAGGACGAGGACTTCGCCTTCAACGGCAGGAAGCTGAACGGCACGCCAGAGCAGGAAGAGCCCTGGCGGCGCGTGCAGGCCGCGACGGATGCAGCGCTCGGCGAGGCCGTCGGGCCGATCTACGTCGCCCGCGCCTTCAGTCCGAAGGCGAAGGAACGCATGCGCGTCCTCGTCGAAAACATGCGCGCCGCCCTCAAGGAGCGCATCGCCGCGCTGCCCTGGATGAGCGCGGAAACGAAGGCAGCGGCCCAGAAGAAGCTGGCCGCTTTCGGCGTCAAGATCGGCTACCCGGACGTCTGGAAGGACTACTCGGCTCTCGTGATCGCGCGCGACGTCCCGTACGCCGAGAACGTGCGCCGCGCACGCGTCTTCGAGACGAAGCGCAACCTCGCGAAGCTCGGAAAGCCCATCGACCGCACGGAGTGGGGCATGACGCCCCCGACCGTGAACGCCTACTACAACGCGTCGATGAACGAGATCGTCTTCCCCGCCGGCATCCTGCAGCCGCCGTTCTTCTACGAGGACGCGGACGACGCCGTGAACTACGGCGGGATCGGCGTCGTGATCGGGCACGAGATGTCGCACGGCTTCGACGACTCCGGCAGCCAGTACGACGCGGACGGCAACCTGAAGAACTGGTGGACACCCGAGGACCGCAAGGCCTACGACGCGCGCACGGCCCTCATCGTGAAGCAGTTCGAGGGCTACAAGCCGCTC
>DASVJU010000150.1:0-6087 GCA_036385755.1 Thermoanaerobaculia bacterium
CCTTGCGGAGCTCGTGGTGCGCCAGCTCCGCGTCGGCGGGGCTGTCCTCGACGTGAAGGATCCGGAGGGGGGGGAGTGCGGACATCGCCTAGCCTATCCGTGCGCCGGCTCGTTCAGGAGGAGCCAATAGAGGCCGATTTCCTTGACCGCGTCGAAGAACTTCTCCGACTCCACGGGCTTGACGATGAAGCTGTTCGCGCCGCGGTCGTAGCTCGCCACGAGGTCTTTTTCCTCGCGGGACGAGGTCAGGACGATGACGGGGATCGCCTTCGTCCTCTCGTCTGCCTTGACGCGGCGGAGCACTTCGAGCCCGTCCACCTTCGGGAGCTTCAGGTCGAGGAGGACGACCCGCGGGAGCGCAGACCCCGCACGTCCGGCGTACGCCCCTCTCGCGAAGAGAAACTCGAGGGCCTCCGCGCCATCGCGGACGACGTGAACGTCGTTCGCGACGTGGGCCTTCTTCAGCGCGCGCAGGGTCAGCTCGGCATCGCTGGGGTTGTCTTCAACGATCAGGATGTCGCCGTTTCTCGAAGAACTCATGAGGAACCTCCCGGGCGGGGCAGGCTGAACGAGAAGGTGGCTCCCTCGCCGACCTTCCCCTCCGCCCACACCTCGCCGCCGTGCCGGTGGACGATGCGCTGGACGAGCGCCAGGCCGACGCCGGTCCCCTCGAACTCGTGGCTCGAATGGAGCCGCTGGAAAACGCCAAAGAGTTTGTTCGAATAGGCCATGTCGAAGCCGACGCCGTTGTCCTTCACCGAGTAGACGACGCGGCCCGGCTCTGTCCGCCCCGCGATCTCGATGGCGCGTTCGGCCTTCGGCCGCGTGAACTTGAGGGCGTTCGAGATCAGGTTCACCCAGACCTGCCTCATCAGCGATGGATCGCCCTCGGCGCGCGGCAACGATCCGGAGGCGAAGGAGACGACTTCGCCCGCGCCCTGAACGTCACCAAATGCGGCCTTCGCAAGCGACATCATGTCGAGGGAGGACCGCGTCATTCCCTGCCGGCCGACGCGCGAGAAGGACAGGAGGTCGTCGATGAGCTGCCCCATCTGCCGCGTGTTCGTCCGCACGACTCCGAGGAGGCGCTTGCCCTCGGCGTCTAGCTGCGGGGCGTGGTCCTCGAGCAGGATCCGGGAAAAGCCGTCCACGGCGCGAAGAGGCGCCCGGAGATCGTGCGATACCGAATAGGAGAAAGCTTCGAGCTCATTGTTGGCCGCCGTCAGCTCGGCCGTCCGGGCCGCGATCCGACCCTCGAGATCCTGGTTGAGCTTGAGGATCTCCATCTCGCTGCGCTTCCGCTCGGTGATGTCGGACCCGATAACGACGGACCCGACGATCGCGCCGTCCTTGTCCCGAATCGGTCCGAAGCCGTAGCTGCCAAACCAGGTTTCGCCCGTGTCCTTTCGACGAAGTTTGTATTCGGCATTCGTCGCTGTCTCGCCCCGGAGTGCCCTTGGAACCGCCCACATGTCCAGCGGAGCCGGCTTCCCGTCGTCCATGAAGACCTCGAGAATCTCGGGATATTCGTCGAAGCGCCTGGCGCATTCAGCCTTGTTCCGGAATCTGTGGAATGTGGCAAAGGCCTCGTTGAATTCGATGAACTGGCCGGTTGCATCGGAAACGAACACCGCGTCCGTCATGCTGGCGAACGCAGCCTCCAACCTCGCCCTGCTCTCCCAAAGCGCCCTCTCCGCTTCCTTCCGCTGCGAGACGTCGTCGAAGACGGCGACGAACTCGCCTTTTCGCGGGGAGTAGGCCGACATGGCGTACCAGCGCTTCAGGCCGGGAACGTGGTCTTCGAAGATCCTTGACTCACCGGTCGAGGCCACGCGACCGAAGATCTCGAGGAGCCCGGGATTCGCTTTTCGAAAGTCGGGGATCACCTCGGTCACCCGCCTCCCGACGACGTCCTTCAGCCCGGTCAGCATCTCGAATGCCGGATTCACGTCGAGGTAGACCCAATCGACGGCCTCGCCCCGCTCGAAAACCACCTCACAGTGCGCATAGCCTTCGAGCATCCCGTCGAACAGCGAACGGAGACGCGCCTCGCTTTCCTTCAGCGCGGCGGCCTGCCTTCGGCCACGCATCTGCCAGATCCCCCAGATGATTCCCAGGAAGGCGACGGCGAGCGATCCCCACGCGAGTGCGGCCCGGCGGACTCCGACCCGAAAGTCGGCCAACGCCTCCGTCTCGTCGATTTTCACGACGAGCGCCCAGGGCGAGGGTGGGACGCGCCGCGACCCCGCCAGTATCCGCACGCCCCGGTAATCGACATAGGGCTTGTCGGTCAGGGACCCTTCGAGCGCGGAGCGCGCCGCGAACGCAGGATCGCTGAGGGGGCGTCGGAGACTGAGCGGGGCATTCGGACGGTGGCGCAAAGGTGAAAGAAAGAGAGCGTCGGCGCCGTCCCGTCCCACGAGCAATGCTTCGCCCGTGAAGGTTCCGGCGAGAGGCTGGGCCAGAAGCCGGAAAAGCCAGTCGTGAGGATTCACCACGATGACCAACGCTCCGCGCACGTTTCCATTCTCGAAGCGCACCGGTGCGGAGAAGGTCAGGACCGCCCCGACGCCCTCGTGCAGATGAAAGCCAGGCGCGGGCGCGCCGGACGCGAGGACCTCGCGCGCCGGAATCGAACAGAGGGACTCCAGGACGAGGTCGCGGCTCTTGACGCACGGCTTCCCCTCGGCGTCCCAGAGGACGACGCCAAGGACCCGGTGGATCCGCGAGAAGTCGCTGAAGACCTGCTCGAGACGGCCGTCAGGCGGGCCCGCATCGGCGGCAGGACGGGGCGAGCCGGCCGATCTCGCGGACAGGGCCTCGAGAACCCACGGGTGAGCCGCGAACGTCTCGGCATCCGCGAGACCGTCGATGAGGTACCGCTGGAGAGCTTCCTTCCGGATCTCGGCACGAGCGTCGAGGTCACGGCGCCAGGTGTCGATCGCCGCCTGCCGCTGGCCGGGAATGAAGAACACCACGAACCAGAAAACGGCCGACGCCACTGTGACAAAAAGGAGTGACAGCCCCAGCGCCTGCACGTGAGCACCAGCCCATCGGACCAGTCGACGCGTTAACGCCAATTAATTGAGGACCGACCTTGAAGTCTACTCCCGCGCCATTTGTCTTCGTCGCACGAGAGAGTGCGACTCAGTCGGACCCCGCCCGCGGCCGGCCGCCGGTATCAGCCCTTCTTCTGCTTGCTCTTCGGGTTGTTGAGCGCCTGCAGGAGCGACGAGCCGAAGATCGAGACCGAAGGCTCCGCGGCTTTCTCGCGCTTCGCCGTCTCTTCGCGGTAGCTCCGGAGATCGCCGCGGTCGGCTTCCGCCTTCGCGCCGGCCGCCGAGAGCGAGATGCGCCGCTTGGCCGGGTCGACGCCGATGACCTTCACCTCGACCTTCTGGCCGGGCGCGAAGTGGCGGTTGACCGTGCCGGGCGGCACGCCGGATTCGGAGTTCGGGATGAGGCCCGTGAGGCCGGGCTCGAGGCGCACGAAGACGCCGAACTGGGCGACGGTCTCGACTTCGCCCGTCGTAACCGAACCCTCGGGATGGCGCTCTTTGATCCCGTCCCACGGATTCGAGGTCGCGACTTCGCGCAGCGAGAGCGACAACCGGCGCTGCTTCGGGTCGACTTCCTTCACCCAGCCCTGCACCGCCTGTCCGACGGCGACCGCCGGGTCCTTGATGGAAACGCCCGGCGGGAGCGCCGAGACGTGCACGAGGCCGTCCACGCCCGGCTCGACCTCGACGAAGAGGCCGAAGTCCGCGTGCCGCGCGACCGTGCCCGTGAACGAGGCTCCGGCGGCGAAGCGCTCGGCCAGCGTCTGCCAGGGATCGGCCTCGAGCTCCTTCATAGAAAGGGAGATGCGCTTGCCCTCGCTCGCGAGCTTCGTGACCTTGACCGTGATCTCCTGACCGACGGTGAGGACGTCTTTCGGGTGCGCGACGCGCCGCCGCGAGATCTCCGTGACGTGGACGAGCCCGTCCACGCCGCCGAGGTCCACGAACGCGCCGAAGTCGGTGAGGGAGCGGACCCGTCCCGGCAGCACGGCGCCCACGGTGATCTTTTCACGGGTCACCGCGGCCTTCTCGTCCTGCTCGATCTTGAGAAGCGCCACGCGCGAAACCACGACGCGTCGCCCGTCCTCCGTGTACTCGAGGACGCGGAAATCGAACGTCTGCCCCACGTAGGCCGCGAGCGCCGCCTCTTCGTGGCGGCCGAGGTCGATCTGCGAGACCGGGCAGAAGGCGCGGAGGCCGTGGGCGCCGCCGATCATCACCTCGAAGCCGCCCTTGTTCCGCGCCATGACCTTTCCGGCGACGGGGATCTTCGCCTCGGAAGCGGCCCTCAGCTCGGCCTTCGTGCGATGCCCCACCGCGAGCTTGCGCGAGAGGCGCACGTCCGGCCCCGCCTTCACGACGACGGCCTCGATGCGGTCGCCGACCTTCTCGCCCTCGAGCTCTTTCAGATCCATGAGCGCTTCGGACTTGCCGCCGATGGAGACGAGGACGACGTCGGGTGTGATGCCGGCGATGATGCCGTTCACGACCTGCCCCTCCACGAGCTTCTTCTTCGGAGAAGCCGCGTCGGCCGCGAGGGCGGCCTCGAACGTCTTGCGGTCGGTGGTTTCGGCGGTTTCGGTGGACGAAGAGATGAGCGTCTGGGACACGAGGATTCTCCTGGCCCGCCAATCGAAATTCCCCCCGGGAAAAAAGGCGGGGGCTGCGGGATCGCGGATTCTATCCGAAGCGGTAAGATGAGACTCCTTCTCCGGCAAGCGGCCCCCGACAGTCCCGGAGAATCCCCCCGTGGAGGAGTGGAATGGCCGATCCGGGTGTCCTGACAGCCGCGGGCGTTTCGCCGTCCGAAGCCGCCGCGACCATCGCGCGGCTCGCCCCGAGCCGGGACGAGCTCCGGCGGTGGTACTCCCTGATGCATCTCGGGCGGCTGCTCGACGACAAGGCCCCGAACTACCTCAAACAGGGCCTCGGCTGGTCGTACCACGCGCCGTGCGCGGGACACGACGGCATCCAGGTCGCCCTCGGCGTCACGTTCCGTCCCCGCCGCGACTATCTCTTCCCGTATTACCGCGACCTCACGACGTGCCTCGCCGGCGGGTTGTCGGCCGAGGAGATCCTCTTGAACGGGATGTCGAAGAAGGACGACGTCGCCTCTGGCGGGCGGCACATGTCGAACCATTTCGCGAAGCCCGAGATCCACATCCAGAACGTCTCGTCCTGCGTTTCGAACCACGCGCAGCACGCCGCGGGCCTCGGCCGCGCCGTGAAGACGTACGGCTCGGATGCGATCGTCTTCTGCTCACTGGGCGAGTCGTCCACGTCCGAAGGCTACTTCTACGAGGCCGTCAACGGCGCGTCGCGCGAGAAGCTCCCCGTCGTCTTCGTCGTCCAGGACAACGGCTACGGCATCGCCGTTCCGAAGAGCGACCAGACCGCGAACCTCTTCGCCTCGGACAATTTCGCAGGGTTTTTGAACGTGAAGATCGTTCACTGCGACGGCACGGATCTCTTCGACTCGCTCCGCGCGCTGCGCGAGGCCGTCGCGTTCGTGAGATCGGGCGAGGGCTGCGCGATGGTGCACGCCGAGTGCGTGCGCATCCACTCGCACTCGAACTCCGACCGGCACGAGCTGTACCGCTCGCCCGAAGAGCTCGCGGCCGCGAAAGCGCTCGACCCGCTGGCGCGCCTTCGCCGTTTCCTCGTCGAAGGCGGCGCGTTCTCCGAGGCGGAAATCGTCACGATCGAGGACGCGAACAGGAAGACCTACGAGGAGTCCGCCGACCGCGCGCGCCGCGCGCCCGACCCCGATCCAGCCTCCATTTTCGAGCACGTCTCGCCCGAGCCCTGGCTCCCTCAGGGCGACGGTCTCGCGGACACGTACGTCACGCCCGAGACCGTCGACGGCAAGCCGGCGGCCGAGATGTCCCTCATCCAGGCGCTGAACGGGACGCTCAAGGAGATGTTCCGCGAGAACCCCGACACCTACATCTGGGGGCAGGACGTCGCCTACAAGGAGAAGGGCGGCATCTTCAACGTCACGAAGGGCATGCAGCAGGAGTTCGGGCCG
>DASVJU010000151.1:0-6242 GCA_036385755.1 Thermoanaerobaculia bacterium
GCGACCGAGCCTCCCACGTAGAGGGCGGCCCGGAGCACGTCCTTGACGCTCAGGAGGCCGAGCGTCTCCCAGGCGAAGGACGAGAACGTCGTGAACCCTCCGATGATCCCGATCATGAGGAACGTACGCGCTTCCGGAGAAAGCGCCGCGCGCTCGAGACCGAGCGCGCCCACGACCCCGATCGCGAAGCATCCGATCAGGTTGACGAGGAAGGTCCCGAACGGAAAACCCTCCGGCGCATTCCGCTGGACCGTCGTCGCGAGGAGATAGCGCGCCACCGAGCCGACCCCGCCGCCGACGAACACGAGGAGGACGAGGCCCGGCCGCATGGCGAAACGTTAGCAGATCGGCCGGCGTTACCATTCCGGCGCATGCGACCCGATTCCTCCAGCAAAGGTCCCCTTCATTGGGCGAGCCTGTCGGACCGCGGACGCCTCCGGCCGGGCAACGAGGACTTCGTCGGCGATCCGACGACCTTCGCTGCTCTCGCGGGCCCCGAGGCGGGCCTCGCGGAGCGCGGGGCGCTTTTCGCGGTCGCGGACGGAATGGGCGGCCACGCCCGCGGCGAGGTCGCGAGCCGGCTCGCGGTCGAGGTGCTCTTCACGACCTTCTACGCCGCGCCCGGCGAGCCCTCCGAGAGATTTCGCCGCGCGATGATCACGGCGAACACCGCCGTCAGGCGGGCCGGAATTCTCGCGGCGCCCGAGAAGGCGGGCGCGGACGCGGCTCCGCTCCCGCCGATGGGAACGACACTCGTGGCGGCGCTCGTTCTCGGGCCGTGGGTGCTCTTCGGCAACGTAGGAGACAGCCGGGCTTACCTCCTTCTGAACGGCAACCTCGAACAGGTCAGCCGCGACCACTCCTACCTCGCCGAGGAGATCCGCCGTGGCCTCGTCCGCGAGGACGCGGCCGCCGTGCTCCCCTTCCGCCACCTCATCACCCGCTCGATGGGCGCCCGGGACGAGGTCGAGGTCGATCTCTTCTGGCGCCCTTGGCCCGCCGGGTCGACGCTGCTGCTCGCCACGGACGGTCTCCACGGCATCGTCGACGAGCTGAACATGGCCACGATTCTCGCGTCGCAGACGCCCGAGGGCGCGGTCCGCAAGCTCATCGACACCGCGAACGAGGCCGGTGCCCCCGATAACGTCACGGCGCTCGTCGTGCGAAGCCTGCCGCCCGGGCCGCAGGCCCGTGTCACGTCCTAGAATCGTCCGCATGCGCGTCTTCACGGGCACGAGCGGGTTCAGCTACGACGGCTGGAGCGGCGCGTTCTACCCCGAGGATCTTCCCACGAACGAGCGGCTGGCCTATTACGCGTCGAAGCTCCCCGCCGTCGAGATCAACAACACGTTCTACCGGATGCCGAAGCCCGAGCTGCTCGCGAGCTGGGCCGCGCAGGTGCCGAAGACGTTTCAATTCGCGCTCAAGGCACCGCAGCGCATCACGCACATCAAGCGCCTCAAGGACGCCGCCGAAGAAGTCCGCTTCCTCACCGGCTCCGCCCGGCAACTCGGCGAGCGCCGTGGACCGATCCTGTTCGGGCTGCCGCCGAACCTCAAGAAGGATCTCCCGCGTCTCGACGCGTTCCTCGCGCTCCTGCCGCCGGATTTCGAGGTGGCCTTCGAGTTCCGGAACGCGACCTGGCTCGACGACGACGTCTACGCGCTGCTGCGCGCCGCCGGCGCGGCGTTGTGCGTGGCGGACGACGAGAAGGGCACGACGCCGCTCGTCGCCACGGCGAAGTGGGGCTACCTTCGGCTCCGCCGTGAGGATTACGCCTCTGCGGACCTCGACACCTGGGCGGCGCGCCTCCGGACCCAGGCCTGGGATTCGGCCTACGTCTTCTTCAAGCATGAGGACGAAGCGCGCGCTCCCGAGCTCGCGCGCTCTTTCGCGGAACGGCTGGGGACGTAACATCACCTTCCCATGAAAGTCGTCACCTGGAACGTCAACGGAGTCCGCGCCCGCGAGCTGCAGGTCGTGGAATGGCTCGAGCGCGAGAAGCCCGACGTCCTGTGCCTGCAGGAGCTGAAGGCCGCCCCCGACCAGATGCCTCTCTCCCTCGCGGCGCCCGAGGGCTACGCCACGTACTGGCACGGGCACAAGGGATACTCCGGTGTCGGGCTTCTTCTCAAGACCGACACGTTCCACGACACCATCCTCTTTTCCCATCCGGACTTCGACCACGAAACGCGCATCGTCGAGGCCGCGACGCCGCGGTTTTCCGTCGCGTCGGTCTACGTTCCGAACGGCGGCAAGGACTTCGCGGCGAAGCTCGCGTTCCTCGAGGCGATGGGACGCTGGGCGCGCGAGGCGCGGACCGCGGGGAAGGTCCTCCTCGTCTGCGGCGACTTGAACGTCGCGCTGACGGACAAGGACGTCCACCCGAAGGAGAGGAAAGCGGGCGCGATCGGCCAGCGCCCGGACGAACGCGCGCTCCTCGCGAATCTCCTCGACCAGGGGCTCGTCGACACCGGGCGCGCGCTCGATCCCGGCAACGAGAACCTCTTCACGTACTGGGCGCCCTGGCGCCAGCTCAAGGAGAGGAACATCGGCTGGCGGATCGACTTCATCCTCGCGAGCGAGAGCCTCGCGAAAACCGCGCTGGCCTCGCGCGTCCACCGCGAATTCGGGACGAGCGACCACGGTCCTGTCGTCGTCGAGTTCTCATGAGCGACGCGCTTTACGGCTACAAGATGAAGACGATCGACGGAGGCAGCCGCGCGCTCGCCGACTACCGCGGCAAGGCCCTTCTCGTCGTGAACACGGCCTCGCAATGTGGATACACGCCGCAGTATGCGGGACTCGAGACCCTCTACGAGACTTACGGGACCCGCGGGTTCGCGGTCCTCGCCTTCCCCGCGAACAACTTCGGCTCGCAGGAACCCGGCACCGACGAGGAGATCCGGAAATTCTGCGCGTCGAACTACGAGATCCAGTTCGATCTCTTCTCGAAGATCAGCGTCAAGGGGCCGGACGTCCACCCCCTCTATCGGTACCTCACGTCGCAGCCCGGCTTCGCGGGCGACATCACGTGGAACTTCAACAAGTTCCTGATCGACGCGAACGGGAAGACGGTGGCCCGCTTCGATTCGGGCGTCGACCCGATGTCGGCCGAGCTGACGTCGAAGCTCGAAGCGATCCTTCCCGCGGCATGACGCACGGCTAGACTCCGGGCCATGGCCGCCCCGGTCTCCCCGCGCCTCCGCATGACGGCGAGCCCCGGCTGGGAAATCCTGCGGCCGGCAGCGCCCGCGCGGACGCGACTCCGGGCCCGCACGACGGATCCGTTCGTCTCCCGCGTCCTCACGGATGCGCGGCTGACCCTCGTGGACGTCCGCTCGGCGCGGCCGCGCCGGGGTGCCCCGGTCTCGGACGGCCTCCTCACGGCGGAAATCGACGAGCCTTCCCCCGCTGCGGGCTGGGTCGTCGTGGCGCGCCACGCGTCCGGCGCGCTGACGTTCCATCCGGCGGGCGCGAGCGCGCCAGGCACCCGCCGCTTCGACGTCCGCCTCCCGGCTCCGCCCTCCTCTCTGCGCGGGCCGGGCGCCCTGGTCCGCGTCTTTTTCCTGCGCGTCCTCGGCGCGGGGGCGGGCGCGCTGCTTCCGGTTCTCGCGCGCCTCTGGGAAAGGAAACGCTTTCTCGCCTCGAGAACGCCGCTCGGCCTCGTGGCGCTCACGGTCCGGGACGGCCGTCTCGTCGCGACGCGCGTCCGCAGGCTCTCGCTCCCGCCGCCGCCCGCGCGGAGCCTGCTGTTCGTGCACGGCACGTTCTCGCATGCGGCCGCGGCGTTCCGGGATCTCGCGGCCGATCCGGGGCTCCTCGCGGCGCTTCAGCGCCGTTACGAGGGCCGCCTTTTCGCGTTCAACCACCTCACGGTGGGAACCGCGCCCGACGCGAATGCCCGGGACCTCCGCGCACGCCTGCCGCGCGGGCCTGCGCTTCTCGACGCGGTCACGCATTCCCGTGGCGGCCTCGTCCTCCGCGCTCTCGCCGGGCAAGGCCCTCACGTCGCTCCGGGCCTCACTCTCGGCCGGGTCCTCTTCGCCGCGTCGCCGAACGAGGGCACGCCTCTCGCCTCTCCCGCGCGCTGGCACTCTCTCGCCGCCTGGCTCGCGAATCTCGGCGAGATGTTTCCCGGCAACGCCCTCGCCTTCGGGCTCGACTTCGCGTCGGAGGCTCTCGTGTGGATGGCCCGCCGCGCGGGCGGCACGCTGCCCGGCGTCGCGGCGATGGATCCCGCGGGAAGATTTCTCGAGAAGCTGAACGCGACCGCGACGACGCCCTTCGAACCGAGCGCGGTCGTCGCGAACTTCGAGCCGAAAGGGAACGCGGCCCGCCGGCTCCTCGACGCCGCGGCCGGAGTCTTCTTCGAGGACCCGAACGATCTCGTGGTTCCCACCGAGGGCGGCGTGAGCCTCGGTGCTGCGCCCCCAGTGCCCGAAGCGCACATCGTGCGCTTCGGGCCAAGCGCGATCGTTCACCACCTGAATCTTTTTGCTCAGAGAGAGACCAGAGAGGGAATGAAGATTTTCTTAGAAGGTGAAGAGGGCGGAGGCGCGGCCGAAGTTCGCGAGCAGCGGCGCGCCAAGGGAAAGCGCCGCACGCGTGGGCCGGCGGAACGGCAGACCCCTTCTAATCACGCGCGAAGCGCGTCTTCTCCCCCGTCTTCTCTTCTCCGCGCGCGCAGCGCGTCTTCAGCAAACTCTTCCTCTTCGTCTTCCCGCGCGCCGCGAAGCGCGGCGCGCGGCGTGCGCCGCTTCGAGCTCGTCCTCGTCGGCGGAAAGGGCGGAACGCCCGCGCATCTCCTCGCGAGCTTCGGGGGTGCGCGCGTCGTCGAGGTCTTCGAGACGAGGGGCGGCGCCGGGGGCGAGCGCATGCGCCGCATCATCGAGATGCACGAGAGGGTTCTCGCGGCCCTCGAGGGAGGCGGGACCGATCCCCTTCCCGCCGCGAAGGAGCTCCGCGAGTACGGCGGCGTGCTCTTCGAGGCGCTCTTCCCGGGCACCGTCCGGCGCCTGTGGGACGAGGCGCGCGCGGGAACGAAGGGCGCGCTCGAGCTCGTCTTCACGCCGGGGCTCGACTGGATCGCCGACAAGCCTTGGGAGCTCGCGTGGGACGCGTCGCGCCGCCGTTTTCTCGCCGACGACGCGATCCTCGTGCGGGACGTCTTCGGGGCACCGCCCGCGGCCGCGGCCGCGCTCGCCCCGGGACGCGGCCCCGGTGGCCGCGCGCCAGGAGACCGCCGCGATCCGGGCGGCCCTCGCGCCGCTCGTCAGGTCCGGGCACGTGAAGCTCGAAGTGCTCGCGTCCGCGACGCCCGCGGCCCTGCACAGGAAGCTCTCGGACGGCGGCGTGGACGTGCTTCATTTCGTGGGACACGGCGCGTTCGATGAAAAGGAGAAGACCGGCAGCCTGTTCCTCGTGGACGCACGCGGCCGCGCGCTGGCGGTGGACACCGATCGCGTCTTGCGCCTCTTCTCGGGGCGCGGCTTGAAGCTCGTCTTCCTGAACGCGTGCGAGACCGGCCGCGGCGGCCGCACGGACTTCCTGCGCGGCGTCGCACCGGCTCTCCTCGCGGGCGGCGTTCCGGCCGTCCTCGCGAACCAGTACAAGGTTCTCGATTCATCCGCGACGGCCTTCGCCCGGCATCTCTACTGGGGGCTCGCGAAAGGGCGCACCCTCGGCGCGGCCGCGCGCGAGGCGCGCGTGGCGGTGTCTTATGCGAAAGGAGCCGAACCGATGGACTGGGCGGTTCCCGTGCTCTACGCGCGAGATACGTCGCTCGTCTTCCGTGGCCCGCGCCGCGCTCCGAAGTCCTCCTGACCTAAGTCATCCGGAGCAGCGAGTTCTTCTTCGCCTCGTATGCGCGGCCGTAGCCGAGGGACAGCGCGAGATCGCACAGCCGCAGGGCCTCGTCGAAGGCCGCGCGGTCGGACTGAAGCGAGATCCCGGTCTCGAGCCACTTCAGCTCGTCGCGCTCGCGCGTGAGGAGCGCGCCCAGCTCGTCCTGCGCTGCCGGGAGGTAACGCTCGGCTTCAACGAGCGCCTCGAGCGCGCGGTCTCCGCCCTCGGGCGTGCCGAGGCCGGCCGACGCGGACACGAGGAGCGCCCACGCGAAGAATTTCACGGCGTTCGGCATCGAGTCGCTCGAGGCAATCGCGCGCTCGAGATACTTCGTCGCTCCCCCTGGAAAGGCAGCGTCGCGGTATCCGGCGAGGAGGTCTTCGAGCCTTTCGGCC
>DASVJU010000152.1:0-11066 GCA_036385755.1 Thermoanaerobaculia bacterium
TTCCCTTTCTCTTTCTTTCCGAAGCCAAGTCCCTCTCTTCTCCGCGCTCTCGCGAGGCATCCCGAGGTGCCGGTGCCACACCGCGAGCGCGGCGCCGACGGCGCCGCCCGCGTCGCCCGCCGCCGGCTGGATCCAGAGGTCCTCGAAGATCCGCGCCTCGTGGAGCTTTCCGTTCGCGACGCAGTTCAGGGCGACGCCGCCCGCCAGACAGAGATATTTCGCGCCCGTCGTCTTCTTCGCGTGGCGGGCCATCTTCAGGACGATCTCCTCTGTCACGTCCTGGATCGAGCGCGCGAGATCCATTTCGCGCTGCGTGAGCCTCGACTCGGGCGTCCGAGCCGGGCCGCCGAACAGTCGTTCAAAGCCCGCGCCCGTCATCGTGAGGCCCGATGCAAACTCGAAGAACTCCATGTTCAGGCGGATGGACCCGTCCGTGCAGACGTGGACGACCTTCTCCCGGATGAGATCGACGTACCTCGGCTCACCGTAAGGAGCGAGGCCCATGAGCTTGTACTCGCCGCTGTTGACCTTGAAGCCGCAGAAATACGTGAAGGCCGAGTACAGGAGCCCGATCGAGTGTGGGAACTTGAGCTCCGAGATCATGTCCAGCCGGCTTCCGCTTCCCATCCCGAGCGACGACGTGGCCCACTCCCCCACCCCGTCCATCGTGAGGACGGCGGCCTCCTCGTAGGGTGACGGATAGAAAGCCGAGGCCGCGTGGGATTCATGATGCTCGGAAAATAGGACCCGGCCGCCCCAGCCCAGATCCTTGCCGATCCGGTCGGACATCCAGAGGCGGTCCGCGATCCAGAGCGGCATCGACTTGCGAAACGACGTGAACCCGCGCGGCGCGTATTCGAGATACGTCTCGAAGAGGCGCTCGAACTTCAGGAGAGGCTTGTCGTAGAAGGCCACGTGGTCGAGCTGCGCAGCCGCGAGGCCCCGGGCCTCGAGGCAGTAGCGCGCGGCGCGGGCGGGAAACTCCGGGTCGTGCTTCTTGCGGGTGAAGCGCTCTTCCTGGGCCGCGGCCACGATTTTCCCGTCGACGAGGAGACACGCGGCCGAATCGTGGTAGTAGGCCGACAGGCCGAGAATCGCCGCCACTAGAACAGCGTGTAGATGAAGGGCGCGATCACGCTCTTCTCGGCGAGGACGAGGAGGAGGCCCACGAGAACGAGGAGAAAAACGATGGGCATGAGCCAGTACTTCTTGCGGTATTTCAGGAAGTCCCAGAGCTGCGAGAGGACGTCGCTCTTGCCCATCACCAGATCGCCTCGTAATGGCGGGGGTCGCCGTTCCTTTCCGGATACGGAGTCCACATCGACTCGGGCGCGGGCCCGCGGCGCCGAAGCTCGTCGCGCCCGAACAGACGCAGGACGAAGCCGAGAGGCGTGAGGACGAGGAAGAAGGTCAGGAACAGGAAGACCGCGGAATTGACGCGACCCAGGACTCGCGCGAAAGCAAGCCAGGTGCGGTGAGGGCCGGCGAGGAGCGCCGGCGCCGCGACCGCGAGGAGGAGCAGCCCGCCGCCGAGCAAGGCGAAGGCGGTCCCCGCCGCGACCCGATGGCGCCAGAGAAGCAGCGCGCCGAGGACGGCGAAAACGCCGCCCACGGTCCATCCAAACTTGCGGTCTTCGGAGCTTTGCGCCACCGCCCGGATCTTAACGTGCCTGCAGCGCGCCGCCGAGCACCCGCGCCGAGGCGAGAAGCTCGGTGAACGCGGCGGCGGAGACCGGAGCGCTCACGCCGAAGCCCTGGAGCCGGTCGCAGCCGGCCTGGCGCAGGAACTCGATCTGACCCGGCGTCTCGACCCCTTCCGCCACCACGACGAGCCCGAGGTCGTGTCCGAGCGTCACCATCGTCTGCACGAGCTTCGCGGTGCGTCCGGCCGGTTCGATGACACCCGTGAGATCGCGAAGAAAAGCCTGGTCGATCTTCAGCTCGTCGATCGGCAGGAGCTGGAGGTAGGACAGCGACGAATAGCCGGTTCCGAAGTCGTCCACCGCGAGGCCGAGGCCGAGCGCCTTCAGGCGCCCGAGAAGCGCCATCGTCGAGGCCACGTCTTTGACGAGGAGGCTCTCCGTGACTTCGAGTCTCAGGAACGACCCGGGAACCCCGTGTGTTCCGAGAAGGCGCTCGAGCGTCTCGGCGAGGTCGGCCTGCGTGAACTGGACGGGCGACAGGTTGACGGAGACCGGCACGGCGCAGATGCCCTCGCGCCGCCAGGCCGCGAGCCGGCTGCAAACCTCTTCGAAGGCCCAGAGGCCGATCGACTGAATGAGGCCGCTTTCTTCCGCGACGGGGATGAAGCGGCCGGGACGCACCTCTCCGAGCTCGGGATGATTCCAGCGGAGAAGCGCCTCGGCCCCCACGAGCGCTCCCTCGCGGTCCACCTGCGGCTGGTAGACGATCTCGAGCTCCCCGCGCGTGAGGGCGCGCCGCAACTCGTTTTCGAGGCGCAGGCGTTCACCGCCGCCGGGTGTCACATCGGGTCCGAACACCCGGTATCCGTTTCCGGCCATCGCCTTCGCCGCGTACATCGCCGCGTCGGCGTGCCGCTGAAGGGCCACGACGTCGCGCGCGTCGTCCGGAAACACGCTCACCCCGATGCTGGCTCCCACGAACAACTCGTCTCCCCGCAGGTCGAAGGGAGCCTTCAGGGCCTCGAGCAGGCGTTCCGGCAGCTCTCCGGCCCGGCTCGCCGCGCCGGGTGTCAAGACCCGGAGCACGCAGAATTCGTCGCCGCCCATGCGTGCGAGAACGTCCCCGTCGGCGAGTGCGCTCGAAAGCCGGAACGCCACTTCGCGGAGCAGCTCGTCTCCGCCCGCGTGTCCGAAGGTGTCGTTCACCTGCTTGAAACGGTCGAGATCGATGTATGCGAGGAGGACGCAGGCGCCGCTCCCCGCGGCTCGCGAAACGGCGTTTCGCAGGCTCTCCTCGAGAGACAGCCGGTTCGGCAGGCTCGTGAGCGAGTCGTAGCGCGCCTGGAAAAGGAGCTGCTCGGCAAGCTGCCGTTGCTCGATCGCGATAGCCGCGAGGGACGCCGCGCCCGAAAGCAGGGCCGTGTCGGCGCGCTCCGGCCGGCGCACCTCGGGCAGGAGAACGCTCAGCGTGCCGAGCACCACGCCGCCACCCGTCTCGATAGGGACGGTCCAGCACGCCTTGATCCCGTGCGGGGCGAAGGTGTCGCGGCATGCGCTCCAGAGAGGGTCATCGGGGACGTCGCGTGTCACGACGAGGCGGTGCTCCTCGACCGCGCGCGCGAGAGGCGGCGTCGTGGACCCGAGCGGGATGTCCTCATGGAGGCTTCCGAAGGGGCCCGCGGAACCGGCCGAGCCGAGGGCGCGAACACCCTGGCGAAGCGGCGAGATCGCGCAGATTGCGCGGGGGCGCTGGTGCTCGACGAGGGCCGCGATCTGCGGAAGAATCACGCGCAACGGCTCGCCGAGCGCGATTTTCTCGAGGATCAGCCGGCGGTCCCGCTCCAGGAGGTCGCGCCCGGAAAGCGTGTCCTCGACGAACCGCCGGTCCTTGCGCTCGCGCTGGAGGAGGACGTCCGACTCGGCGACCGACTCGGCGAGCGCATCGCGCTCCACCGTGAGCCGCTCGCGCTCCGCGGCGACCTGCGTCTCGCGCTTCTGGAGAGGAGCGAGCACCGACAGGATGGCGGCGCCGGCTCCGAGCACCGCGAGGGCGAGCGCCATCGCGAGGCTGCCCCGCCGCTCCCGGCTGGCCGACTCGCGCGCGGTGGCCAACGAGAGGCCGAGAACGAGTGTGCCCACGCGTTTGCCGTCGTAGCTCACCGCCGCGCGGGTCACGTGGGTCTCTCCCGCGGCCGGCGCCTGCCAGACCGCGGCGGGAAGGCCCGCCCCGTTGAGGACGACGATCGAGACGAGCTGCCCGCCCGGCACGAGGTCCTTGACGGTCTCGATCGCCCCGTCCGCGTCGTGAAACACGAGCAGCGATCCGATCGCCTCCGCGGCCCGCTTCGCGGCCGCATCCGCTTCCCGTCCCACCGCCGCCAGGGAACGCGCCTCGGCTCCGGTCAGGCGGATGACGAGTCCGACCGACACGAGGAGACAAGCGAGCGCGAAAACCATCGCAAGGCGGCGCGGGACGACCACGTTGAACACTCTACGCCCGCCGCTTTCCTCAGCGGTCGCGGCCGGCGGCGAACATCGCCAGTCCCGCGAGAAGCCCGGCGTCTCCCTCGAGATCCCGGGCCGCCTCCCGGGCCGCGGCGAGCGCGAGGTCGCGCTCTTGAAACGCTCCCGCGAGACCGAAAACCGACGGATACGTGAGTTTCGCCTGCGCGGAGTCCTTCCCGGCCGTCTTGCCGAGCGTCTCCGAAGACTGCGTGACATCGAGAAGGTCGTCGGCAATCTGGAACAGGAGCCCGAGGGCGTCGCCGTATCTTGTTACGTCGCCGAGCCGCTCCGGATCCGCTCCCGCATGAAGAGCGCCGAGCTCGAGGGACAGCCGGATGAGCCGGCCGGTCTTCAAGGCATGAATGCGCTTCAAGCGCGTCGCACGCTTCGCCGCCGGAATCTCGACGCCCGTCGCCCCGAGGTCCAGGGCCTGGCCGCCGGCCATGCCGAGGACGCCGATCGCGCGCGCCGTGCGGGCGACCGCATCGGACCGCCGGGCCGTCCACGCCTCTCCCGAGGGCCGCGTCGCGAGAAGCTCGAATCCGAGCGTCTGGAGCGCATCGCCCGCGAGGAGGGCGGTCGCTTCGCCGAAAACGACGTGGCAGGTTGCCCTCCCCCGCCGCAGCGCGTCGTCGTCCATGCAGGGGAGGTCGTCGTGAATGAGCGAATACGTATGGAGAAGCTCGAGCGCCGCCGCCGCCTCGAGCGCGTCGGCGGGGAGACGCTCCGCCCCGACGGACTCCGCGCCCGCGAAAAACAGGAGCGGCCGCAGGCGCTTTCCGCCCGCGAGAACGCTGTACCGCATCGCGGCGACGAGGGCCGCGGGCTCGGCTCCCTCGGCGGGCAGGACCGCGAGGAGCGCGTCCTCGACCTCCTGGCGGCGCCTCTCGAGGGTCACCGGCAGACCGGCGACGCTCCTCACCTCCGCCATCGTCAGGGCTCCTCCCCGTCGAGCGCCTCTTCGTCGAGCTCGTCTTCGAGGGTCTCCGTCACGAGGGCGTCAGGCGTCTCTTTCAGAACGACTTCCACGCGTTTCTCGATCTCGTCGATGCGGCCGCGGCAGAAACGCGACAGCGCGACGCCTTCCTCGAAAAGGACGAGGCTCGCTTCGAGCCCCTTTTCGGGATCCTCGAGCTCGCTCACGATGTCCTGGAGGCGTGAAAGCGCCTTCTCGAACGTCAGGTTCTTCGGAAGGCTCTCGGCTTTTCCCTTACTCATCGTCGACCTCCGTGGAAAGGACCCGTGCGCGAACGCGGCCCCGCGCGAGGCGAACCCGAAGCCCCTCTCCCGCCACGACGCGGGCGGCATCCGTCACGGGCGCCGTCTCCCCCTCCTTCGTGACGACCGCGTAACCGCGCGCGAGGACGCGCAGCGGGCTCAGCGCCTCGAGGCGTCCCGCCGCCACGGAGAGTTTCTCGCTCGCGGCCGCGACGCGCCTCGCCATGCGGTCGGCGGCGGCACGGCGCTCGGCCGCAACGCGACCGAGCAGGAACGGAAACGCGGCGCGATCGCGCCAGGCGACGATGCCGCGTTCGGCGGCGGCGACGCGCGCCGCGAGGGCGGATGGGATCCTGCGAAAGGAAGAAAACAAGGCGACGGACGCGACGCGCGAGTCGACTCCGGTTTCGCGGACCGCCGCCGGGAACCGCGCGAACGCCGGTGCGGACACGAGCCGCGCGAGGCGATGAGCCGCCCGTTCCACTCTTCCTTTCAAAGACATCTTCAAATCCCGTTCCCCGCGATCGAGCCGTTCCTCGAAGGCGTCCCGGCGGCCGACGACGAGCTCCGCCGCCTGGGACGGTGTCGCCGCCCGAAGGTCCGCCGCGAGATCGGCCAGCGTGAAGTCCACCTCGTGTCCGACGGCGGAGATCACGGGCGCGCGCGACGCGGCAATGGCGCGGACCACCGCCTCGTCGTTGAAGGCCGCGAGGTCGTCGGAGGATCCTCCGCCCCGCGCGACGATGACGACGTCCGCGGAATCCCCAAAGCGGGAGAACGCCGCGAGAGCGCGCACGATCTCACCGGGCGCCGCGGCCCCCTGGACCGAGGCGGGATAGATCGTGACGTGGGCGTCGGGAAACCGTGCGCCGAGCACCTTGAGAACGTCGTGCAGGGCGGCGCCGTGCCGCGAAGTGACGACTCCGATGCGGCGCGGCAGGAGCGGAAGGGGCCTTTTCCTCGCGACGTCGAAGAGGCCTTCGGCCTGAAGACGCGCCTTGAGCTGCTCGAAGGCGAGCTGGAGGGCGCCGACGCCGGACGGCTGGATTTCGAGGATCCGGAGAGAGAGCTCTCCCCGCTCCGGGTAGACGTCCGGAGTGCCGCGAGCGAGAACGAGAAGACCTTCTTCGAGTGTGAATGGAATGCGGCGGAATTCACTCGCGAACACCTTTACGCGCAGGGTGGCGCCGCCCGATTCATCCTTCAAAGAAAAAAAGCAGTGCCCGGAGGCCGCCGGTCCCCGGAAACCCGAAACCTCGCCGCGCACCCACACGTTCGAAAGGCCCGCGCGCAGGAACCCGTTGATCTGCGCGATCACCTCGGACACCGTCATGGCGTGCACATCGGTTCCCGCGTCCCCGAACGACAGCTGCGTCTCGCCGACTCGGCGGGTGGCCGGGCGGCGGAGCGTGTACGGGCGTGAGGGGAGTCTCGACGACATGAGGCGATTCTAGTCGGCGGCCGCCGGCCGGGGGTGCCCCGCGAACGGAAGCGTCGCGACGACGAGCGTCGCCATGAGCACCTCGACGTCGCCGAAGTTGTATTCGAACATCCCGGCCGCGAAAACCGCGGCCATCGCGCCGATCGCGCCCAGCGTGACGCCCCGGAGCGGCTCACCGCGCGTCGAGGCGCGCACCTGGCGAAGCGCCGCCGCGAAGAAGGCGCCCACGAACCACAGATAAGCGAGCAGGGACGGGATCCCGGTCTCGGCGGCGATCATCACGACGTTGTTGTGGAGGTGGCCCGGCCGCGGCTCCACCCAGCCGCTCACGCGGTAGGCGGGATACAGCGCCTTCACGCGTCCCGGACCGACTCCGAAAAACGGTCGCTCCCGGATCATCGTGGCGCCGGCCTTCCACATGGCGACGCGGTCGTTCATCGTGACGTCCTTCGGATTCGTGGCCGACATGAGACGGTCGCGCACGGCGAGCGGCATGAGGACGAAGAACAGGGCGACTCCGAACGGCGCCACGAGGGCGAGGCGCGGGCGTGCCGCCAGAAGAACGACGAGAAGCCCGATCGCAAGGCCGAGATACGCGCTCCGCGTGAGCGTCAACGCGATCGCGAACGCGCCCGCCGCCGCGACGGTCACGTCCGCGATGCGCGAGATCCGGCGGCCTCCCGAGAGACCCCGGCTGCCGAGGAGCGGCACGAACACGAGGAGAAGACCCGCATACGTCATGTAAACCGAGAGCCCTCCCGTCACGCGCGCGTCGAGGTTGTCGGCACCCGCGAGCCACTGGACGAGTCCGCGCAACACGAGGTAGAGGGCGGTCGTGCGCCAGAGGTCGACGACGAGACGCACGTCGTCCTCGTCGTCCAGAAGCGCGGCCACGAAGACGACCAGGAGAAACGTCCCGAACCCCTTGATCTGGATGAAGGAGCGTGACGGAAGCGTCGAGAACGCGCACGACAGGACCGAGAGCAGCACGAACGCGCCGATGGGGGCATGGAGGGGCGTCGTCCGGCGGAACGGTCCCAGAAAGTCCTCTCCGTTCGCGCGGGCCGTCAGGCGCCACGCGAGCGTGCAGAACAGGGCCGACCCGAGACAGATGTTCGCGATGCCGATGCCGGGGACAAACCCCACACCGAGGAGGAAGAACACGAACGCCGCGCGCTCCCAGCCTCTTCGGCGCGTGATCGGTTCGGGAAGAAGCCTCAGGGGAGAATCAGGCCATCCGGGCGTCCGCCGGAAGGGCCTCCTCGACGAGCATGACGGGAATGTCGGAGACGATCGGGTAGACGCGCCCGCACGCCGCGCACGACAGCCCTTCGGTCACGACGGGCTCTTCGTCTTTCAGGCTCTCGCGGTACTTCTCGACGACGGTCTTCGCGACGTCGGCCTTCAGCGTGCAGAGGGTCACCGGCGGCCTCGCTTCACAGGCGGGGCACGCGAGGATATCGAGCAGTTCCTTGTCGACGGCCATGCGGCGATCCTAGCAGGATTGGGGCGTACGGCGAGCCGCTACGCCAGCTTCTCCTGGATCGAAGTGATGGCGCGGGCCTTCCCCGTCGCCTCGTCCACGTCCACGATCGCGCCGCACATGCGGACGTCCCGGGTCGCCGTCTCCATCGAGCGCGGGGTCTGGTAGAGGAACTTCTCGAGGATGGCCTTCGGGTCGAACCCGATGATTCCTTCATAGGCGCCGGTCATGCCCGCGTCGCCCTGATAGGCCGTGCCTTTCGGCAGGATGCGCGCATCCGCCGTCGGGACATGGGTGTGCGTGCCGATGACGAGCGACGCACGGCCGTCGAACCACCATCCGATGGCCTGCTTTTCGGAGGTCGCCTCGGCGTGGATGTCGACGAGGACGACCTTGAGGTCCGGCCGTTTTGCCTTCATTTCCGCGAGAACCTGATCGCCGACGCGGAACGGCGAATCGGTGTTCGCCATGAAGACCTGGCCCTGAAGATTCACGACGCCCACGGGGATTCCGGACGGCGTGTCCTGGATCGCCCATCCGCGCCCGGGATTGCCGGGCGGGTAATTCGCGGGGCGCAGCAGGTTTTCGAGGTCGCCGAGGAGCGGCACGAAGTCTTTCTTGTCCCAGATGTGATTGCCCGACGTGAAGACGTCGATCGGCAGCTTCGAGAGATCCGCGAACAGCTCGGCCGTCACGCCGAAGCCTCCGGCCGCGTTCTCGATGTTCACGACCGTGAAGTCGATGTGCTCGCGCCCGATGACTTTCTCGAGAAGAGAAAGCGCCTTCCGGCCGGGTTTCCCCACAACGTCTCCAATGAACATGAGCTTCATGACCGAGCGGCCGCCCCTCTTACCCTTCCAAGAAAATCTTCTCTTTTCTCTTCTCTTCTATTTTGCAAAATCTACTGCTCTCGTCTCCCGGATGACCGTGATTTTGATCTGGCCGGGGTACTGGAGCTCGGCCTCGATGCGCTTCGCGAGGTCTTTCGACATCCAGAGGCACTCGTCGTCCGTGACCTTCTTCGCGTCCACGATGACGCGCAGCTCGCGGCCCGCCTGGATCGCGAACGTCCGTTCGACGCCCTTCATGCCCTCCGTCATCTTCTCGAGCTTCTCGAGGCGCTTGACGTAGGTCTCGAGGATCTCGCGGCGCGCGCCGGGGCGCGCGGCCGAGATCGCATCGGCGGCGTTCACGAGGACCGCCTCGATCGTCCGCGGCTCGTAGTCGCCATGGTGGCATTCCATCCCGTGGATGACGGCCTCGGTCTCGCCGTACTTCTTCAGGATCTGCCGCCCGAGCTCGAGGTGCGTGCCTTCCTGCTCCCGGTCGATTGCCTTGCCGATGTCGTGGAGAAGCCCCGCCCGCTTCGCGACGGCCACGTCCGCGCCGAGCTCGCTCGCGAGGTGGCACGCCGCCCAGCCGACCTCCTTGCTGTGCTGGAGCACGCTCTGGCCGTAGCTCGTCCGGTACTTGAGCCTCCCGAGCAGTTTGACGACCTCGGGATGCAGGTCGGCGATGCCGAATTCGAAGGCGGCGGCCTCGCCCGTCGTCTTGATGTCCTGCCACAGCTCCTCGCGGACCTTCTCGACGACCTCTTCGATACGGGCCGGGTGAATGCGTCCGTCCTGGATGAGGCGCTCGAGGGCGCGGCGCGCGACCTCGCGGCGGATCGGGTCGAAGGAGGACAGGAGGATGGCCTCGGGCGTGTCGTCGATGATGATGTCGACGCCCGTCGCGGCCTCGACGGCGCGGATGTTCCGGCCCTCGCGCCCGATGATCCGCCCCTTCATGTCGTCGGACGGCAGGTCGAGAACCGAGACGGTCGTCTCGACCACGTGCTCGGACGCCATGCGCTGGATCGTCATCGAGAGGAGGCGCTTCGCCTTCCAGTTCGCGCTCTCGACGGCGTCCTCCTCGATGCGGCGGACGAGCCCCGTCGCCTCGAGCCGTGCCTCGTTCTCGAGCTCGCGGATGAGGTCCCGCTTGGCCTGTTCGGCGGTGAGGCCCGCGATCTTCTCGAGCTTCTCGCGCTGCTCCTGGATGACGGCTTCGGCCTTCTTCTGCGCCTCGGCCTCGATCTCCTCGACCTGCCTCTCGCGCTTCGTCAGATTCTGGGCGCGATTCTCGGAATCCAGCTCGCGCTTCTCGGCGTTGACGATCTTCTTGTCGAGGGATTCTTCCTTTTGAAGAAGACGCTTTTCCTGGTCCAGGAGCTCGGCCCGGCGCTTGACGGCCTCCTGCTCGGCGGCTTCACGGGCCTTGAGCGCCCGCTCTTTCGCGTCGAGCTCGGTCTTCTGGGCGGAAGCTTCGGCTCGGCGAACGGCGGCTTCCGCGGCGAGTTTCGCTTCCTCGAGCTTCTTGCGGGCCTCGAGCTCGGCTTCGGCCTTCGCGAGGGAGGCCGCACCCCGGGTTTTCAGGGCCCAGATGAGGACGCCCACGGCGAATGCCGCGAGCACGACCTCGACGGCGATGATTGCGATGGAGTTCACGGGTCGGTCCCCCTCGATCGATCAATTTTTTCGAGGGTGAGCCGGGTCGAACGCTAGACGAGCTCCCGAATGCGTCTCTCGATGAGTGCGCAAGAAGAAAGGCGCCCCGCCTCGGCCGTGTGGGAATAGTCGATTGAACCCGTCAAAAGACAGGGGGAATCCCCGGGGCAGACCATTAGTTCCCCCGAAGGGGCGTCACAGGACGGCCCATGTACGGTGATTCCACGATAGATATATCGGTTCAAAGACACATCCCATTCACGCACCGCGCAGGGTGCCAATCGATT
>DASVJU010000153.1:0-2038 GCA_036385755.1 Thermoanaerobaculia bacterium
TGGCGCGACGTGACGCGACCCGAGGTGGAAGCGCTGCACGCCGGAGCGTCCGGACGGCGCCTCCTCGTGCAGGTGCACCGCCCGCGCCCGCAGGTCGACCAGCGCGTCTTCAAGGATCCGGCCCTTGCCGTGTGGGAAATCGGAACGCCGGCGCCGTCCTCGTACGACGAGCTCTTCGTGAACGAGCAGTCCGTGAAGGCCTTCGTCCACCTCGATCCGGACACGATCGGACAGGGTGAGCCGTTCCTCTTCGACTCCGGCAGCCCGTCGAGCACCTTCCTTCCGCCCGGACCTTCGGGCGGCGGCGGCGGCGGCGCGGACGTGATCCAGGAGTGGGGGGTCGTGCGCGGCTCGCTGAGGCAGCGCCTCGTCATCCCGGCGACGGCGCGGGCGAACGGCATCAACGGCAGCCGCTGGCGCACGGACCTCGTCCTCCGCAATCCCGACGCCGACCCCGTCGCCGTCGCGGTGCGGTTCCTCCCGAACCCCGGCGCGTCCGCAGCGGCGGTCGGCGACGCGAGCGTGACGCTCGCGCCGGGAGCGATCCTGATCCAGAGCGACGTCCTCGGATCGCTCTTCCACCTCGAGGCCGGCGCCGGGGCGCTTCTCCTCACGCCGGAGAACGGTCGCTCGATCGCCGCGACGAGCCGGACGTACACGAGCACGCCGGAAGGCTCTTATGGGATGTCGGTCGGCGCCGTCGACGTCTTCGCCGGAATCGGGGCCGGCTTCGCCGTGTCGTTTTCCGCAGGACTCCTGGGGCCGGGATACCGCACGAATATCCTCGCCACGGACGTGAGCGGACGCGGCTCCAAGGCGGCGGTCGTCCTCTCCTCCGACACCGCCGATCCGTCGGCCAGGTCTGGCGTCCTCGCCGCACCGGCCTGGGGCCAGACGCAGGTCAACGACCTCGGCGCGGCTCTCGGCGCTCCGCCGTGGAAGACCGGGTCGCTCCTCGTGACGCCGCAAACCGGCGAAACCGTCGTCGGCGCGATCGCGATCGACGGCGCGACGAACGACCCGACGTATTTCGCGCCGGATCTCCCCGCGACGGTCGTGCGGACGATCCCCGCCCTCGTGCATGCCGACGGCGCGCACGGTGCCGCGTACCGAAGCGACCTCTTCCTCTTCAATCCGGCCGACGGCGTGCGCACGGTGCGGCTCCTCGTCAAGAGCTGGGATATGGACGAGCCCGAGCAGACCCTCACCCTGACCCTTCTTCCCCGCGAATCCAAGACGATCCGCGACGCGCTCTTGACCGCCTTCGGGAGGACCGGCGTGGCGCGGCTCCGCTTTCAGACGGACGGCTTTGCCGACGTCTCCGGCGGCGTGCGCGTGACGTCACGCGCGTGGACGGCGGGGCCCTCCGGCGGCTCCTATGGCCTCCTCATCCCGGCGCTCAACGCCTTCCAGTCAGCGGGCGGCGGCGAGTCGCTCGAGATCCTCCTGCCGGCAGCCGGAGCCGGCTTCCGCACGAACCTCGCGCTCGTCGAGCTGACGAGCTCCTTCGTGTCCGGACCACCGGTCGCGGTGCGCGTCGAAGTCTTCGACGAGCGCGGCACCCTCCGCGACCACTTCGAGACACCGCTGCCGATTGCCGGCGGCGTCCAGATCGACGACCTGTTCCACGGGCGCGGGCTCGGCGACGGGCCTCCCGCGGGCCTCATCCGGATCTCGCCTTCCGGCGGCCTCGTGGCCGCCTACGCGAGTGTCATCGACAACGGTACGAACGACCCGATGTACGTCGCCGCGCAGCTCGCGGCGAACGACTGACGGGCGCGGCCCTAGCCTCCAGCGTCTACAGCGAAGGCGTCTGCCGCGATGGCTCGGCGCCCTTCCGCGGCAGCACGAAGCGCTGGAGGAGCACCGCGACCGCGGCGAGGCAGATCGCGAGACCCACGAACGACGCGACGCGATAGAGGCCTCCGAGCCGCGCGAGGTCGAAGAGGAAGCACTTCAGGATCGTGACGACGAGGAGCACGACCGCTGCGATGCGACCGCGACGGTTCCCGGCGGCGATCGAGACGACGAGGAGCAC
>DASVJU010000154.1:0-4304 GCA_036385755.1 Thermoanaerobaculia bacterium
GAAGGCGTCGACCTGCGGCACCGAGAGTCCATCCTGCTTCGCGTACACATTCGACTTCCACCGGAAGAAGAGATCCGCGCCGCCCGGACCGTCGAAGAAGCATCGCCCGGCCGACGAGGCGCGAAAGGCCCAGGGATGAGCCCCCGTGAGCGGGAACGACTTGATGTAGCGGCGGATCTTGAGCTCCTTGCCGAGCTTTTCGACGAGGTTCTCGAAGTCGGCCGTCCGCTTCTTGCAAAAGCCGCACTGCATGTCGGAATACTCGACCACGGTCACGCGCGCGTCCACGGGTCCCGTGGCGGGCGTTCCGGCGAGCTTGATGGATTCCCTCCGCTGCTCGGCGACCGATCGTGTCCGATCCCACCAGCGTCCGAGCATGAGGAGCGTCCCGTCGTCCGCTTTCACCCAGCCCGCCATCGGGTAGTTTCCGTACCCCGTGTCGGCTTTCACGGTCACGCCCTTCCAGCCTTTCCGATCGCCGGCCGGATCGAGAACCACGGAGAAAGCCCCGAGGAGGTATTGCTTGAGCCGGGTGCGGAGTCCGTCGAGGTCGGCCTCGGACCGGACCGGAAGCGGCCGTTTTGCGCGTTCCTCGTCGTAGATGAGGTCTCCGACGAGCACGGACTTCGCGCTGTCATCGAGGACGAGGTACGCCTGATCGTTCATCCGCGCGTCGGCCGTGAAGGTCTTCTTCGCGACCGCGAGCCGCGCACCGCTTCCGAGCGGAATCTGCGCGATCGTCTCGATCGTGACTTTCCCGTCACCCCAGGCGAAGAACGCCTCGACCCATTCGAGGAGGGCTTCGTTCGAGGAGGACCGGGCCGGCGCCGCGGCGGATTTCGGAGCCGCCGCGGCAGGTTTCGGAGCCGCGGCCTGCCCGGCGGGAGAAACGGGAGACGCCGCCTCGCATCCCAGGGAGGCGGCGAAGAGGACGACGACGAGGGCCGTGATGCGTGTCTTCATGAGCCGAAGATTAACCTCATTCGCTTCCGGCTTCGAAGCGCAGGAGAACATCTCCCTGAGAGACGGCCTGCCCGGCGACGGACTCGACCGACGCGACCACGCCCTCCCGCGGAGACTTCACCTCGTTCTCCATCTTCATCGCCTCGAGCACGAGGACCGGCTGGCCCTGCGTCACGCGGTCGCCCGCGGCGACGAGGACGCGCAGGACTCGGCCCGGCATGGCCGCGGTGAGGTGCCGGACCTTCTTCGCGGCGCGCCCGCCCGTCGTCAGCAGCGCGCGCGCCGTGAGCTCGTCCAGGAGCTCGAACCCGAAGAGGGCACCCGCCGCGGAGGCGCGCACCGAGCCGTCCTTCTGGAATGCGACGCTGACCTCGATCTGGCGGCCGTCCAGGCCGACCAAGGACCAAACTCCGTCGCGCACTTCGAGGGCGTCTCCCGTCAGAACCGCGTTCTCGAGCGTGGCTTCGAATGCGGGCGCTCCGGCCGTCACGACGACCGTGCGGCCTTCGCTCTGGCCGGGCATCCGCACCTGGAACTTCATTCGCGCACCCCGAAGGACATCCGCGCGTTTCGCCAGGCGGAGAGCCCCGCTTCGCCGCCCGTCCGGGCGGCGCCCGGCCGGCGCTTCTTCGCCCCCTCCATCGACCCGAGGGCGGCGGCGATCACGGACGCCGCCACGACGTCCTCGGGGGGCCTCTTCGGCTCGTATTTCCAGTCGTCGAGAAATTGCGTGGACACGCGGTTCGCGACGACGTCGGGATCCTCGAGAAGCGACAGGAAGAACGGGATCGACGTCTCGATGCCCTCGACGCGCGCTTCGGAGAGAACGCGCCGCATCCGCCGTAAAGCCTCGGCGCGATCCTGGCCCCACACGATGAACTTCGCGACCATCGGGTCGTAGTCGAGCGGCACGACGTCGCCATCCTCGACGCCCGAGTCGACGCGGATCCCCGGCCCCTGCGGTCTCCTGAGGCGCCGGATGCGCCCGGGTGAGGGGGCGAAACCGTGGGCGGGGTCCTCCGCGTAGATGCGGCACTGGATGGCGTGGCCGCGCGGCGCCGGCTTCTCCTTCAACGACATCGGTTCGCCGCGCGCGATACGGATCATCTCGACGACGAGGTCGACGCCGTAGACCATCTCGGTCACGGGATGCTCCACCTGGATCCGTGTGTTCATCTCGAGGAAGAAAAAGCGCCCGTCCTTCGCGAGCAGGAATTCCACGGTACCGGCCGAGACGTAATTCACGGCTTTCCCGGCGGCGACGGCCACCTCCTCCATCTTCGCGCGCAACTCCGGAGAAACCGCCGCGGACGGACACTCCTCGAGCACTTTCTGATGGCGGCGCTGGAGCGAGCATTCGCGCTCGCCGAGCGCGATCACGCGTCCGGTCGCGTCGCCGAGGATCTGAACCTCGACGTGCCGTGAGCCCTCGACGAGGAGCTCGGCGTAGATGCGGTCGTCGGCGAAATAGGACTTCGCCTCGCTGCGCGTCCGCGCGAACGCCTCGGCCACCTCGGACTCGGCGCGCACGACGCGCATTCCCTTGCCGCCGCCGCCCGCGGCCGCCTTCAGGAGAAGCGGGAAACCGTTCGCGCGGCCGAACGCGGCGATCTCGTCCGCGTTCGCCGCCGGCGTGGTCATGCCGGGGACGACGGGCACCCCGGCCGCGATCATCCTCTGGCGCGACTCCGTCTTGCTCCCCATCGCCGCGATGGAAGCCGGCGCGGGACCGACCCACGTGAGGCCCGCCTCCTGGACCTTCCGCGCGAAGTCGGCGTTCTCCGACAGGAACCCGAATCCCGGATGCACGAGCGTCGCGCCCGTCGACTTCGCCGCCGCGAGAATCCTGTCCGGGACGAGATAGCTTTCCCGCGCGGGCGGCGGGCCGATCGCGACGGCGTAATCCGAGAGGCGCACGTGGAGCGCCCCCCGGTCCGCCTCGGAATAGACCGCGACGGGCGAGATCCCGAGATCGCGGCACGCGCGGATGATCCGCACGGCGATCTCGCCGCGGTTCGCGATTAACAGGCGAGGGGAATTCATGGTTGAAGGAGAAGACCGGGAGATTTCTTAGAAAGGGCAAGACAGGTCGAGATCGAGAGTGGGCATTTCCTCATCTTCATAGAGGAATATTTCCGTGTTTCTTGGGCGGCATCACATCGCGCTTGTTCCCGAGAAGGTCGAGCGCGCGGATGAGCCTCGGGCGCGTCGACCGCGGCGCGATGACGTCGTCGACGTAGCCGCGCCGCGCCGCGACGTACGGGTTCGCGAAGGCCTCGTCGTATTCGGCGATCTTCGCCTGGCGCGCCGCGGCCGGATCCGTCGCGGCCGCGATCTCCCGGTGGTAGAGGATGCTCACCGCGCCTTCGGCGCCCATGACCGCGATCTCGGCCGTGGGCCAGGCGAAGTTGAAGTCCGTTCGGATGTGCTTCGACGACATCACGCAATACGCGCCGCCATAGGCCTTGCGCGTGATGACCGTGATCTTCGGAACCGTGGCCTCGGCGAATGCGTAGAGCAGCTTCGCGCCGTGTTTGATGATCCCGCCGAATTCCTGCTTCGTGCCCGGCAGGAATCCCGGCACGTCCTCGAACGTCACGAGAGGAACGTTGAAGGCGTCGCAGAAGCGGACGAAGCGTGCGCCCTTCACGGAGGCGTCGATGTCGAGGACGCCCGCGAGATGGTCCGGCTGGTTTGCCACGATGCCGACCGGCTTGCCGCCGAGCCGCGCGAATCCGACGACGAGGTTCTTCGCGAAATCCGCGTGGATCTCGAAGAGCTCCCCGTCGTCCGTGACGCGGCGGATGAGCTCCTTCATGTCGTACGGCTGGTTCGGCGAGGCCGGGACGATCCGGTCGAGGTCGGCGTCCTCGCGTTCGGCGGGATCGCCGTTTTCACGGCGCGGCGGATCCTCGCGGTTGTTGGACGGGAGAAACGAAAGGAGGGCGCGGATCTTCTGGAGACAGTCCGCGTCGGAGTCGGCCACGATGTGCGCGACTCCGGAAACGGCCGCGTGCGTATCCGCACCGCCGAGTGCCTCCTTCGTGACGTCCTCGTGCGTGACCGTCTTGATGACGTCCGGTCCCGTCACGAACATCGAGCTCGTGCCGCGCACCATGAGGATGAAGTCCGTGATCGCGGGCGAATACACGGCGCCCCCCGCGCAAGGGCCGAGGATCGCCGAGATCTGCGGGATGACGCCCGAGGCGAGCGTGTTGCGCAGGAAGATGTCGGCGTAGCCGCCCAGCGACGCGACGCCCTCCTGGATGCGGGCGCCGCCCGAGTCGTTGAGCCCGACGACGGGCGCGCCCACCTTCATCGCGAGATCCATGAGCTTGCAG
>DASVJU010000155.1:0-2502 GCA_036385755.1 Thermoanaerobaculia bacterium
GGGACTGGGCCTGCGTGACGTCGGGCTCCACCTCGGCCAGGACGTCGCCGGATTTCACGACGGCGCCGTCGCGGACCTTGAGGGAAACGACGCGGCCCGACACGACGGACTTCACGTCCACCTTGGTCTCGGGGTCGACGACGCCGACCTCGCGAACGCTCACCTGGAGGTCTTCCGCCTGCACCTTTCCCACCCGGAACGGAGGGGGCTCCGGCTCCTTGCCCTTTTCCTTGCCGCGGGACGCGAAGAGGACGCCTCCCCCCGCGAGGAGGAGCACGCCGGCGGACGCGAGGATCCATTTGAGCTTCTTCGACATACGAGACCTCTCCCCGGGATATACGGAGGCGGCCGCGCAAAGTTCGGAGTGAGACCGGACCGCCATGCGCGTCTTGCCGGGAATGGGGAATCGGTGTACCTTACTGTCTAGTGTTGTCCATCGATGGTGGGAAGAAGGGCCTGGGTCCGCTCAACCAGGCGGGCGACATCCTCACGATCAGGCAGCTTTCGGAGTACCTGATGGTCTCGGAGAAGACGATCTACCGGATGCTCGACAAGAGCCTCCTGCCCGCGGTCCGGGTCGGGGCGCAGTGGCGGTTCCGCAAGCGGGACATCGACGCCTGGCTGGACGAGCGGGTCAAGAAGGTGGAGGTCGAGGGACAGAAGGCGGTCCTCGAGGAGCTCGCTCCTTCGGAGATCGGCATTCATCCGCTGCTGCTGCCGAAGAACGTGTGGCTCGACGTGCCGCAGATGCCGCGAGACGAAATACTCTCGTGGATCGTGAAGCATGCGACGCTGGAAACCGGGGTCGACCGGCAGGCCCTCTACGAGTCGATCCGGGCGCGCGAGGAGCTCTGCTCGACCGCGCTCGTCAAGGACGCCGCGTTCCCTCATCCGAACGAGCCATCGGACTTCGGGTTCCAAAAGAAACGGATCCTGCTCGCCGTCGCGCACGAGCCCGTGAGCTTCAACGACCCTAACGGCCACCGGCCCCGGATCATCGTCGTCATCCTCGCGCGGACAGTCCAGGGATATCTCCTCACGATCTCGCGCGCCGTGAAGCTCTTCGGGAACCCCGCCCTGATCGGCCGCATCACCCGGAGCGGCAGCACCGACGAGGTGATGGCCGCGATCCGCGACGCCGAGGAGCGCCTCATGGCGTCTGCATCCCGGTGAGACGGGGGACGACATGCGCGTGACGGTCCGGGAGGCCGCCGATCTCCTGAACGCCCCCGAGGCGAAGATATACGCGTGGATCGAGTCCGGCGACCTGCCGGCGCACCGGATCAACGACCAGTACCGGATCAACCGGAGCGAGCTCCTCGAGTGGGCGACGGAGCGGAATCTCCCTGTCGCCCCCGCCCTGTTTCACGAAGCCGAAGAGGACGAACGCATCCCGTCGATGGCCGAGAGTCTCGAACGCGGCGGGGTCTTCCACGACGTCGGCGGCACGACCCGCGAGGAGGTCCTCCGGTCGATCATCGCGCTGCTGAAACTGGAAGACGAGGGAGACCGCGAGACCCTTCTGCAGCTGCTCCTCGCCCGCGATGCCGCGGCGGTCGTCGCGGTCGGCGACGGGATCGCGATCCCGCACGTGAGGAATCCGATAGCCCTCTCCTCGGACGAGCCTTCACTCACGCTCTGTTTCCTTCGGCACCCCGTCGCTTTCGAGGCGCCGGACGGGAAGCCTGTCTTCGCGCTGTTCTTTCTCGTCAGTCCGACGACCCGCGTGCACCTCCAGATGCTGGCAAAGATCGCGTTCCTCCTGCGGGATCCCGCGTTCCGCGAGGCGATCCGGAGCCGCGCGCCGGCCGCTCGCCTGATCGAGGTCGCACGAAACGTCGAGGGCGCCGCGTGAAGCCGTTCACGAAAGGGCCGAGGGGGGCGCATGTCCCCCGTTGACGCGATTCTCGCCGCGCTCGCGTTCCACCTCGCGGGCGGCGCCCTCCTTCTGACGGGGGGAGGACGGTTCGCCGAGCGTGCGGCCGCGGCCCTGTCGGTTCTCGGTTCCCTCGCCGGTCTCGCCGGGGCCGTCGGCGCATTCCTCGCGCCGCGGCCCGGGCTCCTCGTGGCCCCGTGGCACGTGCCCGGCGGAGCGATCCTCCTTCGCGTCGACGCCCTCGCGGGGGCGTTTCTCCTCGTGATCTTCCTCGTCTCGGGTCTCGGCTCCGTCTACGGGCTCCGCTACTGGTCCCGCGAGGAGCAGCCGCGCTCCGCACCGCGCCTCAGGTTCTTCTATGCGCTCATGACCGTCGGTCTCGCGCTCGTCGTGACGGCGGCGCACGCGGTGCTCTTCCTGCTCGCCTGGGAGCTGATGGCCGTCTCGGCTTTCTTTCTCGTCGCGACGGACGACGCTCAGGCGGCGGTCCGGCGCGCCGCATGGGTGTATCTCGTCGCGACGCATGCCGGCACGGCCTGTCTCTTCGCCGCGTTCGCGCTCCTCCATGCGAAAACCGGCTCTTACGAGATCCAGAAGGTCGCGCTCTCGCCCTCGGTTTCGGTCGT
>DASVJU010000156.1:0-4242 GCA_036385755.1 Thermoanaerobaculia bacterium
GAGAAGTGGGACCTCTACCAGTCGGCCGCCGCCGACATGATCGAGCGCACGTCCACCCCGAACGCCCCCTGGACGCTCGTGGAAGCGAACGACAAAAAATTCGCGCGCATCAAGGTCCTCAAGACCATCTGCAAGCGCATCGAGCGCGCGCTCGACACGCTCTAACCTCTTAGCCGCGCCTCACTGCTTGACGAGCTCCACGCGGCGGTTCTTCGCCCGCCCGTCGTCGTTGTCGTTCGGGGCGACCGGGGCGAGCGGCCCGACGCCGTAGCCCTTCAGCCGCGCCGCGGCGACGCGGTGAGTCGTCGTCAACGCCGTGACGACCGCCTCGGCCCGCGCCTGCGCCAGCTTCATGTTCCCTTCGATCGCCCCGACCGAGTCGGTGTGTCCGACGACCCAGAGTTTCAGCGGCGGATCGGCGCCGAGGAGCTTCGCCACTTCCTGCAGCGCGGGCGTCGACTCGGGCTTGAGAACCGATTTCCCCGTGTCGAAGTAGAGGCCGTAGCCCGCGACGTGCCCCGTCGCCTTTAGGTCGTTCCCGAAGGAGGCCGCGTCCGCGACGACGTGTTGCTCCATCGCCTGCTTCTCGAGGACGCGGAGCCAGATCGCCGAGTTCCCCTTCTCGGCCTCGACCCAGACTTCCCTCCCGTCGACGACGGCCGAGAGCGTCACCCACCGCTGCCCATCGGTGCCCTGGACCGTGCCCCCGACCTTCTTGAGCGCATTCTCGTAGTTCCGGATGACCGCGAGCCCGGACTGGTCGTCCTTGCGGTCGTCGACCACGTACGTGATGAACGTGAACTTCCCCTCGACCCTCTGCTTCTTCCCGCCGGCGACGCGGAACGTGTACGCGTCGAACTCCTTCATCTCGCACGACCCGATGCGGTAGTTCGGCATCCGCGCCGGGAACAGCGCGTGATCGCTGCAGCCCGCCCTGTCGGGCTTTGCCGCGAGGGCGGCGCCGGAACCGAGAAGGACCATGAGAATTGCGAGCCTTGTTTTCGTCATCGGTCTCCTCCTGTTTGATCGTCGCCGATTCTGGCCGGAGGGCTATCACGTCCCCACTGAGGCAGCTGCATCACGGGAGTCACGATAGACGCCGGGAGGCGGGGCGCGCAGACTGCCTAACGCTCGCCGCGGAGGTCACCATGAACCGTCCGGTCGTCCGATGAATCGCGCTCGCCCCCTTTCCAGGCTCCTCGGGGGAGCTTGTCTCGCGTCCTTGCTCTCTCTGGCTCTTCCGGCCCGGACGGACCCGACGTTCGACGGGCTCGTCAGGGACTGGTCGGCGCTCGGCGTGAAAGAGTCGAGACCCGTCAAGGAGCTGAAGCTCTCGGTCGGTCACGCGACGCTGACCGTGAAGAACGGCAGCGCGGCCTACGTCGTCGCGGGCGGCGAGAAGGTCGGGGTCTTTATCCACGGCGAAGGGGCGCTGGAATACATCTCGGTCGACACCGTGGAGTTCCCGGTCCTGAAGTACAACACGAGCAAGAACAGCGGACTGAAGCCGGAGTTCGACGGGAAGACCGGAACGATCAAGGACCGGTTCACCGAGGTCCTCTGGCTCGCGGGAGGCGTACCGCTGCCGTCCGTCCCCGAGAATGGCGAGGGGACTTCTCTCGCGGAGGCCTTCGCTTCGCACGTGAAGAAGTTCGGCCGGGTTCACGCGTCCCCCGCGTCCCACCAGTTCGCCGCCTGGCGCCTGAACGGGCCCGACCGCCCCTTCGTCCGGGCGGAGCTGGCCGGAGGCGACGAGGACCTCCTCTACGTCTTCGACGGGCTCGACGGGAAGAGTGAGTCGCTCTACCAGGTGCGCAAGAGCATGTCCAAGGATTCTGCCCTGGCGGATTGGCGCTTCCTCGCCATCCTCTCGGGACAGCCGATCGGCCGCGACCGACGCGATCCGGTTGTGCCGCGCTTCCTCCTGTCCGACGTCGACCTGTCGGTGACCGCCTCGGACGGAAAGGACGTCGCGATCACGGCAACCGAGACCTTCAACGGGGTGGGGGGAACGTCGCGCGTCCTCCTGCTCGACCTCTACGACACCAGCTTCGCTTACAACAATCTCGGGAGCCTCGACCCGAGGAAACTGAAGATCAAGGGGGTCTTCGACGAGTCGGGGACCGCGGTCCCGTTCGACCACGCAAAGGACGAGGTCGCGGTCGGGCTTCCTTTGCCGCTCGTCGCCGGGGCTCACGTGAAGCTCCGGTTCGAGCTGGAAGGGGACATTCTCTTCCGGCCCGGAGGCGACAGCTACTGGGAGCTCGGGGTGGAGCCCTGGTTTCCGCAGCCGGGCCTTTCGGGGCAGTACTACACGGTGCACGCGACCGTGAAAGTGAAGAAACCTTTTGTTCCGTTCGCCCCCGGCAAGACGGTCCGCAGGGTCCAGGAGGGAGAGTTCAATGTCCTCGAGACCCGGATCGACAAGCCGGTCCAGTTCATGGTGGTCCTGGCGGGAAAGTACGAGTACGAGGAGGAGACGCAGAACGGGGTGACGGTGAGGATCGCGTCATATGGCGGAAAGGACACGATCGGGATCCGGAAGCTGATGAAGTTGAGCCACAAGATCATCGACTACTTCAGCGGGTTCCTCGGGCCCTTCCCGTTCGATGAGTTCAACGTGATCGAGATCAACTCGTGGGGCTACGGGCAGGCGCCTCCGGGATTCATGTTCATCACCCAGGAGGTCTTCAACCCCATCGGAGGTGACGTCAACCAGTTGTTCTCCCAGGGCACGAATGAACGGTTCGCCCATGAGATCGCGCACCAGTACTGGGGCCATGTCGTGAAGATGGCGTCCCCCGAGGAGCAGTGGCTGACCGAGTCGTTCGCGGAGATCTCCGCGGGTCTCCTGGTCAGGGATCTGCGGGGAATCGGCGATCTGAAAAGGCTCGAGACGGTCTGGGAGTCGCGGGCGAAGGACTCCGTCGACGTCGCCCCGATCCCGCTCGCGAATCGGATCCAGTACCGTTTCGACCCCTCGATTGCAAGCAACCACCGGATCCACCTTCTCTACTCGAAAGGCCCCTGGCTTCTTGATGCGATCCGGCGGGACATCGGCGACAAGCCGTTTCTCGTCTTCCTCAACTCGTGCCAGGCGACCTTTCGGTGGAAGTTCGGCAGCACCAAGATGGTTCAGGCGGTCCTCGAGGCCGTGACGAAGAAGGACTGGAAGCGCTTCTTCGACGACTACTACTGGGGCACCGGGATGCCGAAGTAGTCCTTCCTCGAAGGCGATGCCTCAACGTCCCCCGGCAAGTGGGATAACGTAAGCGGCCCGATGTCCTTCCTCCAGGCTCCCCCGGCGCTCGGCAACACATACGAGAGCGACGTCGTCCTCCGCGCCTTCCTCGCGAACCACCTCCCGACAGAGGTTTTTCGGGAGATCGAGCCCTCTCTCCGGGAGATGGGGGCCCTCTCGGGCGGACCCCTCCACGACCTTCTCCGGGAGGATGAGGCGTCGGTCCCCGTCCTGACCTCGTGGGATCCCTGGGGACGGCGCATCGACCGGATCGATCTGACGCGCCTCTGGAAGGAGACCCTTCGGATCTCGGCCGAAAAAGGCCTCGTGGCGCTTCCCTACGAACGGCGGCACGGCCCCTTCTCGCGCCTCCATCAATTCGCTCTCGTCCATCTCTTCGAGCCCTCTTCGGGCGTCACGTCCTGCCCGCTCGCGATGACCGACGGCGCGGCAAAGACCCTCTTCGTCTCCGGACACGCCGGCCTCGCCGCCCGCGCGCTGCCGCGCCTGACCGCGCGCGACCCCGCCCGCGCCTGGACCTCGGGTCAGTGGATGACCGAGCGGATCGGCGGGTCCGACGTGGGCGCGAGCGAAACCGTGGCCCGGCTCGAGGGCGACACGTGGCGGCTTTACGGAACGAAGTGGTTCACGTCGGCGACGACCTCGGAGATGGCCCTGACGTTGGCGCGCCCCGAGGGAAACCCGCAGGGCGGGAAGGGCCTCGCCCTCTTCTATCTCGAGACCCGCGACGAGGCGGGCGACCCGAACGGCCTCGTCATCCACCGGCTGAAGGACAAGCTCGGGACGCGGATGCTGCCGACCGCGGAGCTCGACCTCGTCGGAGCCCGGGCAGTCCCCGTGAAAGGCCTTTCGAACGGCGTCAAGAACATCACGACGATGCTGAACACAACGCGGACCTGGAACGCCGTCGCCGCGGTTTCCGGGATGAGACGGGCCCTCGACCTTGCCCGCGACTACGCGGCGAAGCGGGTCGCCTTCGG
>DASVJU010000157.1:0-9962 GCA_036385755.1 Thermoanaerobaculia bacterium
CGGAAGGGCGGGGGGTCTCGAAGAGGTTCCTCGGAACCATTGGCGAGTCCGTCCGCGTTCCTCCGTCCCGAGGGGAGCCGGCCAGAACTGATCCCGGAACTTGGATTCTAGAAGGAAGTGGTTGAGTTTTCAATCACTTTCATCGTCGTGACCAGCCTCGCCGCAGGGCTCGACCCAGGTGCTTCCCGAGGGGCCAAATTCCCGTTTCCAGATCGGAACGCGGGCCTTTATGGCTTCGATTCCGGCGCGACAGGCGGCAAACGCCTCGGACCGGTGAGGGGCGGCCGCGGCGACGGCGACGGCGATTTCGCCGACTCCGAGGGCTCCAACTCTATGGCGGAAAGTGACTTGGGCCTCAGGATGCGCCCGAGCGAGCTCCTCGGCAATGCGGGCCATTTCCCTCTCGGCCATGGGAGCGTAGGCCTCGTACTCGAGGCGGTCCACGCGGCGGCCGTCGTTGTGGTTCCTCACGACGCCCACGAACAGGGCCAACCCTCCGTCGCCGTCCCGCCGCACGGCGTCGAGAAGGGACCCGGGGTCGACGGGGGCGTCCGACAGGAAAGACATCGAAACATGATAAGACCCTCGCTCGAGAGAGAACGGCAAAGTCGACGATGACGACCCGCCGCCTGAGGGTGCTGGCCATCTCCGCGCTCAAGGGCGGCGTGGGGAAGACGACGACCGCCGTGAATCTCGCGGCCGCGGCCGCCCGCGCGGGACGGCGGACACTCCTGGTCGATGCAGATCCCCAGGGAAGCGTCGGGACCGCGCTGGGCCTTCCGCGCGAGGCGCCCGGACTCGCGGCCTGGCTCGCGAAGGTCGCCGCGTTCGACGCCTCGGTCGTGCGGGCGACGCGGGAAAATCTCGACGTCCTGCCGGCCGGAGAGCGCCTTCTCGACGTCGAGGATCTGTATCGCGAGAAGGGCCGGGAGAAGCGGCGGACGCGCTTCGCGAAGCGCTTCGAGGCGATCGCCGACGACGGTTACGAGGTGGTCATCCTCGACTGTCCGCCGGCCGGCTCGCTCCTGCTCGAGAACATCTACCACCTCGCCGACGAGATCATCCTCCCGGCGAAGCTCGACTTCCTGTCGCTTCCGGCGCTCGAGAAGACGCGCCTCTTCGCGAAGGAAGCGAACGCGCTTCGCGAAAAGCCGATTCGGATCGACGGCGTCCTGCCGACCTTCTACGACCTCCGGACGGCCGTCTCCACCGAGCTCCTCGAAACGCTGCGCGAGCGCTTCACGAAGATCCTCTCGCCCATCCGGATCAACGTGGCGCTGGCGGAGGCCCCGTCGGTCGGCAAGACGATCTTCGAGTTCGACGGGTCGTCACGCGGCGCCGTCGACTACGCGCTCCTGGCCGAAGACCTGAAGCTGGCGTAGCCGACCTTCAACCCCCCGCGACCGGCGGCAGGAGCGCGACGGTGTCGCCGGGGGCGATGGAATCCGTTTCCTTCGCCCAGGTCTCGTTGATCGCGAGCTTCGCGCGCGTCCCGAAGCGCGCGAGGACGGGATGCGCGGCCTCGAGGGCGCGCCGAAGGCCCGCGACCGTGGCCGGCTCTTTCACCTCGACGGCGATCGCGTTGCCGACGGCGTCCCTCAGCGATGCGAAGAGCAGGACCTCGACTCTCACGCGACCTTCACTTTGCGATCTTACAAGGGGCGGCCGCCCGTAGAATCGGCCGCCGGAGGACACATGCCGGAAGGACGTCTCTCGGGGAAGACGGCGCTCGTGACGGGCGCGGGCAAGGGAATCGGCCGCGCGATCGCCCTCAGGCTCGCGGCAGAGGGCGCGCACGTGGCGGTCGGCGTCCGCCGGGAGACCGACGGGGCGGCCGTCGTGGACGAGATCGTGAGCGCCGGCGGCTCGGCGCAGGGGGTTCTTCTCGACGTGGTGGACCCGGCCTCCGTCGCGACCGGCGTCGAGCGGGCGGCGCGGCCCGACCGGCGTCTCGACATCCTCGTGAACAACGCGGGAATCGGAGGCCCTTCGCCTCTGGACGGAGACGTCCGTTCGGACGAAGCCTGGGCGCGGATCCTGGACGTGAATCTCACGGGGACCTGGCGCGTCTGCCGCGCCGCCCGGCCGTTTCTGCCCGACGGCGCGCGGATCGTGAACATCTCGTCCGTTCAGGGACGATTCGGCGTTGCGGGGATGGCGGCGTACACCTCCGCCAAGCACGGCGTCATCGGGCTCACGCGTGCCCTCGCGCTCGAGCTCGCGCCCCGGAAGATCACCGTGAACGCGGTGTGTCCGGGCTGGGTGGACACGGACATGGGCCGCTCGGGAATCGTGCGGATGGGGAAGGTCCTCAGGATGAGCGTCGAGGAGGCTTTCGCGCTCGCGGGGAAGATGGCGCCCCTCGGCGAGGTGTTGTCTCCCCCCGAAATCGCGGCTCTCGTCGCATACCTGGCGTCGCCCGAAGCGCGGAACATGACCGGCCAGGCGCTCGTGATCGACGGCGGGCAGGTGATGCCGTGACGCCGCGTGTCTGAGATCGGCGCCGTCTTCCTGGACGCGGGAGACACGATTCTCGCCGCGGACCCGCCGATCGACCACGTCTATCGCGACGCGTTCGCGCGGCACGGCGTGGAGGCGACGGCCGACGACGTGCACGGCGCCGTGCACGCGACCTGGCGCGAGGTGCACGCGGCCCACGAGCGCGGCGAGGAGCGCTGGAAAGGGCCGGGCGGGGAGGCGGGGTTCTGGCGGCGGTTCGTCGGGGCCGTGTTCGCGCGCGTGGGTGGTGGCGAGATGCCGGAGCCGCTTCTCGCGCACCTCGTGTCGCATTTCCGCGAAGAGCTTCACTGGACTCTCTACCCGGAGGTCCCCGAGGTCCTGGCCGCGCTCCGCGCAAGGCGGGTCAAGCTCGTCGTGGTGTCGAACTGGGACTCCAGCCTGCCGTCTCTTCTCGCGCGCCTCGGAGTGCGGGATTCGTTCGACGCCGTCGTCGTGTCGGCCGCCGTGGGTGTGAGCAAGCCGGACCGCGGGATCTTCGACGAGGCCGTTCGGCGCGCGGGCGTGGCGGCCGGAGCCGCGCTCCACGTCGGAGACTCGCTCACGGACGACTACCACGGGGCCCGCGCGGCGGGGCTCCGTGCTCTCCTCGTCGATCGGGGAGGCCGCCATCCTCCCGAGGTCGAGTCCATCGCGTCCTTGGCCGAGCTGCCCGCCCGGTTGGAAGGACACCTCACGGCTTAGACTCCGGAACACCCCGGACTTTCCGCATCACCTCCGAGGAGGCCGCATGTCGTCGCTCTTCCGGCGCAAGCCGCTCGATGCCCTGATCGCCGAAGGCGGCGACGACGTTCACGGTCTCAAGAAGACCCTCAACTGGGTCGACCTGATGGCCCTGGGCATCGGAGCGATCATCGGAGCCGGCATCTTCGCCACTCTCGGCAGCGCGACGTCCGGCGGCACAGGCGCCCCGCCCGCGGGGCCCGGCGTCACCGTTTCGATCCTTCTCACGGCCGTGGCCTGCGGCTTCTGCGCGCTGTGCTACGCGGAGTTCGCGAGCCTCGTGCCCGTCGCGGGCTCGGCGTACACATACAGTTACGCGACGCTGGGCGAGCTCGTGGCATGGATCATCGGGTGGGATCTCATCATCGAGTACGCCGTCGGGAACATCGCCGTCGCGATCTCGTGGGCCGCGTACTTCCGCCAGCTCATGGTCGGCTTCGGGGTGCAGATCCCCGCGTGGATGGCGACGGACTACCGCTCGACGGTCCTCGCCGCCAAGTCCGCCGCCGAGTCCGGCGTGGCGAGCCTCGGCCCCGAATACGCGATCGCCTACGAGGCGCACCTGCACCATCCCGTCCTCCTCGGGATCCCGATCGTCTGCAATCTCCTCGCGGTCGTCATCACGGCCGCGATCACGTGGATCCTCGTCATCGGCGTCAAGGAGTCGGCGCGGTTCAACAACGTGATCGTCGTCCTCAAGCTCATGACGCTTCTCTTCTTCATCGTCGTGGGTGCGATGTGGGTGAAGCCCGCGAACTGGCACCCCTTCTTTCCAGGCGGCCTGCACGGAGTCTGTACGGGAGCCTCCCTCATCTTCTTCGCATACATCGGCTTCGACGCGATCTCGACCGCCGCCGAGGAATGCGAGAACCCCGGACGCGACATGCCGCGCGGAATCCTCGGCTCGCTGGCGATCTGCACCGTCCTCTATCTCGCGGCGGCCCTCGTCCTCACCGGGATGATCCCGTTCGCGAAGCTGGAAGGCGTCGCAGACCCGCTCGCGGCCGCGCTCACGTACGTGAACCAGGGGTGGGCCGCGGGCATCCTCGCGTTCGGCGCCGTGGTCGCGATGACGTCCGTCCTCCTCGTCTTCCAGCTCGGGCAGCCGCGCATCCTCATGGCGATGTCGCGCGACGGGCTCCTGGGTCCGTGGTTCGGGAAGATCCACCCGAAGTACCGGACGCCGCACGTGACGACGATCCTGACGGGGATCTTCGTGGCGTTCTTCGCGGCCGTCGCGAACATCGACGAGGTCGTCCAGCTCACGAACATCGGCACGCTCTTCGCGTTCGTGCTCGTCTGCATCGGGATCCTCATCCTCCGCGTGCGCGAGCCCGACCGGCCGCGGAAATTCCGCGTCCCGTTCTCGCCGGTGACGCCCGTTCTCGGGATCGTGATGTGCGTCGTGCTGATGGCGGGCCTGCCGGCCGTCACGTGGATGCGTTTCGGGATCTGGCTCCTCGCGGGCCTCGTCATCTACTTCCTCTACGGCGCGCGCCGGAGCCGGCTCGCGGCGACAAAGGACTGATGAGGGCCCTCGTGCGCGCGGAGGCAGGCGGCGCGGTCGATCTCATGATCATCGGAGCCGGACAGGCGGGCATCCCGCTTGCCCATGCGCTCGCGAAGGAGTCCTGGCGCGTGGCGATCGCCGAGCGGAAGGAGCCAGGGGGCTCGTGCGTGAACTTCGGCTGCACGCCGACGAAGGCCGCGATCGCGTCGGCGCGCGCCGCCCAGCTCGCGCGGCGCGCCGGGGAATTCGGAATCCGTATCCCGCGCGTGCGCATCGACTTCGCCGCGGTCCTCCGGCGCGCCCGCGGCATCGCCGCCCAGTCGCGCATCGCGCTCAGGGAATCGCTCGTTCACGTGCACGGCGGAAATCCCCTTTACCTTCACGGCCACGCGCGCTTCCTCGGGCGGACCGGGCGTCTCTTTCGCATCGGGATCGGAACGCGCGTCGTTCTCGCGCGCCAGGTCGTCCTCGACACGGGCACCCGCACGCTCCTCCCCCGCGGCCTCGGTCTGGAAGAGGTCGAGTATCTGCATGCGGGGAACTGGCTCGACCGCCCGGCGCTTCCGGCGCACCTCGTCGTCATCGGAGGCAGCTACGTAGGGCTCGAGATGTCGCAGTTCTACCGCCGCATGGGAAGCCGCGTGACGCTTCTCGAACGGGGACCGCGCCTCGCGGACGGGGAGGACGAGGAAGTCTCCCGCGCGCTCCGCGGGTTTCTCGAATGCGAGGGGATCACGTGCCGGCTCCGCGCCTCCGTCACGGGCGTCGCGAGAACTCGCGGCGGCGTGAAGGTATCTTTCCGCGAGGGCGGACGACGAGAGACCGTGACGGCATCGCACGTCTTCCTCGCGGCCGGGCGGCGTCCGAACACGGACGACATCGGCCTTTCGAAGATTGGCCTCGGGACCGAGAGGGACGGGACCCTCTGGACCGACCGGCGCCTCCGCACGCGGGTCCGGGGCGTCTGGGCCGCGGGGGACATCCGCGGCGGTCCCATGTTCACCTCAACGGCGTGGGACGACTTCCGCGTTCTTCGTTCGCAGCTCCTGGGAGACGGGAAGCGCACGACGGCGCGCATCGTGCCGTGGGCCGTCTACACGGACCCGCAGCTCGGGCGCGTGGGCCTTTCCGAAGAGGAGGCCCGGCGTCGGGGCATCCCCGTGAGCGTGGGCCGCTTCGCGATGTCGAAGAACGGAAAGGCGCGGGAGATCGGCGAGCCGGAGGGATTCGTGAAGATCCTCGTCGACCCGAAGACGAAAACGCTCATCGGGGCCACCGTGCTCGCCGCCGACGGGGCCGAGCTCGTTCACGTCTTCGTGGCCCTGATGAACGCGGGAGCGCGCGTCTCGGCGCTTCGCGACGCGATCTTCATCCACCCGACCCTGGCCGAGGCGCTCCAGAGCGCCGCCGCCGCGCTCGCGTGACACGCGTGAGGGCCCGGGATTCCGAGGAGCTGAGCGAGCTTCAGAGGCACACGTTCCGCTACTTCGTCCACGAGACGAACGCCGGCAACGGCCTCGTGCGCGACCGCAGCCGCGAGGGGTCTCCCGCGAGCGTGGCCGCGGTGGGGCTCGCCCTGACGTGCTATCCGATCGGCGTCTTCCGCCGATGGCTCACGCGCAGCGAGGCGGCCGAGCGCGTCCTCACGACGCTGCGCTTCTTTGCACGGAGCGCGCAGGGGGAAGGCGAGGACGCGACGGGGTTCCGCGGCCTCTACTACCACTTCCTCGACATGCGCACGGGGCGCCGGGCGCTTCGCTGCGAGCTTTCCACGATGGACTCCGCGATCCTCCTCGCCGGCGCTCTCGCCTGTGCCTCGTTCTTCGACGGCCGCGCGCCCGACGAGCGCGAGATCAGGGCGCGGGGGCGGGCGCTCTACCGCCGGGCGGACTGGCGTTGGGCGCTCGCGGGCGGGCGCGTCCTCTCGCAGGGCTGGACGCCCGAGGGCGGCTTCCTGTCGTCGCGCTACCGCGGATACGACGAATCGCTCCTTCTTTACCTGCTCGCCCTGGGCTCGCCCACGCATCCTCTTCCGCGAGCGAGCTTTCGCGAGTGGACGTCGACATTCCGCTTCCGGCGCCTCTTCGGGCTGGACGTCCTCCATTGCGGGCCGCTCTTCACGCACCAGCTTCCGCATCTGTGGGTCGACTTCCGCGGTCTGAGAGACGGGGACCTCTCGCCCCGCGGCTGGGACTACTTCGAGAACAGCCGCCGGATGACGCTCGTGCACCAGCGTTATGCCGCCGCGAACCCGCGACGTTTTCGCGGCTACGGCCTGAGAGGCTGGGGCATCACGGCCAGCGACGGCCCCGGCGAGCGAGACCGGACCGCGCGCGAAAGGCGCTTCCTCGGGTACGCCGCCCGCGGCGTTCCGGACGGACCCGACGACGGAACGCTTTCGCCCTGGGCGGTCGCCTCGTCGCTTCCGTTCGCGCCGGAAATCGTGGTCCCGACGCTTCGCCACATGGAGGCGCGGTATCCGAAGTTGCGAAGTGAATACGGTTATCTGTGCAGCTTCAACCCCACCTGCCGCGAAGGGCGCGGCTCATGGGTCGCCCCCGACTATCTCGGCCTCGACCAGGGGCCGATCGTGGGGATGATCGAGAACGCCCGCACGGGGTTCGTCTGGGATCTCATGCGCCGCACGCCGGAAATCCGGAACGGCCTCCTCCGCGCCGGCTTTCGCGGCGGGTGGCTCGGAGAAGAGCCGCGTCAGCGAAAAGCGCCGGGATCGCGGAAAGTTCTTGCGCCCGCGTAGCCGGTCATCTCGACGTACGCGCGTCCCAGCGGCACGCCGCCGCCGGGCGCCGTCACGTCGCACGCGCCTTCCCAGTACGTGACGCGCGTAGATTTCGAGGTCACGAGCTCCTGATCCTTCACGAGCGGGACGACCTCCACGGCGATTCCCGCGCGTGGGACGCGCAGGACCCAGCGCGCGGGATAGTTCCCGCCGCTCCGTACGCTCGTCCAGCGAGCGGTCTCTTCGATCGTGAAGTCGGAGGCCGCGAGAAAGACCGCCGTGCCGTCCTTTCCGACGAGCGTTCCGGACGAATACGGCGTTCCGCCCCCGCCCGCGCCGCGCATGCGGTAGAGCATGAGGTCGCGCCCGTCGAGGAGGTGCAGCGCGAACCAGTCCCAGCCCGCGGTGTCCTGGCCGATCGACCCGGAGCCCCACTCGTGGTCGAACCACGAGAGTCCGCTCACGGAGGCGCTCTTTCCGGCCGAGGTCCACCAGCCCTCGGAGCGGAGGCGCGTGAGGCTCACGTACCGGCTCACCGCGTCGGGGTCCAACCCCTTGCGTGAAAGGCCGCCCTCGCCATGCAGGACGGGAGGCTTCTCGGGCGTCAGGGCGAGGGAAAGCTCGTCGCCGCCGTCCGACGCGTAGAGCACGAGCCGGCCGCCGACCTCCTCGAGGCGCCAGTCCTCGTTTGCGACGGCGAGGCGGTCCTCTCGCGCAAAGGCCGCTCCGACACCGGTGCGGTGCATCCTCTCGGCGAATCGGAACGTTCCGGCGGCCGCGTCCGTGAGCGCGAAATGCGCGAGGAAGAGGTCGCGCGCGGCGAAGGAGGAAGCGCGGGTTCCCTTCGGTGCGTCCTCGATTCCCGTGCGGAAGAACGTGAGCTGGTAGCCGAGTCTTTTTCCCGACGCCGTCTCGAGCTGGCCTGTGACGTACCACCATTCCACGCGCGCGTCGTCGTGCGAGCCGTGGTCGCGGGGGAAAGAGATCTTTTGCTTCGGATCAAGAGAAAGAAACCGCTTCGAGACATCGATGCTCGAGTCGGAAGCAAGAATTTCTTTGAAGGTGAAGAGGGCCGCCGCCCCGGCGAGGACGAGCGCCCCGGCAGCGACCATTCGAAGAATCTTCATCTTCCTCACTCCTCCTTCAACGCGGCTGCGACGTCCGTCGCGGCCGCGAGCCCCGCCGGACGCGAGGCCGCCGCGAGCGTCGCGAGGAGCACGAGGCCGAGAGCGGCAGAGAGGAATCCCCACGGCGGGTGCATCGCGATCGTCCAGCCGAACGACTGGCGGTTGATGACGTGGACGAGGACGAGAGACATGGCGCCTCCGGAGAGCGACCCGAGGCCGACGCCGAGGCCTCCGATCGCGGCCGCCTCGTAGCGCACGGCACGTTTCACCCGTGCCGCCGATGCGCCGAGAACCCTCAGGAGACCGATCTCGCGCCGCCTTTCGAGGACGAGCGCCGTGAGCGTGTTCAGGACGCCGAGAACCGCCACGGCGAGGGCCACGCCTTCGAGCGCGTACGTGACGGCGAACGTGCGGTCGAAGATCCGAAGGACGAGCCGTCGGAGTGTCGCGTTCGTCCGCACGCGGAGCACATAACGGCCCTGGAGCGCCGCCGACACGCGGCGCGCTCCCTCCTCGGGCGACACGCCCTCCTTCAGGGTGACGGCGGCCGTCACCGCGCCCGTCAGCGGCCAGAGTCTCTGAAAGTGCGCGCGATCGAGCGTGACCGTGCCGCGGTCGTTCGAGTAATCGGTATAGATGCCGGAGATGCGTATACGCACGGCACTCCTGTCGGTCGGAAGCTCGACGAAATCCCCGGTCTTGACGCGGAACTTCTCGGCGTAGGGCTCGGAGATCATCGCCTCGTCCTTCCCGAGCGCCTCCGTGAATACTTTTCGGGTGTCGCGCCCGTCCACGAGCGGCAGATTGCCGTGCTTCGCGATGAAGGAGAAGAGCCCCGAGCCGATCGTGAACGGCACGCCGTCCCTCGTCGCGCCGAAGGCGAGGAAGGGATCGACCTCGTCCACGCCGTCGACGCCCCGCACGATCCCGATCGCCGCGTCGGGGATCCGTCCGAACGACGCGCCCGACCTTCCGCTCGCCGGTGAAAGGAACAGGTCGGAAGCGAGCGTCTGTGAGACCCAGGTCGCGACGGTCGTCCGGAATGAGCCGACCATGACCGCGACCGAGACCATCATCGCGAGCGCCATCGTGAGCGCGGCGACGGCGACGGACGTCCGCGAGAGGCTGCCCGTCAGGTTCGCGCGCGCAAGCCGCGCCTCGACGCCGAAGAGGCGCAGCGCGGGTCCGTCGAGGCGCGCGGCCGCGAACGTCACGGCCGCCGGGGCGAGAAGCGAGACGCCCGACACGATCAGGAAGACCGACAGGAATCCGAAGAGCGGCAGGCCGCGGACCGGCCCCGGCAGCGTCGCGAGGAAGGCGAGGGCGAGGAGAGCGGCACCGGTGA
>DASVJU010000158.1:0-1533 GCA_036385755.1 Thermoanaerobaculia bacterium
GAGATTGGAGCGCGTCTCGGCGTTCTGCTGGAGTCCGAGGAGCCAAGCGGCCGCCGTGGCTTCGGATCCGTTCGGAAAGGCGGGCAGAAAGACGCCGTAGCGGCCTCCCGCCGAGGCGGACGTGATTCGCGCGGCGATAGAGATGCCGCGCAGGTCGCCGGAGTCGTCCGAGGCGAAGAGGGCGCCGGCGAAGGATCCGCCGGGCGGATCCTTCACGACGCCGCGGTCTCGAAGCACCTGAACGAAGGCCGGGAGGACCTGCTGCTCGCCGGGGAGGAGGGGGATCGAAAAGGCCGCCTGCCCTCCCGTCAGTGAAGACGAGACCCACGTGAAGCGGAGAGTGCGCGGAGAGGAGGACACGTTCGTGAGGATGAGCTCGGTCGCGTACGCCGTGGTTTCGACGAGAGCCGGCAGCGTCATCGAGGTAATCGGAGAAACCGGGCTCGCCGCTATGGGCTCGACGAAGGAACCGTCGGACGTCACCTGATCGTTGACGACGGCGTAGGCATAGAAGGCAGCAGTGCCAGAGACCCTCTCGACCTTCACGTAGCCATTGGAGAGCGAGAGGCCGTTCGAGACGAGGATGCCGGAGATCTGGGCGAAGCCGCCGGGGGGGGGCGTGATATCGGGAAGCGTCTGCGAGAGCGAATTCGCCAGATCGCCGGAGAAGACGGTCAGGCGCAAGGTGATGTCGCCGTCGCCCGAGGTGCCCGCGTTGAGGACGGCGACGTTGGAGCGGTCGGTCCCGTTCTGGCGCAAGCCGCAGAGATAGACCGGGGAAGAGAGGAGCTTCGACGGGGGCAATCCCGCGTAGGCCAGACCTGCGCGGCCCGCTGGCACGGACGTGGTCGTCCGGACGGTGGCGGAGGCGGCGTCGGGGGACGACAAGCCCGAGAAGGTGATACGCAGCGTCCCGCCGCTGCCGGGATTCGTGAGGCCGAGGCCCTCGAGGTACGCGATCGCGTCGGGAATCACCCGCTGCCGGCCCGCGGGCAACGTGTCCGTGGCCGTGCCCGATGTCCCGCCAAAGGCGGGCATGTAGGCATAGGAGATCTACGCGTCGGCCGCCCCGCGGTTCGTGAGCGTCAGCTCGGACGTGAAGGCCGAGCCGCCGAGACCGGTGGACGAGAGGATGATCGGGACAGTCAGCGTGGACGTTGGCGCTGCCCCTTCCGCGACGAATTCGTAGTGCGAAGTCGTCAGCGTGCCGGTGACGTAGAGTCCCGCGTAGACGTCGCGTTGCGTGTGGACGTGCGTGGAATAGACGTAGTCGCCGGGGCCGTTCGTACCGTAACTTCTGAGTGTCAAGACCGCTGAGCGGAATGGACAAGGTGGAGCCGGTAATAAAGCCGGCGGCTGAACGAGGTCTCCGAAGTCTCCGACGCAGACGCGGGTATCGGAAAACAGCGCGGGGTGCGCCTCGAGGAAGTACGCCTGTTGGACGTCGTGAACGCCGCCAGGCAGGTAGGCGTCGGTGACTGGCCGGGCGGACGTCGAAAGAAGCTGCGGGCCCGACACCGGGACTGCGCGGCG
>DASVJU010000159.1:0-5602 GCA_036385755.1 Thermoanaerobaculia bacterium
TCTCGTACCGCAAGCCCGGAGCCCGGACGGAGGGCGCCCTCGATCCGGTCGCCGACACGTTGCTGAAGGAATCCGGAGGGAAGCGCGACACGATGCGTTTCCGGGACTTTCAGTATGACGAGACGCGGGCCTCCGAGGGCCGGTACCGCGTGCGCGCGACGGAGGCCGTCAAGTTCGAGGAAAAGGGGGAGAAGCTTTTCCGCCTCAAGGACGTCGTGTTCGAATCGCGGGAAGGCGCGGGCGAACCCGTGATCTCGGTGCGCGCGCCGCGCGCGGAGATGATGGAGGGCTCGCGGGCCTTCCGTATTTTCGACGGCGTGAGGATCGAGGGCGAGGAGACGAGCCTCTCGGCCGCCTCGTTCCGCTACGACCCGTTGCTCCGCGTCCTCGCGTCGGAGGGTCCGGTCGCAGCCCTCCGGGGCGCGCTCGTGGCCCACGCCGCCTCCGGGAAGCTCGGCGTGAGGGACGGGAATCTCGTGCTCGATGGCGAGGCGCACCTCAGCGGGAGCGCCGACGCCGGGCGCGCCGTGGATCTGGCCGCACGGCACGTCGTCGTCTCCCGGGACGGGACGCTCGACGCGACGGGCGGAGCCGTCCTGAAGACGGACCGCTTCATCCTGCGGAGCGAGAGCGTCTCGAGGCTCGCCGTCCCCGGCGGGAGCCGCCTCCTTGCGACCCGGGACGCATTCCTGCTCGTGCTGCCGGACGGAGACCAGCCTCCCGCGGCGCTCACGGCGCAGGGCGACGAACTCGAGCTGCGCCTCGACGCGTCCGGGCAACCCGTCGGTCTCGAAGCCAATGGGAACGCCCCGGGCCTCGCGAGGCTCGACCTCGCCCCCGCCGGCACATCAGGCACGTCAGGCACATCAGGTACATCAAGTACATCGGGAGCGCGCCGCGCGCGGGCGCCGCACTTCTCGGGACGGTTCGAAAGCGGTCGCTTTCGAGAACTCACCGTACCCGCTCGGCTCGACGCCGCCGAGTCCGGCCGAACCGGCGGGCCCACCGGCTCGGGGTTGCGCACACTCACCGCCGGCTTCGCCCGGGTTCTCTTCCTGCCGGACGGGCGCTCGATCGAGACGGCAACGTTCGAAAATGGAGTCGAACTGACCGACGGGAAGAGGGCCATCCTGAAGGCCCCGCACGGTACGTTGCGCGGGCGGGACGACACGGCCGTCTTTTCGGGCGAGCCCGACGTCCCCGTGCGCTACCGCGACGAGCGCGGCGCGATCACGGCCCGCTCGCTCTCGTGGAACGCACGGGAGGAGCGCCTGGACGCCGCGGGCGCGGTGAGGGCCTCGTACGCACCGGGGGCCGGGCCGGGACGGGGCGGCTTTCTGGGCGGCGACGGAAAGAGCCCTTTCTTCTCCGAATCCGAGACGCTGAAGCTCCTGTCCCGCACGTCGACGCTCGTGCTCACGGGATCGGTGCGCGCCTGGCAGAACGAAAACGTCCTCCGATGCGGCACCCTCGAGCTCGACGACGTCGCGAAGACCATGCGGGCCGAGCAGAAGGTGCAGGCGTTCTTCCGGCGCGAGACGGCACCCCTGAAAGGGACGCGGACGCCGCCCGGCGGTCGCACGAGCGAAACCATCAACGCCGCGGGAGACGTCCTCATCCACCGGGAAGCGGAGCGCTTCGTCCGCCTCGAGGGTCATGCGACGATGACGTCCGGAATCTTCACGATGAACTCCGACGTGACGGACATTCGCCTCGCCCCGGACCGCACGGTCGAGTACACGGAGGCGCGCGGTGCCGTCGTGGTCGAAGATCGAGCGCAGCATCGCCGGGGCGAGGGCACGAAGGCCATCTGGCGCCCGCAGACCGAGGCGGTCACGCTTGAAGGCGCCCCCGCGACGGCTCTCGACGGAAAGGGAAACCGCTCGACCGGCGCGGTCCTGACGTTCCGGCAGAAAAGCTCTCAGGTGGACGTGGAGACGGACTCATCCGTGCCCTCCGAGACGATCCTCAAGCCGGAGGGCTCGTGAGCGCCGCCTCCGCGGTTCTGGAGGCCCGCGACCTCGTGAAGGCCTACCACGGCCGCACGGTCGTCGACGGTGTGTCGGTCCTCGTCTCCGCGGGCAAGGTCGTGGGACTCCTCGGCCCGAACGGAGCGGGGAAGACGACGGTGTTTTCGATCGTCGTGGGACTCGTGGCGCCCGACGCCGGCTCCGTGCTTCTCGACGGGCAGGACATGACGACGCTCCCGATGTACCGGCGCGCGCGGCGCGGCCTCGGCTACCTGCCTCAGGAGCCGTCCATTTTCCGGAAGATGACCGCCATCGAAAACCTCGTCGCGATCCTCGAGACGCTCCCGGGGAGCCGGGCGATGCGCGAAGAGACCGCGCACGGCCTCCTCGACCGTTTCAAGCTCTCGCACCTCGCCCACGCGGTGGCGGACACGCTCTCGGGGGGCGAACGGCGCCGGCTCGAAATCGCCCGCGCGCTCACGCTGTCGCCCCGATTCATCCTCCTCGACGAGCCGTTCGCGGGGATCGACCCGATCACCGTGCTCGACCTCCAGCAGGTGATCCGGGATCTCGCGGCGGCCGGAATCGGCGTTCTCATCACGGACCACAACGTGCGCGACACGCTCGCGATCGTGGACCGCGGCTACATCATCCACGCGGGCGCCATTTTCCGGACGGGATCGCCCTCCGAGCTCTCCTCGGACCCCGAGGTGCGCCGCGTCTATCTCGGCGAGCGATTCCGGCTCGACTGAGTCCGGGGCGCGCGGCGGTAGAATCACCGTGGCCTCCGCCTGAGCGGGACCTCGGACAAACACATTGGGACTCGAACAGAAACTCTCGCTGAGACTCTCCCAGCGGCTCGTCATGACGCCGACGCTGCAGCAGGCCATCAAGCTGCTGCAGATGACGCGCCTCGAGCTGCAGGACGTCGTGAACCAGGAGCTCGTCTCGAACCCGGTGCTCGAGGAACAGGATCCCGAGAGCGCGGCGACGCCCGACGAGGACTCCGGCGCCGCCGAGACGCGCGAACGCGAGCTCGCCGAGACGCCGGGAACCAGTACCGAGAACGTCGACACTCTTTCCGACGACGGAGACAGGGGTTCGGAGCTCGCCGCTTCAGCGCCCGAGGCGCCCGTTCCCGAACCGGTCGTCGACGCCGCTCCGTCCGAGACCTTGCAAGACGCCCTCGGCGACATCGACCTCGAGGCCTATTTCGGCGACTACATGGACGGCACGGCGACCGCCCCGAGGATGAGCGAACAGGCCGAGGAGTTCTCGCTCGAGAACCGGGCGGATGCCCCCCCCGGCCTCGAGCCCCACCTCACCGAGCAGCTCGGCGTCTCCGATGCTCCTCCCGGCGTCCGGGAGGCCTGCGGCTTCATGATCGGAAACGTGGACCCGGACGGCTGCCTTCGAATCACGCTCGACGAGGTCTGCGCGGCCATGGCGTGCTCGGCGGAAACAGCGGAGAGGGCGCTGGCGCTCCTGCAGTCGTTCGACCCGTGCGGGGTCGGCGGGCGCGACCTCTCCGAGATCCTCCTCCTCCAGGCACGGGCCGCGAACATCGCAACGCCGCTTCTCGTCGAGCTCGTGACCCACCGCTTCTCGGAGCTGGGCTCGAAGCCTGCCGCCCTGCTCGCGCGGCAGATGAACGTGCCGCTCGAAGACATCCAGCAGGCGCACGACTGGATCCGGAGGCTCGACCCGAAGCCCGGGCGCGCCTACGACTCCTCCCGTACGATCTACGTGGAGCCCGACGTGGCCGTCGTGAAGGTCGAAGAGGAATACGTCGTCCTGTTCAACGACGACGGCCTGCCGCGTCTTCGCGTGTCGGCGCTCTATCGCCGGATGCTCCTCGCACGGGATGGCGCTCTCGACGGGGAAGGCAAGAGTTATCTGAGGGAGAAGATGCGCGCGGCCCAGTGGCTGCTGAAGAGTCTCGACCAGAGAAAGCGCACCATCGTGCGCGTCGCCGAGTCGATCGTGAAGAAGCAGCACGACTTCTTCGACTACGGGGTGGCTCATTTGAAGCCCCTCGTGCTCCGTGACGTCGCCGAGGACATCGGCATGCACGAATCCACCGTCTCGCGAGTCGTTTCGAACAAGTGGATGGCGACCCCGCGCGGCCTCGTCCCCATGAAGTTCTTCTTCCATTCGGCGATCGCGTCGTCGGTGGGGGAGGACGTCTCCTCGCTCGCCGTGAAGGGCAAGATCCGGAGTCTCGTCGAGGCGGAGGATCCCGCGCATCCCCTCTCGGACGCCCGCCTCGCCGAATTGCTTCTTCGCGACGGGATTCGCATCGCGCGCCGCACGGTCGCAAAGTATCGCGAGGAGCTCCGCATTCCGGCGAGCTCGATCCGGCGCGTCGGAGAGACCGCCGCCGTGGCCGGCCCGCACGAGGCGGAGCCCGAGCAGATCGGCGAGACAGGCCCGGCAGTCCCCGAGGAGGAACCATGAAAACCACCTTCACCGCCCGGCACGTCCGGCTTCACCCGCGCCTGCGCCAGATCGTCGAGGCGAAGCTTGCGAAGCTCGGGCGCTCTCTTCCGGGTGACGCGGAGGCGCACGTCGTGGTGACGGCGGGCAAGAAGGATCTGGAAGTCGAGGTCTCGGTAGCCGGCCGCCATGGCACGCTCACCGCCGCGGCCCGCGCGGGCGACCAGACAACCGCCGCGCAGGAAGTCATGGACCGGATTTCCGCGCAGGCGGTGAAATCGAGGACGAAGGCGAGCGGCGTCAAAAAGCGCGCTGCCTCACCGGTAAGGAACCCCAAGACCTGGCCGGCGGAGCCGCCGGTCGACGCGGCGCGCCACGCCGGACCCCGGCGCGAAACCCAGTCGCCGCGCGCGATGTTCGAGGAGGATGCCCTCACGGCGTTCGCCGCCTCGCGGCGGGAGGTTTTCGTCTTCCGCGATCCGGCCTCCCACCACGCCCTGCGCTTCCTGTACCGGCGCAAGGACGGGACGCTCGGCCTCGTCGTCCCCGAGTAGGCGAGGAGACGCAATGAGAGATCCGGCCGAAACGAAACCCCTGGTGCGCGCCGGTGATCTGCGCTCTCCCGCCCTCGCCTCGCTCGGCCTCGAGCTCGTCGTGGGGAAAAAGGGCCTCGATCGGCCCGTCGACTGGCCGCGCGTGCAGAAGCCCGGCCTCGCCATCGCGGGCTTCATGGACTACGTGAAGCCTAACCGGGTCCAGATTCTCGGAAAGAGCGAATTCGACTTCATGAGCACCCTGTCGTCGAGCGTGGCCAAGGAGCGCCTCGATTCCTTCACCCGGCTGCCGCTGTCCTGTGTCGTCGTCACGAAGGGAATCGAACCGGGCTCCATCCTGACGAATCTGTGCCGGCGACGCGGCATCCCGCTCTTCAGAACCTCGCGGATGACGAGCATCGTCATCGAGGGGCTCACCGCGTTTCTCGAGGAGTCTCTCGCGCCGCGCGCGACCCTCCACGGCGTCCTCCTCGAGGTCGGCGGCCTGGGCACTCTCCTCCTCGGCGACTCGGGCGTCGGAAAGAGCGAGTGCGCGCTCTCCCTGGTCCAGCGAGGGCACCGGCTCGTCGCGGACGACCTCGTCGTCGTGCAGCGTTTTCCGAACGACGTTCTCATCGGGTCCTCGTCCGGGCTCATTCGGCA
>DASVJU010000160.1:0-9847 GCA_036385755.1 Thermoanaerobaculia bacterium
GGCACCTCGATGTCGGCTCATCGCATCCTGGGGCTGAAGCAGGTCCCAAGGGTCCGGCTGTTCGCCGGTTAAAGCGGTACGTGAGCTGGGTTCAGAACGTCGTGAGACAGTTCGGTCCCTATCTCGTGTGGGCGCAGGAAATTTGCGGGGCCCCGACCCTAGTACGAGAGGACCGGGTTGGACGAACCTCCTGTGCACCGGTTGTCGCACCAGCGGCACACGCCGGGTAGCGGAGTTCGGTCTGGATAAACGCTGAAGGCATATAAGCGTGAAGCCGACCCCAAGATGAGATTTCCCCGGGGCGCAAGCCCCCTGAAGGACCGTGGGAGATGACCACGTTGATAGGCCGGGTGTGGAAGCGCTGCGAGGCGCGAAGCTGACCGGTACTAATCGTCCGTGCGGCTTGGCCATAAAATTCTCCAGGTGCGAGTCGTCGAAGACATTCGCGTGAAGCAGGCAAATGAAAGAATGAAGAAAAGACTGATCACCCGGTTCTGCACGGAAGCTCACGATGAAATAGAGTTTCCGGTGGCCTTATCGAGGGGGCTCCACCCGTTCCCATTCCGAACACGGCCGTTAAGCCCCTCGGAGCCGATGGTACTGCACGGGAAACTGTGTGGGAGAGTAGGACGCTGCCGGGAAATTTGAAGGGCCCGGACCCAAAAGGTCCGGGCCCTTGTCTTTTGCAGGGCTCCCGAACCGATAAACTCCACGCCATGACCAGTTCGACACGCGCACTCATCACGGGAATCACCGGTCAGGACGGCAGCTATCTCGCCGAGCTCCTGCTCGCGAAGGGCTACGAGGTCCACGGGATCATCCGGCGCTCCTCGTCCTTCAATACCGAGCGCCTCGACCACCTCTATCAGGATCCGCACGTGCCGAAGCGGAACCTCGTGCTCCACTACGGCGACCTGAACGACGCGTCCTCCCTGAACCGCATCCTGCGCGTCGTTCAGCCGCACGAGATCTACAACCTCGGCGCGCAGAGCCACGTGAAGGTGTCCTTCGACATCCCGGAATACACGGCGGAGGTCACCGCGGTCGGAACGACCCGGATTCTCGAGGGCATCCGAGAGCTGGGCCTTCGTCCGCGCTTCTATCAGGCGTCCTCGTCCGAGATGTTCGGGGCCGTGGGCGAGTCGCCGCAGCGCGAGTCGACTCCGTTCCATCCGCGCTCTCCGTACGGCGTCGCAAAGGTCTACGCCCACGGGATCACGGTGAACTATCGCGAGTCCTATGGGCTCCACGCCTCGAGCGGCATCCTGTTCAATCACGAATCCCCGCGGCGCGGCGAAACCTTCGTGACACGCAAGATCACGCGGGCGGTGGGACGGATCGTGCACGGCCTTCAGGGAGTCCTCTACCTCGGCAACCTCGACGCGAAGCGCGACTGGGGCTTCGCGGGCGACTACGTCGAGGCGATGTGGCAGATGCTCCAGAAGGACGATCCGGGGGACTACGTCGTCGCGACGGGCGAGACGCACACCGTGCGCGAGTTCGCAGGCCGCGCGTTCGCGCGGGCCGGCCGGCCGCTCACGTGGTCGGGCTCCGGCCAGGAGGAGACCGGCGCCGAGGCGAATGGCGTGGTGCGCGTGCGCGTCGACCCGCGGTATTTCCGTCCGGCGGAGGTCGACGTTCTGCTCGGAGACGCGTCGAAGGCAGCCCGCGAACTGGGCTGGGCGCCGCGCGTGACCTTCGCAGGCCTCGTCGACATGATGACGGACGCGGACCTCGCGAAGGCCCGTCGGGAAGCCGTGGCCGCCGTCCCGTCAGCGTGACGCGACGCTGAACGCGAGCGACGCCCGGAAGTCCGGGAACGCGCCCGTCGCTTCGAACGCGCCGTGAAGAGCCGGCTCGAGCGCCCGCACGGGTGCCTTCGGAGAAGCGAGGACGAGGTTCGCGGTCACGCGGCCCTCGTCGAACGAGAGCCAGCGCGGCGCCTGCAGCGTGCCGGGCGCGCGGCGCGCGGCTTCGAAGCACTCGGCGACGAACGTCCGCAGCCGGTCGCCCTCGGTGAGGCCGGCGCCCTGGACGGGGTACGTCTGCCCGTCGGTCGCGCCGGTCGCCGGCGCGCCGCCGTACACCGCTTCGAGCGCCGCCTTCGCGGCCTCGCGGTAGAGCTCGTCGCGCGTCGTCGCGCTCAGGTTGATCGTGAGTTCGGAAGGAGTCTCGGAGATCCCGTACGTCACGCCTTGGATCCTCCTCGATACGGCCTTGGATCTTAACCGGCTGCTAGTCTCGCGGCGATGATGCCGTTGGCTCAGCGCCTCGCCGAGCGGATCCGCCGGGACGGCCCTCTGCGATTCGACGCGTTCCAGGAGGCCGCGCTCTACGACCCCGAGGGCGGCTACTACGAGCGTGCGGGCCGCGTCGGGCGCGCGGGCGACTTCGTGACGGGTCCCTCGTGGCACCCGGCGTTCGGCCGGACGATCGCGCGGATCGCGCGACGGCTCCGGGAAGAGGGAAGAAGAGAAGAGAGGATTTCTGTGAATGGGGAAGAGGGCGGGCCGGGGGGTCTGCGCGCTTCGAGGGGTGTCGCGGATGTCATCGACATCGTGGATGTCGGAGCCGGCGAAGGGGAGCTGCTCTCGGCGGCAGACGAAGCGCTTCGAGCCTGGGGCATCCGCGATCAGTTCCGCCTCGTCGGCGTCGAGCGCTCGGCGGTGCGCCGCGGCAGGGCAGCCGAGCGCGTGCCGAGCGCTGCCTGGCTCTCGTCACTCGAAGGAATCCCTTCTTCCTCCCTTTCCGGCGTCGTCGTCTGCTACGAACTGTTCGATGCGCTGCCCGTCAGGGCGCTTTTCTTCGAAGGTGAAAGGCTACTGGAGCGCGTCGTGACGCTGGGGCCTCTCGGCGAGGGCTTCGCGTGGGGCCTCGCGGAATGCGCCGACGACGCCGAACTGCTCGAGCGATTCCGCGCTCGGGGAATTCACCTTCTAAGAAATCAGAAGCTGGAGATTCGCGCCGGCGTCGCTCGACTTGCGTCGGCCCTGGCTTCGCGTCTGTCCTCCGGTCTCGTTCTCGTTTTCGACTATGGCGCACCCGCAAAGGCGCTCTACTCGGCCGCGCGCGCGAACGGAACGCTCGAGGCGTTCGTCGGCCAGGGCGTGACGCGAGACGTCCTCGCCGAGCCCGGAAGCCGCGACCTGACCGCGTGGGTGGACTTTTCGGAGCTCGCGGAGGCCCTAACGGTCGCCGGACTTTCCGTCGAGCGATTGGCGAGTCAGTCGCGCGTTCTCGCCGCGGGCGGAATCTTCGAAGAGCTCACCTTCGACGCCTCGGCGCCGCCCGACGCGGCGCGCGAGTCCGACCGCCGGGCCGCCGCCGCGCTCGTCCAACCGGGCGGAATGGGCGAGTCGATCCGCGTCCTGATCGCGTCCCGGGGCACCGCGCTCGGCCCCGCTCTTGCGTCGTGGAGACACCCCGCCTGATGCCCCTGCATCGTTTGACTTCGCCTGGGTCGGCACAGAGAATCCCCTTCGTCTTGACCGAAGCCGGGCGGCGTGCAGGCGCGGGTGGACCGCGAAGGGTGTGCCCATGAACCCGTCCATGGCGTCGTACTTGCCCATCCTCTACTTCGCCGTCATGGCCGCGATCGTGCCGATCGCGGGTCTCGCGGCGATGTCGCTGCTCCGGCCCTCGAAGCCCACGCCGACGAAGCTCGCGCCGTACGAGTGCGGCGTTGCGTCCTCGACCGAGGCCTTCGACCACCGTTTCTCGGTGAGGTACTACCTGATCGCCGTTCTCTTTGTCGTGTTCGACGTCGAAACGATCTTCCTGTTCCCGTGGGCGGTCATGTACCACAGGCTCAGGCTCTTCGGCCTGATCGAGATGCTCGTCTTCCTCGTGATCCTCGTCATTGGATATGTCTATGCCTGGCGGAGGGGAGCGCTCTCGTGGGCCTGATCGAGAACGCGTTCCCGGACAACGTCCTCACGACGACCGTCGACGCCCTGATCGGATGGGGCCGCAAAAACTCGCTCTGGCCGATGCAGTTCGGCCTCGCGTGCTGCGCGATCGAGATGATGGCGGTCGTCGACAGCCGCCACGACATGGCCCGCTTCGGCGCCGAGGTGTTCCGCGGTTCGCCGCGGCAGTGCGACCTCATGATCGTCGCGGGAACCGTCACGGAGAAGATGGCGCCGATCATCAAGCGCCTCTACGACCAGATGGCCGACCCGAAGTGGGTCATCGCGATGGGCTCGTGCGCGACGTGCGGCGGCCCGTACCGGAGCTACGCGGTCACACAGGGCGTCGACCGGATCATCCCGGTGGACGTCTACGTTCCCGGCTGCCCGCCGCGGCCCGAGGCCCTCCTCTACGGCCTCATGGAGCTCCAGAAGAAGATCCAGAAGATGCGGGTCGTGAGAAAAGCGCCCGAGGAGCTCGCCGTTGGCTGACGAACCGAAGGACGCCGCGGCCGGGCCTCCCGCCGGCGAGCCTGCCAAGCCGGCGGAGCCCGCGAAGCCCGTTGCCCCGGCGGCGCCTGCCGCCACACCGGCCGCCGCCGTTCCGAAGCCGGCAGCGCCCCCGAAGGCCCCCATGCCCGCTCCCGTCGACGCGATGGGCGAGCCCCTCGTCGCGGCGCTCGCGGCCGCCGTGCCCGGCGCCGTTCTCGGTGCGAGGAAAATGGTCGGTCAGACGACGGTCACGCTCGCGCCCGACAAGCTCGTCGAGGCGTGCCGGCATCTCAAGGACGAGGACACGTTCACGTTCCTCGTCGACCTCACGGCCGTCGACTGGAAAGAGCGCGACCCGCGCTTCGACGTCGTCTACTGGCTCCACTCCTTCGCGCGCGGCAATGAGCGCGTGCGCCTGAAGGTCGGCGTTCCGGACGGCGCGCCCTGCCCGACGGTCTCCGGCGTCTGGGAGACCGCGAACTGGATGGAGCGCGAGGTGTTCGACCTCTTCGGGATCCCTTTCGATGGCCACCCGGACCTCCGCCGGATCCTCACGTGGGACGGCTTCCAGGGGCATCCCCTGAGGAAGGACTTCCCGGTCGAGGGGATCGACACGGGTGCCGCGATTTACCCGGACCGTTACCCGGACGGCGGCGGCCCCGCGCCCGACGACAAGAACAGGAAGACGGTCTCATGAGCGAGCCCGTCGGCACCGCTGGCGCCGTGCCGGAATCGGCCGAGACGATGCTCGGGCTCCGCGAGATGGAGCTCAACTTCGGGCCGCAGCACCCGTCCACGCACGGCGTCCTGCGCATCGTCCTCAAGGTGGACGGCGAGCGCATCGTCTCGGCGCGGCCCGACGTCGGCTACCTCCACCGCGGCACCGAGAAGCTCTTCGAGACCGAGACCTATCCCATGATCATCCCGCACACGGACCGCCTGGACTACGTCGCGGCCGCGACGAACAACCACGCGTACGTGCTCGCTGTCGAGAAACTTCTTGGTCTCGAAATTCCCAGGCGCGCGCAGTACATCCGCGTCGTGCTCGACGAGATGCAGCGCATCTCCTCGCACCTCCTCTGGCTCGCGACGGCCGCGATCGACCTGGGCGCGATCACGCCGTTCTTCTATACGTTTCGCGAGCGCGAGGTCATCCTCGACCTCTTCGAGGACTACTGCGGCGCGCGCCTCACGTTGAACTGCATGCGCGTCGGCGGCCTCCAGGAGGAGCTCACCCCCGGCTGGATCGAGAAGCTCCGCGCCTTCACGGAGGACCTCGGGTCGAAGATCGACGAGTACGAGGACCTCCTGACCGAGAACCGCATCTGGAAGGAGCGGACGATCGGCGTCGGGATCCTGAACACGGAGCGCTGCATCGCGTGGGGCGTCACGGGCCCGCCGCTGCGCGCCGCGGGCTTCAAGTGGGACGTCCGGCGCGCGATCCCGTACGAGTGTTATCCGGAGCTCGACTTCGAAATCCCGGTCGGGAAGAACGCGGACACGTACGACCGCTACCTCGTGCGGATCGCCGAGCTCCGCCAGAGCCGGCGGATCCTCCTCCAGTGCTGCGACTGGCTCACGGCGAACCCGACGGGCGAGATCCGGGGCAAGGTCCCCCGCGTCATCAAGCCGCCCGTGGGCGACGCGTACGCGAGCGTCGAGTCCCCGAAGGGGGAACTCGGCTTCTACCTCGTCTCGAGCGGCGGGAACAAGCCGTACCGGCTGCGCGTGAGGCCGCCGAGCTTCATCAACCTGCAGGCGCTGCCGGAGATGGCCCGCGGCCACATGGTCTCCGATCTCGTCGCGATCATCGGGACCATCGACATCGTCCTGGGCGAGGTGGACCGCTAGATGGACATCTCCGAAGGCGTCCTGAACTACTTCCTCATCCCGGCCGTCAAGGCCGTGGTGGTCGTGATCCTGGTCGCAACCGCGGCGGGCGTCCTCACGTACATCGAGCGCCGGACCCTTGCGTTCCTCCAGGTACGCAAGGGGCCGAACCGCGTCGGGCCCGAAGGCATCTTCCAGTTCGTCGCCGACGTCGTGAAGCTCCTCACGAAGGAAGACGTCGTCCCGGCGAAGGCCCAGCACTTCGTCCACTTCCTCGCCCCGGTCCTCGTGATGGTGCCCGGCCTCGCCGTCTTCGCGGTCCTGCCGTGGGGCCCCACGTTTACGGCCAGAATTCCGGGCCTCGGGAAGATCACGACGGCCTGGTACGCGGCCGACCTGAACGTGTCGCTCCTCCTCGTCCTCGCGATCACGTCGATCGGGATCTACGGGATCATCCTCGGCGGCTGGGCGTCCAACTCGAAGTACGCGCTCCTCGGCGGCCTCCGCTCGGCGGCGCAGCTCATCAGCTACGAGGTCCCGATGGGCTTCGCGGTCGTGAGCGCGATCCTCATGGCGCGCTCGCTTTCCCTCGTCGAGATCGTCGAGGCGCAGCGCACGCACCACATGTGGTTCATCCTCCCCGGGCTCGTCTCGTTCTTCCTCTACTTCGTCTCGGGGGTCGCGGAGACGAACCGCATCCCCTTCGACCTCCCGGAGGCCGAGAGCGAGCTCGTCGCGGGGTTCCACACGGAGTACTCGGGCTTTCGCTGGGCGATCTTTTTCCTGACCGAATACGCGAACATGATCACGATCTCGGCGGTCGCGACGGCGCTGTTCTTCGGCGGCTGGCTGCGGCCGTTCCCGAACGTCGCCGCCCTCGGGTTCCTCGACGTGATCCCGGGCGTGATCTGGTACGTCCTGAAGGTCTCGGTGTTCCTCTTCGTCTACATCTGGTTCCGCGGGACGTTCCCGCGTTACCGGTTCGACCAGCTCATGGCGCTCGGGTGGAAGACCCTCATCCCGATCTCGCTCGCGAACCTCGTCCTCGTCGCGCTCGCGGCGCTCGACGGTTTCCGCGGACTTCGGATCCTCGGCGCGATCCTCTGGGTCTTCGCCATCGGCGCGTTCCTCGTCGTGACGCGGCTCAACGCGTCCAAGAAGTGGCCGCAGGGCGCGGGGCCCGCCCCGGCCGACGCGCGCGCGGCGGAGGCCTGAGATGAGTTTTTGGGACCGCGTTCTTCTCCTCGACATTTTCGGCGGCCTCAAGATGACGGGGAGACACCTCTTCCGGAAGGCCGACACGGTGGAATATCCCGAGCAGGCGCGCGAGCCGAGCGACCGCTTCCGCGGAATGTTCCGGCTCGACGAGGAGCGCTGCATCAAGTGCACGCTCTGCGCGATCGAGTGCCCGATCAACATCATCTTCATCGACTGGCACAACGAGAAGAACGAGCAGAACAAGAACGAGAAGGTCCTCGACCGCTTCGACGTCGACCTCAAGCGCTGCATGTTCTGCGGCCTCTGCGAGGAGGCCTGCCCGACGAACCCGAAGTCGATCTGGCTGCGGACGAAGACGTACGAGCTCGGGACGTACGAAAGAAACGAGGCGCTCTACCTCGACATCAGGAAGCTCACGAAGTGGGACGAGAACGTCAAGCCTTTCACGATCGTCGAGCAGGGGGAGGGGCGTTGACCGCTCCGTTCTTCTTCTGGTTCTTCGCGACCCTCGTCGTCCTCGGCGCCGTCGGCGTCGTCGCGATGCGGCAGCCGGTCCACTCGGCCCTCTGCCTCCTCCTCTCCTTCCTTGGCGTCGCGGCCCTTTTCGTGACGCTGAGCGCGGAGTTCCTCGCGGCCGTCCAGATCCTCGTCTACGCGGGCGGAATCATGGTCCTCTTTCTCTTCACGATCATGCTCGTGAACCTCCGGCGAACGGCGGACGAGCCGTACGTTCACCGCCAGGCGGGCGCGGCGCTCCTCGTCGCGTTCCTGCTCCTCGCGGTCGTGGGAGGCGTCGTCGTCGGCTCCTCGCGCGCCGGCGACCTTGCGGACGGGGGCCGCCCGGCGGACGCGTCGAAGCTGTCGACGACGACGATCACGCGCACCGTCACCCAGACCGTGGACGGGAAGAAGGTCCGGACCCCCGTCACAGAAGTCGTCGCGGGGAACAGCCAGGCGGTCGCCTGGGGGCTCTACCGCGACTACCTCCTGCCGTTCGAGGTCGCCTCGGTGTTCCTTCTCGTCGCGATGATCGGCGCGGTCGTCCTCGGCAAGCGGACGATGGAGCGCGTGGACTGATGATCACGGTCACGCACTACGTCGCCCTCTCGTTCCTCCTCTTCGCGATCGGCGTCACGGGCGTTCTCGTCCGCCGGAACCTCCTGACGGTGCTCATGTCGATCGAGCTCATCCTGAACGCCGCGAGTCTGAACCTCATTGCGTTCTCGCGGCAGCTCGGCGACCTCAACGGGCAGCTTTTTACGGTCTTCGTGATCACGCTCCCCGCCGGCGAGGCCGCGATCGGACTCGCGATCATCATCTCGCTCCATCGTCTGAAGGGCTCCGTCAACCTCGACGACGTCTCGGAGCTGAAGGGGTAGCGCGTGAGGGCCGCAACGATCCTGCCCTGGATCCCGGTCTTCCCCCTGATCGGGTTCCTCGTCAACGGGCTGCTCTACCTCGTCTCGCACTCGAAACTCGGCGGGAAGGACGCCCCGAAGGGTCCGCACGCGCACGGGGACGATCACCCGCACCCGGACGCGCCGGACGGCGCCCGTCACGGTCACGACGCTGACGGCCACGACGGCCACGGCGACCACGAGGAGATTCCGTTCGCGGGCGTCCATTCCATCATCGGGCCCGCGGCCTGCGCGCTTTCGTTCCTGGCGTCGATCCTTGCCATCGCCGCCTGGTGGGGCGAGACCCACGGCCACGAGAGCATCGTCGCGACGTTCTGGTCCTGGATCCCGATGGGGGAGAACGCGACGTGGTTCGGCGCGAAGGCGCTCGCCCTCGACGCCGCGTTTCGCATCGACGCGCTCTCGGCGCTCATGCTGTTCTTCGTCACGCTCGTCGGCACGCTCATTCACGTGTACTCGGTCGGATACATGGGACACGACCCGGGATACGGCCGGTACTTTTCGTACCTGAACCTCTTCATGTTCTCGATGCTCACGCTCGTCCTCGGCGCGGGCCTCCCGATCCTGTTCGTCGGGTGGGAGGGCGTGGGCCTCTGCTCGTATCTCCTCATCGGCTTCTACTGGAAGAAGGATTACGCGGCGGACGCCGGCAAGAAGGCGTTCGTCGTGAACCGCATCGGGGACTTCGGCTTCGTCCTCGGCATCTTCGGCTGCTTCGCGCTCTTCGGGACCACCGACTTTGGCGCGATGTTCTCCATGGCGGCCGCGAACCCCGCGAAGTACGCCGCGGGCGGCCTCATGACGGCCGTCTGCCTCGCGCTCTTCATCGGCGCGTGCGGGAAGAGCGCGCAGATCCCGCTCTACGTCTGGCTGCCGGACGCGATGGCCGGCCCGACGCCCGTCTCCGCCCTCATCCACGCGGCGACGATGGTGACGGCCGGCGTCTACATGGTCGCGCGCTGCAACGTGTTCTACCGGATC
>DASVJU010000161.1:0-1776 GCA_036385755.1 Thermoanaerobaculia bacterium
GCCTCGCCCGACGTGCTCGCGGACCACACGCTCGCGACGAAGACGATGCGCGCCATGCGCGAGATCCTGCCGGTCGTCGAGAAGAATCGCGAGCGCAAGCGGATCGACACGGAGCTCGCCGGCGCGCAGGAAATGCTGGACACCCTCCCGCCGGCGGACGAGCTGCGGCCGATCGCCCAGCAGGAGTTCGAGAGCCTGCGGGCCCGGCGGGACGCCGTCGAGGAAGAGATTCGTCTTCTCCTTCTCCCGAAGGACCCGAACGACGGCAAGAACGTGGTCCTGGAGATCCGGGCCGGAACCGGCGGCGACGAAGCCGCGCTGTTCGCGGAGGAGCTCCTCCGGATGTACGTGCGCTATGCCGAAGGACGCGGCTGGAAGGTCGAGATCATCGATCGAAGCGACTCCGGCGGCGCCGGGGGCCTCAAGGAGGTCCAGGCGATCGTCGAGGGTGACGGCGCTTTTTCACGCCTCAAGTACGAGGGCGGCGTCCACCGCGTCCAGCGCGTCCCCGCCACCGAGGCCGCCGGCAGAATCCACACGTCGGCCGCCACGGTCGCGATCCTGCCGGAGGCCGAAGACGTCGACGTCGAGATTCTCGACAAGGACGTCCGCGTGGACCTCTTCTGCGCCTCGGGGCCGGGCGGCCAGGGCGTCAACACGACCTACTCGGCCGTGCGGCTGACTCACATTCCGACGGGCGTCGTCGTCCAGTGCCAGGACGAGCGCTCGCAGGTCAAGAACAAGGCGAAGGCGATGCGGGTCTTGAAGGCGCGCATCTACGAAGCCGAGCGCGAGAAGAAGGAAGCCGCGTACGCGGCCGACCGAAAGAAGATGGTCGGCTCGGGCGACCGGTCCGAGAAAATCAGGACCTATAACTTTCCGCAGAGCCGCGTGACGGACCACCGCATCGGGTTCACGTCCCACCGGCTGAACGACGTTCTCGACGGGCGCCTCGACGAGCTGATCGACCCGCTCATCTCGCACTTCCAGGCCGAGAAGCTGAAGGAAGAATTGGCCAAGGCCTAAGAGAAGAAGAAGATTTTCTTAGAAAGAGAATGAATACGGGGCGGCGCGAGCCGCCCCGCAGAGTTTCAAGAGGCCGACTACTTCGTCTTCGCGGGCTTGGCTGCCTTGGCCGGTGCGTCCTTGGACTCGATCGAGCTCGCGAACATCTTGTACTTGATCGTGACCTTGCCGCCGACCTTGGCGTCGCCGGTCATCTTCGTGTCCTTGTCGATCGCGATCTGGAAGCGCTCCTTGCCCTTCATGACCGTGATCGAGTCGGCCGTCTTCTCCTTGACCTCGCCGGTCACCTGGAAGTCGTCGACGGCGAGAGCGCCGGTGGCGAAAAGAAGGAAGGCGGCGGGAGCGAACACTCGAAGAATCTTCTTCATTTCTTTCTCCTTTTCAGAAAATTTTATCACCCGGCCCGGTCGAGGACATACGCGGGCGTGCCGTCCGCGCCGACAAACACATCCGTGACCTCGTAGCCCCGGGCGAAAAGCGTCTTCACGAGCGCCGCGAAGCGGTGACGCTCCCTCAGCGTTCCGTCGTGGTCGGTCCGGTAGATGCGCGGTGCGCCGGCCGGGAACGGGAGGAGGAGGCGCGGCGCCGGCGGGAGCGACCGGGGGCTCCGCGCGATGGGCAGCCCTGAGGCCTCGGGCCGCGGGCGGGCCTCGCCCGCGGCCGCGCGCACGATGGCCGGGTCGTCCAGCCGCCACGCGACCTCGAAGCGGTCGGACGGGAGGCCGGCGTAGATGCCGCCCATGAGCCCGT
>DASVJU010000162.1:0-4424 GCA_036385755.1 Thermoanaerobaculia bacterium
GTGCGGCATCGCCGGTGCAAATTCCACGGAGTTCGAGCCGAACGCGCCTCACAAGGTCATTTACATGCTGCGCGATCTCATCGGGGTCGATGCGCTCGGCGGCACGATGCGGCTCGGCAAGTACCCGTGCGACCTCGGCGAAGGCACGCTCGCGCGGCGCGCGTATGGCGAGGCGACGATCTGGGAACGCCATCGCCACCGCTACGAGGTCAACCAGGAGTACCTGCCCGCCCTTCGTGACGCCGGGATGACGTTCTGCGGCATGTCGCCCGACCGCAAGTTCGTGGAGATGGTCGAGCTCTCCGACCACCCGTGGTTCCTCGGCTGCCAGTTCCATCCCGAGTTCAAGAGCAAGCCTACGGCGCCGCACCCGCTCTTCAAGGATTTCATCCGCGCGGCCCGCGCGCACAAGCACGCGCGGCAGGAAGGCCTCGACAAGAAGAGCGCCGAGCTCGTGCCCGCCGTGGTGGCGCCGGACAACCTTCCAGCGCCAAACGGACTCTCGGCCTGAGTCCGGCCATCGGCCCGGCGGGCGGCTCGGAGTCCGGCCGGACGGCCGACCACGCTGCGGAGTGATTCAACTGCTTCATGGCCGATTCGGCGAAGCAAGCCGTACGGAACAGGAGGAGGTGTCTCATGACAGCACCGCAGGTTGCCAATCCCGCCGCCCCTGCCACCATGACGGCTTCTGCGACGGCTTCTGCGCCGATCCTGTTCGGGACGGACTTTTCGCCCGCTTCCGAGCCCGCTCTTCGCAAAGCGATCGAGATGGCGCGAAAAGAGGGCGCGGAGCTCATCATCGCCCACGTCTATGAGTCCCCGGCCGGCATGAGCCACTCGGGCTCGGCCGACGAGCTCTTCCAGGCCGACAACGAGGAGAAGCTCCGCGTCGCCGCCGTAAAGGGCCTCGAGCCCATGATCGCCGAGGCGCAGGCGGCCGGCGTTCGGGTCCGCGGCGTGGCGGTCGCGGGTCACGCGACTCACCGGCTCGCGGAGCTCGCGCGCGAGAACGGCGTCGCGCTCCTCGTCGTCGGGACGCATGGGCGCACCGGAATCAAAAAGCTCATCACGGGCAGCGTCGCGAGCGATCTCGTGGCGACGGCCCCCTGCCCCGTCCTGACCGTCCGGTAGAAGACGGCGCCACGCGCGCCCTGCTAGCATCCCGCTCGTGAGCGGTATCGAGCACTTCGACCCGAAGAGTCGCTACGGGAAGACGGCGGAACGCTGGGGAAACCTGCTGCTTCCCGAGGGGACGGCCGAGGTGGACACGCGCTTCGCCTTCGAGGGCGAAGGAGAGACGACGTACCGCGTGTCGCGCGTGAACGTCTTTCCGCAGGATCCCGGGAAAAGCCTGTACTACTACCTCAGAACCGAAGGCAACCCGAACAATTCCTGAAGCGTGCTCTCAGGAACAGAGCGACGAGAGCGCGCGCGAGGCGCGGTCGATCTTGCGGTAGACGGGGATTCCGCCCCGCTGCAGGACTCCGACGAAGTCGTCGTAGAGGCGCCCCGAATCGACGTTCACGACGAGCGGCTTGGCGGTCTCACGGAAGAGGCGCAGGAGCTCCTGCGCGAGCGAGCCCGGCGAGTAGATGTTCTCGCCGTGTGAGCCCGAGAGATCGGGGGCAAGGTCGTCGAGCGCCGGGGTGACCGGAATCGGCGAGACGATCAGCGCGTCCACTCCGGGATCGCGAAGCAGGGCCTCGGCCGCGGTGACGAACGCGGCGGTGTCGGCCATCGGCGTCGCGTCGACGGGGTTGTCCGCGTGCGCGATCGCGGGAAGGCAGGCCGCGAGACGCGCCTTCGTCTCGAGAGAGAGCACCGCGGGCGTCAGCTCGTAGAGGCGATCGAGCACGGCCCCGCATTCGAAACCGGCATTCGAAAGGACCGCGAGCCGCCGCCCCGACGGCAGCCGGTCCGCGAGCATCGTGAAGATCTTCGTGTTGTCCTCGAACATGTCGAGCGTGACCGCCACGACCGCGCCCGCGCCTTCCAGGAGCGCGCGCGCGACCTCCCAGTCGCCCGCGAGGGACGCCGTGTGGCTCTCGGCCGCGCGCGCGCCCAGAGGCGTGCGGCCGGCCTTGTACACGAGGACGCGCCGGCCGGCGGCCGTGAGCCGCCGTGTGACCGCCGCAAAGCGCGCGCCGTCGAGCGGCAGGAAGCCCTCGACGTAGAAGGCGAGGACCCGGACGGACGGGTCCATCTCGAAGTACTCGAGAAAATCCGCCGCCGTGAGGTCGATCTGGTTGCCGTAGGAAATCGAAGCGCGCGGGAACACGATGCCGTCGAGATTGCTCGTGAGGGACACGAGGTACGCGCCGCTCTGGCTCACCGCGACGAGGCGGTCCCCCGGCGCGTCGTGGAACGGGAGTTTGTACTGTGGGAGGAAAAACGTGTTGTAGGCGTGCTTCGAGACGACGCCGAGACAGTTTCCGCCCACGAGAATCGGGCCTCCCGAGGGCAGCTTCCGCGATTCCGCGAGGGCCGCCTTCATCTCGTCCTCGAGGACGTTGTTCCCCGTTTCGGAGAAGCCGCCCGGGATCAGGATGATCGCGCGCGCGAGGTCCCCCGCGCAGAGGTCCCGGATCGCGTCCCGCGCGCCGGCGGCCGGGATCGCCACGACCGCGAGGTCGACGGGGGCGTCGAGTTCCGAGACCTTCTTCAGGCAGGGCACGCCGTCGATCGACTCGACGCGCGGATGCACGACGCGCAGGCTGCCGTAAGCGATCGTCTCGGACGCCTTCAGGTTGTTGAGGATGATGCGCCCCGGGTTCATGTCGTTCGCAGAGGCCCCGAAGACGACGGCGCTCTTCGGGTCGAGGAGCTTCTCGATCTTCTCGAGAGGGCGGCGCGATCGAACGACGCGGCGCTCCGAGAAGCGCGCTTTCCCGTCCGCCGCTACCCACCGGCCGTCGGCGCAAAGAAGAAGAGGATTGACTTCCAGTTCCTCGAGAGTCGGGTTTCCGAATGAGTTCTCGGGGGAGAAAGAAAGAGAAAGATCCTTGGAAAGGTGTTCGAGCAGGGATGCGACCGCATCGAGCTCGAGCGGCGCCTGCGCATGGGCCCTGCTGCTTTCAAAGAGAATCTTCAGCGCCGGACTCTTTTCGACCGCGGCCTTTAGGCCGCGCCTCACCTCGCCGGGCTGCAGGATCGCCGTCGTCGCCCCAGGCGCCATCCGGCCGTACCACTCCGTGAGGAGGCCGCCGAGCCCGAATACGAGCACGGGTCCGAATGCGGGATCGTGCTTGAAGGAGAGGAGCGTCTCGGCAGCGGGCGTCCCGGATGCCGGCGTCAGCTTCTCGAGGACGAGGACGCCCGAGCGCGCCGCGCCGGGCGCGCGGCGGCCGACGTCGTCCCACATCTTCTTCGCGGCCGCGGCGACCGACGCAGGAGATTTCTTTGAAAATGAGAATCCGCCCACGTCCGACTTGTGCAGGATGTGCGGGGACGCGACCTTGAGGACGACCTCGTCCCCAGGCACACTTTCTAAGAACTCTTTGATTCCCATCGGCAGCTCACCCGGCGCGAAAGGCCAGAAGACGTGCCGGGGGACGTCGAAGCCCGCTCCCGCGAGGAGCGCGTAGACCTCGTGCTCGAGAAGGGACGAGCGGCCTTCTGCGCGGGCCGCCTCGAAAATCGGATCCGCGTGCCGACGCGCCGCCGCGCCGGCTTCGTTCATCCCGGGAAGCCGCGGATCTGCAGCTCCATCGCCTCGAGGCCGTCGAGCATGCGCGTGACCTCGACGCACTGGTCGCAGTTCGCGTGCACGCTTTCGCACGGCACGCCGTCGGACTGCTGCTCGGGACAGCGGGGCTCTTTCGCCATCGAGAGGAGAGCCTCGATGAGAGCCTTCACCCGCGTCTTCAGCGACGACTCGGGAACGTCACGGAGGCCCATGAGCATGCGGTATTCGGCGGGCGTCAGTGAAACCGGGATCAGATCCTGGTTCATGGTGTCTCTCCTTGGCTCAGTTCGCGGGCGGCTGGACGGCGCGCATGCCCCACGAGAAGGCCTCTTCGTTCAGGGGAATCAGCGCGCACTTGTCCTTCAGGGCAAGGCGGATCGCCGTACGGAACGTCTCCTCGGGGAAGAGCTTCGTCGCGGCCTGCAGCGCGCCCAGGGCGACGATGTTCTTCACCATCGCCTTGCCGAGGTCGACGGCGATCTCCGTGAACGGCACGCCGAACACGTGGACGCCGTCCGGGAACGCCGGAGCGCTCTTCACCACCGAACTGTCATAGAGGATCGTGCCGCCGGGCGGCACGTCCGACGCGAACTTCGCGAGGCTCGGGGCATTGAACGCCACGAGGATCCGTGGATGCGGCGAGGCCGGCGAGAGCACCTCGTCCGCGCTCACGTGCACGTCGGCGTAGGACGTGCCGCCGCGCGACTCGGGCCCGTAACTCGGGATGTGCGTCGCGTCG
>DASVJU010000163.1:0-1921 GCA_036385755.1 Thermoanaerobaculia bacterium
TCTGAAGTCGGCGCAGTTCCTGACGCGAGTTCATGCCGTGCCGGGCGATGACACGCTCGCGCGCGGCGCGCGCGTCTCGGTCACGGCCGAGGGTTCGCCGGCCTCCCTCGAAGAACGCGCTTTCCTTCCCCGCGAGACCGCGCGGCCGCTCTCGGTCGATCTTTCGTCGCTGGCCGGAAGGACGGTCACGCTGCGCCTCTCGGCCGAGGAAACGCACGAGGGCGCAACGCCGCTCGTCTTCGAAGCCCCGAAGATCGAGCTACGCATCGCCCGATGAAGAACTAGCCGAAGAACCCCGGGACGATCGTCTCGATAGCGTCGTTCCAGCGCGTCGCGTTCGTCCTCAACATTCGGCTTCCGTGCACCTCGGCCTTCGCGGCGGCCGCGAGCCGCGCGCGCAGTTCACCGTCGCTCACGATCTCGTCGAGCGCCTCCGCCCACGCCGTCGGCTCGTTCGCGGCGAGGAGGCCCGTCTCCCGGTGCCGCACGGTCTCGCGGTAGGGCCGCACGTCGCTGAAGACGCCCGGGATCCCGAGCGTTCCGTAGTCGAGATACTTGAGGTCGGACTTGCACTGCGTGAACGCGTCGTCCACGAGCGGCGCGATTGCGACGTCCCACTTCAGGTGCCGGCGCATCCACGGCACGAACTTCGGATACGCGTCCTCGTGCCGCGGGTGCAGCTGGCGGAACGGAAGGCCCTCGAAGAGCGACGCCACCCGGTTTTCCGCGGCTCCGCCCACGATCTCGAGCTGCACACGTCCGGCGTGGCGCCTGAGCAGCGCCCGGAGCGGCGCAAGCACCATCCTCAGGTCCGCTTCGTGTGTGAAGGTGCCCATGTACCCGATCGTGACCGCCGGACCGTGCGGCGCCGCCGCCTCCGGCGCCGAGCCGAAGAGCCTCTCGTCGAGCGCGTTCGGCACGACGAGGACGCCGGCCCTCAGGCGCGCGAGGCGCTCCGCGAGCGCCGGCGTCGAGACGATGACGCCGTCGGCCTGCCGGATGAGGAACGCGACGACGCCGCGCAACGCGTCTCCCGTGTACGCCTCCCACGGCGCGTCGTGGTGGAGGTCGAGGAGGTTGTCGTCCAGCTCGTAGACGACGGGCACGCCGCGCTGCCGGCACCGGGAGAGCACGCGGACGAATCCGTCCAGCTGTCGCTCGTACGGCCAGAGGGTGTGCCGCTCGATGATGAGAAGGTCGCAGTCGGGAATCGCTTCCGCCGTTCCGTGTGTCAACTCGATCTTCTCGGCGAGGGCCGGATGGGACAGCGGGCAGAGAAGGCGGATGTACGTGCAGCTATAGGGAATCTCCGCGCCATAGAACCCGTGAAGGACGTGGACCCTACGCTTCGGCAAACAGGACCTCGAGGATGCCCGCGGCCGCGCGATCGGGCGTGTAGAGACCGGCATCGGCGATCGCCTGCGCGGCGAGGCGGCGCACAAGCGCCCCGTCCGTGACCAGCCGCTCGAGGCAAATGGCGCACGCGTCCCGGGACGACGTGTCGACCGAGAGCGCGTTGATCTCGTGCCGGGCGAACGTTTCGGCTCCGCCCGCCCTCGGGACGACGACCGCGGCTCCCGATGCCATGGCCTCGAGCGAGGCGACGCCGAGCGCCTGATACGTCGAGAGATCCGCGAAGACGTGCACCTGTGAGAGGAGCGCCGAGAGCTGCCGGTCGTCGAGAACGCCGGCGAAGCGGTGCGGAAAGTCGAGGCGAAACGGGCGCATCGCGGGATCCGACCGCTCGGATCCGAAGAGGACGCCCTCGACTCCGTCGCCGAGCTTCTGCACGAGGGCCCGCATCACGTCGACGGTGAGGCCCGGCTGCCTCCGCGGCGTCGAGGGACGCACCATCGCGGCGATCCTGACGGGGCTCGCCGGAGGCTCCGCCAGCCGCGGGCGGAAGACCTCCGCGTCGAAG
>DASVJU010000164.1:0-4680 GCA_036385755.1 Thermoanaerobaculia bacterium
CGCACCGAACTGCCCGTTCGCGTTCGCCGACGTCGGGAGCAGGAGGTGGGAGACGGCCCCCACCGCGTTCGAGCTTCGCCCCGCCTCGGCCGTCCGAGCGGACCGACTCTCCTCTCCCAACGGCCGCCGCGCCCAGTCGGAGGGTTGATCGGCCGAAAGGGTGAAACACAGAACCAGGGGAGTAATGGCGAGAAGCCTGCGCATGGAAGCCTCCTTCAGCTGTGACGGTCCGGGACGGGTCTTCGCCCAGTCCATTCTGTGTTCGGAGTGTCCAGCACTTCCCGGACCTTTCGCCCGAGAGCGCCGGGCGTGAAGGGCTTCTGGAGGAATGGGACCCCGCTTTTCAGGACGCCGTGGTGGAGGATCGCGTCGTCGGTGTATCCCGACATGAAAAGGACGCGCGCGGCGTGGCCGGCCTCCGCGAGGCGCCGCTCGAGCTCTCGCCCGCTCATTTCGGGCATCACGACGTCGGTCAGGACGAGGTCGATTCTCCCCTCGTGATCCCGCGCGATTTCGAGGGCGTCTCGCCCTGAATCCGCGCTGAGGACCGTATACCCGAACGCTTCCAGCACGCGGCACGCGAGGCGGCGAACACCGTCGTCGTCCTCGACCATGAGAATCGTCTCGGTTCCTCTCGGCAGATCCGCCCGGGAGGCTCCGGAGAGGGACATCGCCGCTCCCGGCTCGTTGGCGCGGGGCAGGTACACTCGAAAAGTTGTCCCTTTTTTCGGCTCGCTCGAGAACGAAACAAAGCCGCCGCTCTGCTTCACGATGCCGTACACCGTGGCGAGGCCGAGACCCGTCCCCTTCCCCTTCGGCTTCGTCGTGAAGAACGGCTCGAACACGCGGCGTTGGGTCTCGGCGTCCATGCCGCAGCCGGTGTCGGAGACGGTCAGCACGACGAAGCGTCCGGGCGAGCACGGCGCATGCGCCGCCGCGAGAGCCCCGTCGACGTCGGCGGTCGCGGTCCCGATTCGGAGGTCGCCTCCGCGGGGCATGGCGTCGCGGGCGTTGACCGCGAGGTTCAGGAGGACCTGCTCGATCTGCGATGCGTCGGCTTTCACGAGGCCGATCTCCGATGAGAGCGTGCTCGTGAGCCGCACGTCCTCGCCGATCAGCCGGCCGAGCATCGTCTTCATGTTCACGACGATGACGTTCAGGTCGAGCACCTCGAGCTGAAGCACCTGTTTGTGGCTGAAGGCGAGGAGCTGCCGTGTCAACGCGGCGGCCCGTTCGCCCGCGTATTTGATCTCCTCGAGCTCGCTTCGATGGGACGTGCTCTCGTCCCCGAGGATGAGCTCGCAGAAGCCCAGGATGGCCGTGAGAAGGTTGTTGAAATCGTGGGCGATCCCGCCCGCGAGCTGGCCCACGGACTCCATCTTCTGGGCCTGCTCGAGCTGGTTCCTCAGCCGCGCCGACTGCTCCTCGACGCGCCGCCGCGGCTCGAGGTCCTCGATCACGCTGATGAAGTACTTCGGCTCGCCTTCGGCATCGCGGTGGAGGGATACCGTCAGCGCGATCCAGGCCGACGTCCCGTCCTTCCGGATGTAGCGCTTCTCCATCGAGTACGCCTGGATCTCTCCCGCGAGCATCCGGCGGACGTTCTCCATGTCGGCCTTCAGGTCCGCGGGATGCGTGAGCTCCTGAAACGTCTGTACGAGCAGCTCCTCGCGCGTGTAGCCCACCATTTCGCAGAGCCTTTGATTGACCCTGAGAAAGCGGCCGTCGGGCCCGACATGAGCGATGCCGACCGCGGCCTGTTCGAACGTGGCCCGGAACCTCTCTTCGCTCTCGCGGAGGTCGATCGCGGCCTGTCTCCGCTCGGTGATGTCTTCGTAGGTGCCGAGAATGCCGAAGACGCCGCCCGCGTCTCTGAGCGGAACCTTGTTCGTCCGGAGCCAGATCGTCCGCCCATCCGTGAACGTCATCGGCTCCTCGATGCCGATCTTCGGCGTGTTCGACTCCATGACGAGGCGGTCGTCCGCAACGTAGAGATGGGCGCTGGCCTTCCAGGCGAGGTCGAAATCACTCCGCCCCACGAGGAGCGCGGGATCGTCCACGCCGGCGTCGCCCGCGAAGGAACGGTTGCAGCCGAGATAGACGCAATTCCGGTCCTTCCAGAAAACACGATGCGGAATCGAGTCGATGACGCTCTGGAGGAGCTGTTCGGGACGTCCCGGCACGCCTGCAAAGTGCCTGGGATCAGCGACGTCCGTCACGAGCCGTCTCTGGAGCGGCGTCGCCCGCTGGCGAGCAGGGGAGCCCAGCAGCAGAACAGAAGAGGATAAACCTCACGTTTGGGCAGGGGATGCCTCCTTGCGACGAGACGGAGAATGCAAAGATGGAGCCAGACGCATGGTTTCGCTCGGCAATCCTCACCTCGTGGCGCACTTCCGCCGCGCTTTCGCGGAGGACCCGCGCGCCGCGTTTCGCGACTGGTACGTCCTGCAGGAGCACCTGCGGGACGACCGCGGCCAGCCGGAAGCATCGGAAGCGGCTGCCCGGGCGCTCGCGAGCGATCTGTGGGATATCCGGGGTACGCTGGTTTTTTCTTTGAAAGGGGAAGAGGGGAGGAATAGGGAAGAGGCGACGTTCCTGCACAACCTGGCCGTCTTCTTCGGCTCGCGCGGCCCGGCTGAGGATCTCTCCCGCTCCCGCCTTCTTTTCGAGGAATCTCTCAACGCCGGTTACGGGAGCGGTGACCTGGAGGCGTGGGCGCGTCTTCACCACAACCGCGGCAACGCGCTTCAGAATCTCGCGCGCTCGGTCGACGACCTCAGGGAGTCGGTCGCCTGCTACGAGCGGGCCTTGACGGTGCGCGACGGCACGCGCCGAATCGCGCGCGGTGTGACGCTGCAGGCGCTTGGCCTCGCGTTGCGCAAACTGGCGGAGGCGGAGCCTGATCGACGACAGGAGCGCCTGGCTGCGGCGGTCTCCTCATTCGAAGAATCTCTTTCTCTTCGTTCCGAAGAAAAGCTCGAACGCGGCATGGCCGAGACGCGAGCCGCGCTGACGGAGGCGCGGCAGGCGATTTCTTCGGGCTGCTAGGATTCCTCGGATGGCGCGACGCATCCTCGTCTGCGACGACGAACCGGACATCCGCGAGTCGCTTCGCACGCTGCTCTCGGACGAGGGGTACGAGGTGACGGCGGTCTCTTCGGGCGTGAACGCGGCTTCCGAGGCGCCGGACCACGACGCCGTGCTCCTCGACATCAAGATGCCCGGTCAGGACGGGCTGGAGACGCTCGCAAAGATGCGCGAGCGGGGAATCGCGACGCCCGTCATCGTCATCTCGGGTCACGGCGACGTGAAGACGGCCATGGAGGCCGTTCACGCGGGCGCCGACGACTTCCTCGAGAAACCGCTGTCGTCCGAACACGTCCTGAACGCGCTCCGGCGGGTCCTGGATTCGACGCGTCTCGTGCGCGAGAACCTCGAGCTGAAATCGCGCCTCGGGATCACGCGCCTCGTGGGGAACAGCGAGGCGATCCGCCGGCTTCTCTCCGACGTCGCGAAGGCGGCGCCGACGCCCGCGACGGTCCTCATCGTCGGGCCGAGCGGAACGGGCAAGGAGCTCGTCGCCCGCGCGATCCACGAAGGCTCCCTCGTGAAGGCACACCCGTTCGTGCAGGTGAACTGCGCGGCGATTCCCGAGAGCCTCATCGAATCGGAGCTCTTCGGGCACGAGCGCGGCTCGTTCACCGGCGCCGACCGCAAGCAGACCGGCAAGTTCGTGGAGGCGGACGGCGGCACGATCTTCCTGGACGAGGTGGGCGACATGTCGGCCTCCGCGCAGGCGAAGGTGCTGCGCGTCCTGCAGGAAGGCGAGGTCGAGCCCGTCGGGAGCCCGCGCGTCGTGAAGGTGAAAGTGCGTGTCGTGGCCGCGACGAACCGGGACCTCACGGGGCTCATCGCGCAGGGGAAGTTCCGGGAGGATCTCTACTATCGTCTCAACGTCCTCGTTCTTCGGACACCTCCGCTCGCCGAGCGGCCCGAGGACGTGCCCGTTCTCGTGGCGCACTTCGCCGAGCTCTTCGCACGCTCGAACAACTATCGCCCGAAGCGCTTCACCGATGCCGCGCTCGAAACGCTCGCGGCGCGCGCGTGGCCGGGGAACGTGCGCGAGCTCAAGAATCACATCGAGCGGCTCATGATCATGTCCGACGCGGACGTCCTCGACGCTCAGCACGTCGACCCCGGAGCGGCCCCGCGCGAGGGCGACGTCCCGCCCGCCGTCGTCGTGCGCGGGGGGCGCGTCGTCGACGCGGCGGCGGCCGCCGTCGGGGCGGGCGCATGGGAGAAGCTCCTCTCGATAGGGACGCTGCAGGAGTTCCAGGACGAAACGGAGAGGCTCTTCCTCGTGGCCAAACTCACCGAGAACGCCGGGAACGTGACGCGCACGGCCGAGGCCATCGACACGCCGCGTTCGAACCTCTACAAGAAGATCGACCGCTACGGCCTGCGCCGGGACCGCGAGAACGCGGAAGGACGGGAGCCCCATGACGCCGGATGAGGTCCGCCGCCACTTCACGGAGGCGGGAGCGCTCCTGTCCGGCCACTTCAGGCTCTCGTCGGGCCTTCATTCCGAGGCGTATCTCCAGTGCGCGAAAGTGCTCCAGTGGCCCGAGCGCGCGGGGGCGCTCGGCGGAGCGCTCGCCTCTCTTCTCGCTCCGTTTCGGG
>DASVJU010000165.1:0-8569 GCA_036385755.1 Thermoanaerobaculia bacterium
CGCGTCGTGGCCCGAGACGTTGACGTGTGCGTGCCGGACGGCGGCGTCCTTCGCCGGAATGCGCGAGACGTCCACCAGCGCCCAGGCGGAAGCGCCGGGCTCGATGCGCGACAGGTGACGACCGAGGCCTGCACCCGAGGAGAATCCCGTGCCTCCCGCGCTCCGCTGCGCGAGCGCCGTGACGACCGCGGACTCGGAGCCCGCGATCACGAGGTGAGTGCTCGCGAAGGCGATTCCCGCCGGGCCGGTGCCGCGGGACGGCGCGTCCGCGCGGTCGTTCTTGAGAAGAAGGTACTCGCCCGCGGGCGTGGACTTTCGCGTCGCGCCCCTTCCGACCAGCGCCTGGGAAAGCCGCGCCGGATCGAAACGCCCCTCGAAGAGCACGAGTCCCCATCCGTCGCTTCCGCCGGAGCCCTTCGGCGAGCCGGCCGCGACGACGAGGTCCACGTCCTCTTTCGGGTTGAGCTGCGCCGCGTCGAGGAAATGCTGCGCGTCGCCGGCCACGCTGATGTGGTCGGTATCCGAGAAGAGCCGCGCGGCGAGCGGGCTCGAGCGCAGGTCCGCGACGCGGATCACGCCGACGGAGGCCGCGTCGGCCGGGACGAGCGAGAGGGCGTCGTCGCTGCCGTTGCGGGCGGCGGCCGGCAGCGCGAGGGCGCCCGCGAGGGCGAGGGCCGAGGCGGACGAGAAAACGGCGAATCTCTTCATGGTCAGAAGTCCTTTCTCCGGAACCTGAGGCACGCGAGGGAAAGACAGACGGCGCCGAACAGGCCCGTCGTCAGGAAGGGCTGCAGGGTGAGGGCGTCGCGCATCCGCCGCGGGCCCTCGTCGCCCATCACGAGCGCGACGACCGCGCCTCCGAGTTGCGCGGTCTTCGGAAAAATCCAGTAGAGGCCCTGGACGAGCTGCGCGGCCCACTCGGCGGACATCGCCGCGGCGATGCGGTCGTGGTTGGAGAGGATCGCGGAGACGAAGAAGATCGCGAACGTCGCCATGATCGAGACGGCCGTCGAGGAGGTCAGCGTCCCGACGAGGAACGCGAAGGCCATGAGCGCGGCGATCCCGAACAGGATGATCCCGGCCGCGAAGAAGAAGCGCGGATGGACGAGGTGCGTCTTCCAGATCACGAGGAGCCACATGGCCCCGAGGAGATAAACGACGTTCGACGCGGAAAGAAGGAGACCGCCGAGATAGCGCGACAGGAGGAGCGGCACGCGGCCGACGGGGCGCGAGAGGTAGAGGTCGATCGTCCCCTTCTCCATAAGGCGCGGCACGAGGTGCGCGGTCGCGAAAATCGCGAGGAACGTCCCGACGACGTAAAGAAAGCCGGCGAAGCCCGACTCGAAACCGAGGACGAGCTTGTCGAGGTCGACGCTCTGATTCCCCATGTGAACGTTCTGGCCGAAGATCTTCGCGCCCGCGAGCGCGCCATTCACGACGTCGAGGTTCACGGCGACCGCGAAGAGAAGCACGAACAGAGACGACAGCGCGAAGTACGCGACGAGCGTCCAGCGCGCGGCGGCTTCGCGGAAAACCTCTTCGATGTTCGCGGCCAAAGCTCTCATTTGCTTGGTTCTCTCAGCAGGTTTCGGCGTTTTCGAATTCGGATTTCTTAGAAGGTGAAGAGGGGGAAGCGCTCGCCGGATCGCCGGCGCGCACGAGGTCGACGAACACGTCTTCGAGGGTCGATTTCTCGGGCGTCAGCTCCGTGAGGAGCGCGCCGCGGGCGCGCGTCGCGTCGACGAGCTCATTGAGGTGCGCCGCGTCCCGCGCCGTCAGTCTCACGTGGCCATTGACACGCTCGGCACCCGCCCCACGCGCGCGCAGGTCCGCGACAAGCTCTTCGGAGAGCGGAGACGCGGCAAACCTGTAGACCTTCAAAGCATCCTTCTTCCCGTCTCTCTTCGTCAACTCCTCGACCGTCCCCATCGCCGCGACGACACCCTTGCGCAGGACCGCCACGCGGTCGCACGTGAGCTCGATCTCGGAGAGGAGGTGGGAGTTGAGGAGGATCGCGCGCCCCTTGGCGGCCTCGGCCTTCAGGAGGTCGCGGATCTCGCGGCGGCCGACCGGGTCGACGCCGTCCGTCGGCTCGTCGAGGAGGAGAACCTCCGGCTCATGCACGAGCGCGGCCGCGAGGCCGAGACGCTGCGTCATGCCTTTCGAGAACTTCTTCACCTTCACGTCCATCCACTCGGAGAGCTTCACGGTGTGAAGGAGCGCCGGGATGCGCGTTTTCAGCTCTCCGGGAGCCACGCCCGACATCCGTCCGAAGATCGACAGCGTCTGGCGGGCCGTGAGGTATCCGGGAAAGCGGTGGCCCTCGGGCAGGTATCCGACGCGGCGGCGGCTCCTGGGATCCGAGACCGGCATCCCGAGCAGCGACGCGCAGCCCGCAGAGGGGTGGGTGAGCCCGAGGAGGATCTTCATGGTCGTCGTCTTCCCCGCCCCGTTCGGGCCGAGGAGGCCGAAAAGCTCGCCGGGTTGTACGGCGAGGTCGATGCCGGCGAGAGCCCTCACCTCGCGGCCGCCAAGGCCCTCGCGGTAGGTCTTCTCGAGGCCCCGGACCTCGATCGCGGCGGTCATGCCAACATCCTCACATCCTCTAGTACGAGAGAGGCGGGCAAGGAGTTCCCGAAGGAGGCGGCGTGGCGGGCGAAGTCGAGGCGTTCCTGTCCGTTGAGGTCCCGCTCCGCCTCCTCGCGAGGAGGCCGGAAGGGCGTGGTTTGGCGCCCGTCCTCCTCGGGTTGCACGGGTACGGGATGGACGCCGAGTCGCTTCTCGCGGTCCTCGTCAAGGTCGCGCCGCCGTCCTTCCTGGTCCTCTCGCTCCAGGGGCCTCATTCGACGCTGGTTTCCGGCGTGGACGACGCCGAGCAAAGGAAAGGGTTCCACTGGGGCGTCTCGCCCCGGTCCGAGGACAACCGGCTCGTTCACCGGCGCGCCGTCGTCGCCGCGCTCGCGTGGGCAGCCGGAAACGGCGGCGACCTCGCCCGCGCGGTGCTCGCGGGCTTCTCCCAGCCCTGCTCCTTCAACTACCGGCTCGCGGCCGACCCTCCGGACGGCGTCGCGTTCGCGGCGGTTCTCGCGTTCTGCGGCGGCGTGCCGGGCGAGTGGACGGGGCCGGGCTCCCCGACCGCGGCCTCGCGCGCGACGGACGTCATCCACGTCTCGACGAACCACGACCCCTACTACCCCGCCTCGCGGATCGCGCCTTACCGGGAAATCCTCGCGACGCGGTTCCGCTCCGCCGAACACCTTCTCTACGACGGCGGCCACCGCGTGCCCTCGGCGTCCTTCGCGAACGTCCGCGCGTTCCTCGACGCGCACGACTGACCGGCGCGACCGCTCAGCCGCGCGCGAGGGCCACCGCGATCGGCGTGAGTTTTTTCGCGCGCAGCTTCTCGTTGAGCGCCGGAAGGTCCTTCACGGCGAGCGCCGCCGCCCGGTCCTCGACCTCCTTCAGCTCGCGCTCGAGGACGGCGACGCGCTCGATCTGGTAGTCGCCGGGCCGGCCCTCGTACGAGAGGATCGCATCGTAGACGTACGCGAGGTGCTCGCGCAGGCGCTCCTCGCCCGTGATCGCGCCGCCCTCGGACGTCGCGACGACGTCCTTGCGGATCGCGTCCGCCTTCTCCGCGAAGGCATCGAGGTCCTTGCGCACGGCCTCACCGGCGGGCAGGCCCTTTGCCCGCTCGCCTGCGAGCGCCCGGTAGCCGTTCAGGCGGTCCACGACGTCGCTCATGCGCCCGAAAAGCGCGTGCGCCTTCATCGCGGCGTCGTACTGGGCCTTGCGGTCCGCGGGCGTGAAGGGCGAGCGCGGGTCGAGCGACACGACGAGCGGCGTCTCGAGGACCTGCGCACCCTTCGTCAGGCGCACCGTATACGTGCCCGGCAGGACGCGAGGCCCCGAACCTGCGCCGGCGGTCGCGGCGGCGGTCGGAACGCGCGGAGGCTTCTCCTGCATCGACCAGACGACGCGGTTGATCCCCTTGCGTTTGCCCGCGGGAGGCGTGTCGACGACACGGCCCGAGGCGTCGAGGATCTCGAGCTTCATCCGCCCGAACGTGTGGCGCGTCTTCTGGTTGTAGCTGATGACGGCGGCGGACGGCGGGTTCGGGCCGGCAAACGAGGCGTCGCCCTCCGGCCAGCCGCCGCGGCCGCGCGGCTTCTGCCGGACAGGCCGGCCCGGGAGGAAGGCGACGTCCTTCTCGAGCACGTCCGGCGTGAGCGCGCGGAGCGGCGTCAGGTCGTCGACGATCCAGATTCCGCGGCCGTGCGTCGCGACGACGAGGTCCTGGTCGCGCGTCTGAAAGGCGAGGTCACGCACCGAGACCGAGGGAAAGTTGCCGCCCTTGAATTCGGCCCACGTCTTCCCGGCGTCGAGCGAGATGAAGAGTCCGAACTCCGTTCCAAGGTAGAGAAGGCCCGGCCGGACAGGGTCTTCCTTGATGACGTACGCCCAGCCGCGCACGCCCGACGACGGGCCGGCGATCCGGTCCCACGTCTTTCCGAAGTCCTTCGTCGCGTAGACCCACGGCGCGGTGTCGCCGAACGTATGGCGGTCGAAGGCCGCGTACGCGGCGCCGTCGGCGTGCGGGCCGGCCTCGACCCACGAGACCCAGCTCGCGGGCGGGAGGCCCGGGACGTTCTTCACGAGGTTCGTCCACGTCCCGCCGCCGTCCCGCGTGAGCTGGACGTTGCCGTCGTCCGTCCCGACCCAGATCGTTTTCGCGTCCCGCGGGCTCTCCGAGATCGAGTAGATCGTCGTGTGCATCTCGGCGGCCGAGTTGTCCACGGTGATGCCGCCCGAAAGCTCCTGCTCCTGTTTTAGGGCATCGTTCGTCGTGAGATCCGGCGAGATCCGCTGCCACGACTGTCCGCCGTCTTTCGTGACGAAAAGAAATTGAGCCCCGATGAAGAGCTTGCCCTTGTCGAGGCGCGAGACGTGGATCGGCGCGTTCCAGTTCCAGCGCAGCTTCTCCTTGTAGCCGGCCTTCGGCTGGATGTCGCGCGCGGCGAGCGTCCTGCGGTCGATCCGGCCGATGAAGCCGCCCTGCGCCTCGGCGTAGACGAAGTTCGGGTCGGCCGGGTCCGGAAAGACCCAGAACCCATCGCCGCCGTAGAGGTTCTCCCAGCGTCCGTTCGTGATGCCGCCGGGATACGCGGAGTCGCCGGCCCACGAGCTGTTGTCCTGGAGGCCGCCGTAGACCTGGTACGGCTCTTTTTCGTCCACGGACACGTGGTAGAACTGCGAGACCGGCAGGTTGTTGCATTTCCACCAGCGGTTCGCGCCGTCGTAGGAGATCCACAGGCCGCCGTCGTCGCCGGTCACGACGTGCTTCGGGTTCTTCGGGTTGATCCAGACGTCGTGGTGGTCCCCGTGCGTGCCGCCGCCCACGTCGCCGAAGCTCTCGCCACCGTCCTCGGACGCGATGAGCGTCAGGTTCGGCTTGTAGACGCGGTCGGGGTTCGTCGGGTCGACGACGAGGCGCGAGAAGTAGAACGGCCTCCAGACCATCCGCTGACTGTCGTCCTTCCGCGCCCACGTCTTCCCGCCGTCGTCCGAGCGGTACAGCGCAGACTTCACGCTCTCGACCACGGCGTAAACGCGCTCGGGCTTCGACGGCGCGATCGCGACGTCGAGGCGCCCCCACGGCCCCTCGGGCAGACCGGGCGCCGACTTCGCGTCCAGCTTCTTCCACGTCGCGCCGCCGTCCTCCGTGAGGAAAAGGCCAGACCCGGAAGTCCCCTTCGGTCCTTCGCCCCCCGACCGAAACGTCCAGCCTCTACGCCGGAAATCCCAAAGCCCCGCGAAGAGGCGGTCCGGGTTGCGCGGGTCCATCGCGAGGCCGGAGCAGCCCGTCGAGAGGTTGCCGCCCTTGAGAACGAGCGCCCAGCTCTTCCCGCCGTCCGTCGTCTTGTAGAGGCCGCGGTCCGGCGAGTCCGACCAGAGCTTGCCGGGCACGCAGGCGTAGACGACGTCGCTCTTCTTCGGGTTCACGAGAATCCGGTTCACCCTCTCTGATTCGGCGAGGCCCATGGACGTCCAGGACTCGCCGCCGTCGCCGGAGCGGTAGATGCCGTTCCCGATGGATACGGAGTTGCGCGTCCAGGATTCGCCGGTCCCGACCCAGACGACCTTCGGGTCGGAAGGGTCGAGTGCGATCGCGCCGATGGATTGCACGGGCTGCTTGTCGAAGACGGGCTTGAAGGTCGTCCCGCCGTCGCGCGACTTCCAGACCCCGCCCGAAGCCGCTCCCACGAACAACGTCACGGCGCCGTCGTCCTCGACGCGGCCCGCGACAGCGGCGATGCGGCCGCTCATCGTGGCCGAACCGATGTTGCGGGCGCCGAGGCCCGAGATCGCGCCGGAGTCGACGACGGGCGGGGCGGCGGAGGCGCCGAGCGCCGCGGCCGCGAGAAGGAGAGCGGCGGCCGCTCTCATCGGCCCGCTCCTGCCGGCGCCGCGATCGTCGCCGGGAACGTGAAAGCGTCTCCGGCGACGGCGGCATTCGCCTCGGCCTTGTCGTAGATCGACTTCCCCCGAGAGGCGGGCGGGGAGTTAGGCGGACCGCTCTCCTCGCTCATCGGGACGAAGACGCCGCCGGCCTTCTCGTAGTCGCCGTAGTCCGTCTCGACCTGCTGCTCGGCCCCGCGGACCGTCGTCGTCTGCAGGTCCCGGATGACCATCCAGGTGTCGGTGTCGATCCAGACCGTCACGTCGCCCCCCCACTTCAGCCGCACGCGCAGCTTGTGCGCGAGCGTGCCGTCCACGTCCTCGGTCCCGAGGTATTCCAGGGTGTGGCCCTTCGCCTTCGCGTTCACGAACGGGCCGTCGAGGTCCGCGGCGAGCCGGAACGGCTTGGCGTCGTCCTCGGACATGAGAGCCGCGTCCTTGCGCCCCTCGAAGGGCTGGACCTGCCATCCCTTCTCGCCGCCCCACGCCTGGATCTGCGTGAGGCCCTGGAAGGTGGCCTCCTGCCGGATCCGCCCGGGGCGCTCCTTCACTTCGGACAGCGTGACGAGGAGGTTGCGCCCCGGGAGCACGAACCGGCCGGTCCGGCGGAGGCTCTTGAGGGACGCGAGGGCGGCGGCGCCGCCGCGAGCCTCGACGTTCTTCGCGACGATCTCCTCCGCGGTGACGGCGGCGGCATTTCCGGAGGCCGCGAGAAGGCACAACAGAATGGCACCAAGGCGAATCTTGTTTTGCATGACCGATCTACGCTAACTCGCTTTTGCGGGTTTCACCACCGGGCCGGAGCACGCTCCCTCGGGGAGACGCCGGCATCGCGCTCCTGATCCTTCTGAATCAGCGCGCGCCGGGGATACTTGCGTCTAAAATGCGCCGCCCGCCGGTCCCGGCGGGACTGCCGGAGGACACATGCAGGACAGCTTCAAGACGAAGGCCCGCCTGAAGGTCGGGTCGACGAGCTACACGATCTACAGCCTCAAGGCCCTCGAGAAGAAGTTCCCCGGGCTCAGAAAGCTTCCGTTCTCGCTCCGGATTCTCCTCGAGAACCTTCTTCGATACGAAGACGGCCGCTCCGTCACGAAGCAGGACATAGAAGGCCTCGCGACGCGTGACGTGAAAAGGCCGACGGACCGCGAGATCGCGTTCCGCCCCGCCCGCGTCCTCCTGCAGGACTTCACGGGCGTGCCGGCCGTCGTCGATCTCGCGACGATGCGCGAGGCCCTCGCCGGGATGGGCGGGAACCCCGACAAGATCAATCCGATCGCGCCGGCCGACCTCGTGATCGACCACTCGGTCATCGTCGACCAGTTCGCGACGTCGCAGGCTTTCGGAGCGAACGCGGCTCTCGAATTCAACCGTAATCGCGAGCGCTACGCGTTCCTGCGCTGGGGACAGGACGCCTTCCGCAATTTCCGCGTCGTCCCGCCCGACACGGGCATCTGCCACCAGGTCAACCTCGAGTACCTCGCGAGCGTCGTCTTCGCCGGTGCGGGAAAGACCGCCTATCCGGACACTCTCGTCGGCACGGACAGCCACACGACGATGATCAACGGGCTCGGCGTCCTCGGCTGGGGCGTCGGCGGAATCGAGGCGGAGGCCGCGCTCCTCGGCCAGCCGCAGTCGATGCTCATCCCCGACGTCATCGGCATGAAGCTCGTCGGCACGCTGCCTCCGGGAGCAACGGCCACCGATCTCGTCCTCACGGTGACCCAGATGCTCCGCAAGAAGGGCGTCGTCGGGAAGTTCGTGGAGTTCTACGGGCCCGGAGTCGCGGGCCTCGCGCTGACCGACCGCGCGACGATCGCGAACATGGCGCCCGAATACGGCGCGACGATGGGCTTTTTCCCCGTCGACGCCGAGACGATCAAGTACCTGACGTTCACGAATCGTCCCGCGAAGACGGTCGCGCTCGCCGAGGCCTACTGCAAGTACCAGGGCCTCTTCCGCACGAAGGACACTCCTGACCCGCTCTTCACGGACACGCTCACGCTCAACCTCAAGGACGTCGAGCCCTCCCTCGCGGGCCCAAAGCGCCCCCAGGACCGCGTGCCGCTGAAAGACTCGAAGAAGATTTTCAGAGAGAGCCTGAAGGGTT